>DKYD01000082.1:24312-56688 GCA_002492335.1 Lachnospiraceae bacterium UBA7109
GAGGAAAGTCCGGGCTTCACAGGGCAGGGTGCCGGATAACGTCCGGTGGAGGCGACTCCAAGGCCAGTGCAACAGAAAGAAACCGCGTTATATTCTTAACGTAAGGGTGGAAAGGCAGTGTAAGAGACTACCGCCCCGCCGGTAACGGCGGGGGCACATGTAAACCCCACTCGAAGCAAGACCGGATAGAGACGATGTGGCGGCCCGTCACGTCTCAGGTTGGTCGCTTGAACCTGCCGGCGACGGCAGGTCTGGATAGATGATTACTCAATGACATAACCCGGCTTATCGTCTTGCTTGCTTATCATATGATTTGATAAAAGGTCAGGGGATAAAATCATGAAAGTAGGAAAAGAATTTGTTCTCAGAGAAATAGCAGGAGATTATATTATCATTCCCACAGGAAAGATGGCATTGCAGTTCAATGGACTGATTACGGTTAATGAAGTGGGTGTTTTTCTATGGAATCTGCTTCAGGAAGATATAACAAAAGAAGAACTCCTTCAAAGAGTTCTGAGGGAATATGAAGTCGATGAGACCGTAGCACGAGAAGATATTCAGGAATTTCTGGACAAGCTGATCCAGGGGGGCATCCTGGCGGGTGAACAGGAAGATGCAGAATAACAGCATATACAGCAGTCTGTCAGGAGAGCTGTGTTATATAGACAAGACCAGGGCTTTAGAAAAAGAATTGAAACATTTTCCGGGGATTTATCTGGAAGGCGCAGCCGCATCCGGAAAGACAACAGCAGTAAAGATGTTGCTTTCAAAGAGAAACGATGTGGTTGCTGAAGTATTTTTCATGAATCAGGAAATCAGAGATCCCGGGTGTTTCAGGGAGAGGCTCCGGGACGCAAGGGACCGGATGAATCAGGAGAATCTCTGGATTATTTTAGAAAATGTTCCTCAGGAACTGCCACAGGAAATGGCGGAAGATATTGTCTGCCTTTTTGAAGAGCTTCCGAAGGCAGGACGTGTGATTATGATTGGAAGACAGCAGCCGCAAGAGCGGTTTTTAGTACTTTTATGGGGACGGAAGATGGAACTCCTTTCTCAGGAAGTGCTTTTATTTACGGAAGCAGAGATCAGTGAATTGGTGGAGGCAGCAGGAAGCCGACTCAGAGCAGAAGATGTGCTGCGGGTCAGCGGAGGATGGGCCGGCTGCGTGGATATGATTCTGCGTTTTTCAGCCAAAAATACGGATAATGTTAAATTGAGTGCGGAGGAGATCCGGGACAGATATGAGATCCGTTATTATCTTCGACGTGAAATATTGGACACCCTTCCAGGTAAGGAACAGGAACTGGTTATATATGCGTCGCATTGTCCGTGGATCCAGGAGAAGCTGTGCGAGGAGGTTTTTGGGTTTCCTGATGCAGAGAAATATTTGGAGAGTCTGGAGAAAAAAGGGATTTTTCAGGTAAACAGAAAAGAGGGATGCTACAGAGTCTCTCCTTTGTTTGCCCGGAAAGATGGCAATGGAAATATAAAAACAAGAGAAAAGAGCCGGCTGTTTTCCAGACTTGGGAAATGGTATGAAGAGCATGGATATATAAAAGAAGCGCTTGTCTGCCTGAAAAAATCAGGGGACAGGGAAGAGTGGAAAGCGTGTATGCTCAGAAATTATGAGAAGGTCCCTTTTCTTGGAGTTCCTTATGAGGAAGTACTTGAGTGGGAGGATTCTTCTTTACAGAGTATCTATTTGAAGGCGCTGTGGAGCTTTTGTGAACAGGATTTTCCAAGATTCAGAGAAGAAATGAGATATGTGGAGGCAGAAGAGGGAGAGCTTGCGGAAGAAGTTTATCTGAATCTGTCATACGCAGATCCGTCTGTCAGTCTGGAGGAATGGCTCAGCCTGCTGGAGAAACATACGCACAGGGCCGGAAAAACAAGACTTTATCATATATTGGGGTATTCCTGCTCTTTTTTGTGTGGAATCCGGGATTTATCTGAACTATTTATCGGAACAAAGAAAGAGAGAAAGAGAAAAGCACGTATCTGGAGTGAAGGTCTGGGTGAAAAAGAACAGAAGGCTTATGAATTTGCATATATGGAGTATCGGCTTGAAATAAAAGATAAATCTGTGCCGGTGGAAGAATATTTAAAAAAGATTTTACAAAAGAGCGAGGGAGAACCGGATCAGATCGGGCTTGCAAGGATGTTTCTGCTTATTCGGTTGTGGTGGGTCGTCCCGCAGGAAGAGATAAAGCAATATATAGAAGATGAAATGACAGGTTTTGAATGGGACTGGTCTTCCCCATTCCTGAAAAATACAGAGGTGATTTTCTATACGTACCTGTTAAGATGCAGAGAACGGCAGGGGCTTGTATGGTGGCTTGAAAAGCTGAAAAAAAGGGCGCCGGTAGAAATACGGACAGAAAATTGGATTACCTGGTGGTACAGGGCAAAGGCTTATTTATATTTGAATGAGTATGACAAGTCGGGAAAGATACTGGAAAAGCTGATTCCTTTCTTTCGTGTATACAGGCACACCTTTTTCCTTGCAGAAGCGCTTTTTGTTCTTGCAGTAGTGGAATGGAAACAGAATCAGAAAAACAAGGCGCTTCCGTTGGTAATAGAATCCTTCCTGATAACAGGAGACCGCAGATATGTTACGTTTTATCTGGAATATGGCAAGACCGGCAGTGAAATACTGGAAGATTATATGAAGTGGATGCAGAAAAATATGTCGGGAGTATGGCAGCAGAAAAAGAAATATAATTATGGCAGTGTGCTCCGAATGCCTCTTGCGGATTATGTGGGTGTAATCTCCCGGGAGGCCAGACATAACCGGACGGCATATCCGGACCTGAAGAAGGAGATTTCGGAGGAGAAGCTTACCAGAATGGAGCGGATCATTTTGTCAGACATCAACGAAGGTATGACAAATAATGAGATCAGCAGGGAATTAAATCTAAAGCTTCCTACGGTAAAAGGACACCTGTACAGTCTGTACAAAAAGCTTGGAGTAAACAGCCGGGTACAGGCAATTCGTGTGGCGAGGGAACGGGGAATCCTGAAATAAATAAAGGAGAAATAATTCGAATGAAAAAAATCAGATATATGAGCATTGTGCTGTTCCTTATATCGGTGGCGGCATTTGCAGTATTCAGAATTTATGAGTGGTCAGAAAGAGATGGCAATCCTCCGGTGATCCGCTGCCCGGAAGAACCTCTGACAGTCAGTGTGGCAGATGGGGAGGACAGTCTCCTTTCCGGTGTGAAGGCAGAAGATGACCGGTCCGGTGACGTCAGTGATTCGCTGGTTGTTGAAACTATATCTGAATTTTCAGATGCCGGAGAAAGAACGGTCACATATGCGGCGATTGATGATGCGGGAAATGTAGGACGAAATGTAAGAAAGCTTCATTATACGGATTATCAAAAACCAAGATTTATACTTGAGAAGCCGCTTCGCTTTTCGGAGGACGAAGAGGTGAATATAGCAGGAACCGTACAGGCAGAGAGTATGCTGGATGGAGATGTGAGCACGCGGATCAAATATTCACTGGAGAGTGAAGCGACGAAAGGAAGCCCCGGCACATGGCCTGCAGAGTTCAGGGTCACAGACAGCGCGGGACAGACGTCGGAGCTTGTGCTTCCGGTAGAAATATACGATGCTTCCACAGAGGGGATTGACGTATCGCTCAATGCATATCTTGTGTATTTGAACGTCAATGGCTCGATAGACCTGTTGTCTTATTACGCAGGGGCAGACCGGGAGGGAGAGCTGGACATTCAGGGAAATGTGAATACGGCACAGCCCGGAGTATATTATGCGGATTATATTGTCAGAAACGGCGTACAGCAGGGAAAAAGCAGGATGATCGTAGTCGTAGAGTAAAGACAGAATGGAGTTGAAACCTTGGAAAAAAATACAGAACAGCAACAGATAGATCTATATTGTATTATAAGAGATGTCCTTCATGACCTGTGGGTTGTGATATTTGTCGGGATCTCGGCGGCTTTATTATCTTATATCGGAGGAAGAATTCTTTACCATCCGACGTATACGTCCCAGACTACATTTGTCATTTCTGCGAAGGAAAATGGAGGAGCGTATGCGAATCTGACGAAGGCAGAGAAAATGACGGAGGTGTTCCGTTCTGTTATGGACAGCCATATTCTGAAGAAGAAGGTAAGTGAAAGTCTGGGAATGAAGTCTTTCGAAGGAAAGGTACAAATCGAAATCGTACCGGAGACAAATCTCCTTACGGTGTCGGTTACCTCTGACAGCCCCCAGACAGCGCTCAGACTTTTAAAAGGGATGCTTGCCCATTATCCGGAGGTCGGGGAAAATGTACTGGGCGAAGTCGTAATGGAAATCTTCGAAGAGCCTGAATATCCGTCCATTCCGGATAAGCGATTTGATAAAAAGGGGATCATGGAGAAGGCATTTCTTATAGGCGCTTTCGTTATGGCGGCTGTGATTGCATTTCTTTCTCTTATAAAGGATACTGTGAAAAATGAGGCGGAAATACCCATTAAAATCGATACTTCGGCAATCGGGCTTCTGCCCCACGAGCGCAAATACCGAAATATCAGAGATTTGATAAGAAGGAAAAAGAAAAAGCTTCTCTTTCCGGATCCTGCGCTTGGTTTCGGATATTCAGAGTCTATGAAGAAAATCCGTATGAAGCTTTTGTACCGGATGCGGCATGAGGGCATAAAGGTAGTACTTGTGACGAGTACTATGCCAAAGGAAGGCAAGACAACCTTTGCAGTGAACCTTGCGTACCTGATGGCGAAACAGGACAGAAAGGTACTGTTGATTGAAGGAAATCTGAGAAATATGAAATTACAGGAATATCTGAGTTTGAATCCGGATCAGGTAAAAGACTGGGGAGGAATTCTGGAAGAAGGAGAGCCGCTTCGCAGGGCAGTCTCTTCCTTTGAGGATTATTCTTATGATATGCTGGTGAATCAGACAAAACTGCGCCATGCGGCGGAATTGTTTTCTTCTGAAAAAATGGATTTATTTATAAAGGAAATGCGCAGGGTATATGATCTGATTATTATTGACGCGCCGCCGGTTTACCGGCGTTCTGATACGGAAGTACTGGCACGCCTGTCAGATGCATCCATCCTTGTTGTAAAACAGAACAACGCGCTGGTGAAGTATATTAATGATGGAATAGACATGCTTAATAATTATGGAAAAGGCTTGATGGGATGTATCTTTAATGATGCTGTAGGCGGAAGAAATATTTTCTCATCCGGTTACGGATATGGTTATGGATATGGTTACGGCTACGGAAGATACAGCGGCTACGGATATGGAAAGTACGGACGTTATGGACAATATGGCCGGTATGGAGCAGCGTACCAGAAAGAGAAGAAGGGAACAGAGCATGAACAGAGAAACTAGGGAGCAAAAAGAAAGGCAGGCAGAGCAGATCGATATTACCGTTTTCCTGTCAGATTATTTCAGACTGTTTTCCAGGATGTGGAAAGTGGTATTATTTCTGGTGCTTGCAGGAGCCATTCTTTTTGGCATAAGAGCAAATGTCCGGTATACTGCCCGGTATACTGCATCTTCTACATTCACGGTAAATATTACACAGGAACAAGGCGAAAATGCGCTTTCCGGCAGCTTTTTTGATAATGCGGCTGCAGAACAGATGGCGAAAACATTTCCGCATATACTGACAAGCGGAGTGCTGCAGCGCAGAGTGGCGGAGCAGCTTTCGATAGATTCGGTGCCGGGAAGTATTCAGGTAAATGTCACAGAAAATACAAATCTCCTGACTCTTTCCGTAACTGATATTGATGCGGAACGGGCCTACAGAACCCTGCAGGCAGTGATTGACTGTTATCCTTCTGTTTCGGAAGTAATCGTAGGGAAGGTTGAGCTGAATATGCTTGATGAGACAAAGATACCGACGGAGCCGGATAATCCCAAAACGTTGAAAAGAGATGTGGCGAAGGGCGGTCTGCTTGGTATGGCGGCAGGGCTTGTATTTCTTGCTGTCCTTGCATTTTTTAATCAGACGATCCGAAGGGAAGAGGATTGCGAAAAGAAGCTCAATCAACGGTGCCTTGGAACGATACCTAAAATGCATCATAGAAAAAGGAGCCGGAAAAAGGAAGTATATTCAAGCATTGCGGATGAGAAAATCAAACCGGAATTTGTGGAAGCCTTTCGTAATATCCGTAATAAGGTAGAATACAGCGCCAGAGAAAATGGGATAAAAAGCATTCTCATTACGAGCGCACTTGCAAATGAAGGAAAAAGTACGGTAGCGGTAAACCTTGCGTTGTCTCTTGTACAGAGTGGAAAGAAGGTTGTACTTGTCGACTGCGACCTCCGCAATCCATCAGACAGCAATATTTTACATATGGGGGAACGAAAGGGGTTGTTCCAATATTTGAAGGGCGAAATCAAATTAAATGAAGCGGTAGTTTCCGGAAGAGAAGCGGATTTCCGGGATTTTCCAAAGCTTTTATATCTTCCGGCAGGAAGCGCCGATCCGGAGGGGACAGAGCTCTTCGATACACCTGCGATGAAAAGGGCAATTGATTCGCTGGAGGAAGAGGCTGACTATGTGATTCTCGACAGCGCGCCTTTGGGGCTTCTTGCAGATGCGGGAGTTCTGGCGCAGTATGTGGACGGGACAATTCTGATTGTGAAAAAGGATTTTGCACGTGCAGATTTTATTTTCCGCGGATTGGAGCAGATTGCGGAATATAAGGTGCATATAATGGGGTGTGTGCTGAATGAAGACTAAGACTATCAATACATCTGTTCATATTTTGTTTTCGAAATGGAAGGATGGAACCTTTTCAGAGCTTTTAGATGACTGGAAATGGATATTTGGATACAGTATCAGGTACAGGAAGTCCATCGTGCTGTATGTGATACTGGGAATTCTGAGTACGTCGCTCGGGCTGATGGGAAGTGTTGCCGGGAAATATCTGATCGATATTATTACCGGCTATCAGATGAGCAGGCTCTGGGTGCTGGTTGTCCTTATGGTATTTAGCTCTGTAATCAGTATGGCGCTGGAGAATCTGATTAACCGGGTATCGACACAGCTTAGCATTCGAATTAATAATGACATCCAGGCAGATGTTTTTGACAAGATTATGGCTTCCGAATGGCTGGCTATGAATGCATATACGAATGGGGATCTGCTGAACCGGTTCAACGGAGATGTTAAAACAGTAAGCGGAAATGCGGTAAGCTGGCTTCCCACGGTAATTCTGTCTGCCTATAAATTTGCAGCCACTTTTTTTGTCATTCTTCATTATGACTGGATCATGGCGGTGATTGCGCTCGGAAGCGCTCCGGTTATGCTTTTGTGTTCCCGATTTCTGTTAGGGAAACAGCGGGAATATGGGAAAAAGGTTCGGGAATCCAGCAGTGAGCTGATGACCTTTGAAGTGGAAGCATTTTATAATTACGACACGATCAAATCTTTTGGGATTACCTCTTTGTACAGTCGGAAAATGCGGCATAAGCAGGAAGGATTCCGGGATATTGCGCTGCGGTATAATATGTTTACGATCAAAAGTAATATTTTGTTGTCTGTAATGGGGCTGGTGATGCAGTTTGCGGCATTTTTCTACTGCCTGTTCCGGTTGTGGACGCATGAGATTACATATGGGACAATGACGTTGTTTTTGCAGCAGAGAAGCAGTCTGTCTTCGGCGTTCAACCAAAGCGTATCTGTTATTCCGTCATTTTTAAACAGTTCGATTTCCGCACGGAGAATCCGGGAGATTACAGAGCTTCCCAGGGAAGTACAGATCCCGAAAGCTTCAGATACGTGGAAATATCCAGAAGAGGGTTTAAGGATTCAGATGAAGGGGATAGAATTTGCTTATACTCCCGGACAAGAGATTCTTGCAGATGCATCTTTCCTTGCAGATCCGGGAGAGATAACAGCGTTAGTCGGACCATCCGGTGAAGGAAAGACAACGATGATCCGGCTGATTCTGGGGTTAGTAAAACCACAGAAGGGAGAAACCGTTCTTGTGGATGCTTCCGGCCGGAAGACGGAACTGGGGGCACAGACAAGGTATCTGTTTTCTTATGTGCCTCAGGGAAATACAATTTTTGGGGGAACGGTAGCTGAGAATATGCGGATGGTAAAGGAGGATGCTACGGATGAGGAGATCATCGCGGCGCTTCAGACAGCATGCGCATGGGAATTTGTGAAAAAGATGCCGGAAGGACTCTACAGCAGTGTAGGGGAAAGAGGACGGGGACTTTCAGAAGGACAGGCACAGAGAATTGCAATTGCAAGGGCAGTGCTAAAAGACGCGCCGATTCTTCTTTTGGATGAAGCAACATCAGCTCTTGACGTGGCAACGGAAAGGAAGGTGCTCCGCAATATTATCAGGAGAAGGCCCGATAAGACTTGTATTGTGACAACGCATCGTCCGAGCGTCCTGAATCTGTGCCAGCGTGTATACCGGATTATGGAAAAAGAGCTGGTGCAGCTTTCGGAAGAGGAAGCAGCACGGATGGCGATGGATTTTTAGAAAAGCGAACAAAGGATAATCAGGAAAAATGATTGATATACATACACATATTTTACCGGGAGCCGATGACGGCGCTTCGAATATTCAGGACACGTTAGAAATGGTAAGGATGGCGGCGGATATCGGTGTGACGGCTATGATTGCTACTCCTCACTGCAATATCCCGGGTGGATACAGCAATTATCTGAATGAGGAATATAAGGAAAGATTTTTTCGGGCGGCAGAAGCAGTACAGCAGGCGGGGATCCCGGTGCAGATTCTGCCGGGAGCAGAAGTATTTGCAACTTACGATCTTGCGAGGCTTATTCATGAAGGGCAGATTCTTACGTTAAATGGAAGCCGGTATCTTCTGATAGAGTTTGATTTTGGGGAAGATCCAGCATTTGCAGATGATGTGCTTGGGCAGGTTGCAGATATTGGAATCCGTCCGGTAATTGCCCATGCGGAGAGATATGAATTTGTACAGGAGATTCCGCAGATTGTATATGAATGGAAGAAAAAGGGGTATCTCATCCAGATAAATAAAGGCAGTGTTATGGGGAGATTCGGATATCGTGCACAGCTTTCAGCCGAGTGGATGCTTGATGAATATCTGGTATCTGTAATCGCAAGCGACGCACACAGCCCCAGAAGAAGAACTCCATATCTTCTGGATGCTTACGGGAAATTAAAAAGAAAATACAGCAGAAAATATCTGCAGGCTCTTTTTGATGAGAACCCCCGGAGAATTTGTGAAAACAGGCCGGTTGTGCGGTTCCGGACAAGGGAAGAAATTGAAAGGACAGAAAAATGAAGAAATTCTATAAGACACATAGAAAATTGAAAATATGTATCACAGTGCTTCTGGCAATATTGCTTATTCTGCTGGGAATCTGTGCGGCGATTTTCTGGCGTTTATATTCGGGGACGGCAAAGATCGTGGACCCGGAGGACGTTGATCCGACGGCTTCACAGGTTGCAATTGCCAGAGAAGAGGCAAAGGATGACAGTGTGATCAATGTGCTTCTGGTGGGAACAGATTCCAGAGATCCTTCCAGCGATATGGGGCGCTCAGACAGTATGATGCTGGTATCCTATAACAGAAAAGAGCATAAGGCTACACTGGCCTCTTTTCTAAGGGACTCCCTTGTGGATATAGACGGTCATGGCAAGAGCAGACTGGGACATACATACGCATATGGGGGCGTCGGACTGACGATTAACACAATCAATAAGGTTTACGGACTGGATATCCAGAATTATGTAACCATCAGTTTTGAAAATCTGGTGAGTGTGATTGACATGCTTGGCGGTATTGAGGTACCTATTACAGCTGAAGAAGCAGAATATTACCGCAAAAACGGAATGCCAAATATGCAGGAAGGAATGATGAAGCTCACAGGAACACAGGCGCTTGCGCACGCCAGAAACCGTTCGCTGGATAATGATTTTGGACGGACCCGCAGGCAGCGGAGTGTAATGAATGGAATTTACCGGAAGGTTATGGAGCAGAGAGATCCTGGGGCAGTGTTATCCGTCATTAATTTTTGTGTGACTCAGGTAAAGACGAATATACCGGTTAATGATATTTATACAATGGCAATGGATGTGCTGTCAGAAGAGAATTTGAAGGTACAGCAGATTAGTGTTCCGGCGGAAGGAACCTATCAGTTTATAGAATATAATGGCATGGAAGTTCTGGAAATTGATGTCGAGGCGAATAAAAGGAACCTTCAACAATTCCTTTATTAAAAAAACACGCAAAAACCACATACTTTAGTATGTGTTTTTTGCGTACCTGAAAGAGTAGAATAGATATAAGACTAATAAATGAAGGCTGGAATGAAAATAAAAAAGGAGTGAATAAAGTGAAGGAAAAAAAGATGCAAACATGGAGAAGAACAGGCGCCGCATTGCTTGCGGCAACACTTTTTGCAACAAGTGTTCAGCCATTTCCGGTGTTGGCCAGGGCTTTAACAGGACCGGAAGGTACAACAGAGACACCGATCGTATCACTGGATTTTAACAGTGTAACGGGAACGGGACTGACAAATTCAAAATTTACAGACAGCAATGCGTCAGAAGCTCTGGCGGTGACTGACGATGGATATAAGCTGGAAAGCAGAGCAGCCGATTATTATCTGGATCTGACAGGTGACAAGTGGCTGTCTGTAACAAAGGCAGATGGAACTCCGTTGCTTACCGGTAAAGATGAAGTGACAATCATGTATGACAGCTATATTGACGGCGATGGGAAATGGGCGTTTTATGCGGACAGCGATGGCGAGCTGAATACAGAGAGCACGCTGAATTATCTTGGTATCATAGAAGGATGGAACGAGACTGCAGAAAAATATGCAGGTGGACGTCCAGAAACTGATCCGACGTCTATGATCGTAAATATGAGCGGGATTTTGCAGAAACAGTGGAAAAGAATGGCAGTTGTTGTGACTGCAACGACTGTTACCGTGTATCAGAATGGAAAAGTAGCAGGGACGGCGACGAATGAGAATGGCGCGGCGTTATCTTCAATATTAGGAAATGCAAGTATTTTCCAGATTGGACGCGGCAACTGGGGAACAAACGGTGAATATTATAACGGCTATATCGATAACTTCCAGGTATATGCCGGAGCGCTTACGGCAGAGCAGGTCGCAGGAACGGCAACAGAGACTATGCCGGAGCTTCTTGCAGACTTTCATTTTGATTCAGTGGAGACAGGTGAGAATGAAACGGTTACTTTTGCAGGAGGCAATGCGAAAGCTGTTGTGGGTGCAGGAAATGCTGCGGATATAATCAAGCCAAGACGAATTCCTTCAGGAAAGGCGCTCGACCTTCGTGGATCGAAAAAGACATTATATGTAACAAAGGAAGATGGGACACCGATCCTGAAAGACTGTGAGACGGCAACAATCGTATTTGACAGCTATCTGGAGAACGGGTTTGCAGGAAATCAATGGCCGTTCTATGCTGAGAAAGATATTTACGCACAGGATTTTGGCAATCAGAATTATATTGCAGCAGATGAAAACGGGGGTTCAACAGATATTATCCGCTATGCAGACGACAGTACTGGGAAGGCAGATAATGACGTGCGTACTGGTGTCGCTCCGGTTCTGAACGAATGGAAAAATGTGGCGGTAGTATATGATACAGGCAGTACGTCTTTATACATCAATGGTGAGCTGGTAAAAAGTACCACGGGAGAAAATATTGCGACTATAAAGGATATCCTTGGTGAAAACGGCGGTGTGTTCCAGATCGGACGCGCTAATTGGGGAGACGGAGAGTTTTATAATGGCATGCTGGATAATTTCCAGGTTTATGCCGGAGCGCTGTCAGCGGATGAAGTAGCTAAGGTGTATGAGAATCCAGAGAGTGCGACAGTGGCAAGGAAGATTGCAGATTTCAGTTTTGATGATGAAGAAACCGGATTCGAAGGGGCTGGGGCGGTTGCCAGACCTTTCCTTACCTATGATACGGATGGAGATGGAACTACAGAACTTTACTTTGCAGAATTGAATAAGACATATCTGAATCTGTTGCAGAATGGGGGTTCGCCGTTAAAAGGGGCAGAAGAAATTACAATTTCCTATGACAGCAGACCATATATTGATCAGCTGAATGCAAAATGGCCGTTTTTTGCAGCTGAGAGCGCTGACGTACAGGAATATATGAAAGAGAAATATATCGGAATTCAGAATCTGGTAGGCGCAGCTACGCTGGAGGTACATTACTGGAACAATGAAGCATCCGGCTTTCGGCTTCCAGCAATAAGTGCGGACATGAAAGATTACCAGTCTGACTGGCGTCATGTCGATCTTGTCATTGACAAGGAGAAGACTACATTATATGTCAACGGCCGGAAGCAGGGGCAGATCAGAAGTTATTATCCGTTAAGTGAGATACTTGGTGAAGATGGCGGAGTTGCCCAGATTGGTAAAGCAAACTGGGGAAGCGGTGAATATTACGGCGGGTATATTGATAACTTCCAGATTTATAATAAGGCAATCCACCCAGGAGTAAAAGAAGTCAGGGTAAAACCAGCGGATGGAGCGGTTGTTGACGAGACGGGGAGAATTAAGGTGCTGGCTGGTCATCTGCGAGAAGAATTGGATGTGACAGCAGTATTAACAGATGGAACTGAAATTCCGCTTGGGCCAACGGATTATGATGTAAGAAATTATATGTCCCAAAATGGTAATCAGACGGTTAAGATTCATTATAACGGACACGATCAATCTCAGAATATCTATGTATATAACAGAGTAAATTCAAAACAGGATCAGGTGCTTGATGAGAATGGTAATAAGATGTTTGCAATTCATTCTACCTGGTATGATTATCTGACGGATGCAGAACGTGAAGGAAAAGGCAATTATCATTCGAATAGTTATGTGATGTCAGATGCTGATGGCAATCATATTGATCCGCATAGTGCGGCAGATGCTGATAAGGAGATTGTCAGCAGTGAAGCAGAGTATGTCCAGTTTAACCATGCGATTGATAATTACTGGAGAAATAATATCAGACTTGATGTAGACGGTGATGGAGAGAAAGGTCTCGACAACAGATTCTTCCCGATCTACTGGGGCGATTTCTATAGTCTGGATGAAGTGTACCGCGGTTATGACGAGAATCCAGATAATGATACGAACCGTGTACATTATCAATATCAGCCGGGAGAAGGAGCTTCCTTTAGAAAGTATGGAGAAAACTTTTATGGCGCTGTCTGGGGATATAATTCACATCAGTTCTGTAAAGCGGCGGCTCAGGGAATTTTTGATACTGAACTTGGCAAGAATGCTTCGGGTGAACCGGTTATAACAATTGGGAAAAATATTACGCCATATTTTGATGAAGCGGAAGGTGCATTGAAAGGCGACGCTCACGGCGACGTTTATATGAATGTTTATGAAGATGTCCTGATGCCATTCAGGGCTGTGCCGGATGAAAATGGTATTCCATATTATATGTTTGAAAGCGGAGATCAACACGGAGAGACTATTTATATTTCTGATGATGAAGAAAATACGGTTAAATATAAGTCGGATAACCCATGTACGGACGCCAGATACGGAACCGGTGATGCCGGGCTGGATGGTTACAGTTTTATGCCGTTCAATGATACGTGCGATAAGAATACGGCGAATTGTGGATTTGCTACAAAGATGGATTTCACTTTTTACTCTACATATGATGGGAAACTTCCAAGTAAAACAAATGCCGGAGAACGTATTCCGATTATTTTTGAATTCAAGGGTGATGATGAATTCATGCTTTATGTTGATGGGAAATTAGCAATTGATATTGGCGGATCCCACGGACAGTGTGATGGAACGGTTAACTTTGCAGAACAGACTGTTACCATATCGGGAGTGCGGGAGATTCAGACTTACGGTCAGTCGGAAGAATGGAGTCCTAATGATGTGGCGGGGCTTTATGGCGGCGCTGATAAACCTTCAAAGATTCAGTCAGTAACAAAAACATTTGCAGAGCTTGGATTAGATTTTTCCGACCCGTCTGTGGAGCATCAGGCAGTAATTTATTATACCGAACGTGGTAAGTTGGAAGGAAACTTGAAACTTCGATTCAACTTCCCGCAGGAAAATTCTATTATTATACGTAAGGATGTCAGCACAGAAAATGTGAATGAATCTTTGCAGGATCAGATGAAGGAAGTTGTTGCAAATGAAGACTTTACGTTAGAAGTTCAATCTGATTATAAGAATAAGGAGAATAGATTAGAACCGGTAAGCGGAGAGGCTGTTGCATATTATGATGGTTTAAAATATACGCAGGGTACCATTCTTGATGGACGTGTATCTCTGAAAGATGGATATTCTGTAGTTCTTCCTGAAAGATCTGCTACAGCGGATAATCCGATTGGTTTTGTAGATGAGGAAGGAACAAGATTTTCCATAAAGGAAGATGTGAATCTGGATAAATATATACCTGCATGGAAGTTCTGGGATACAGAAGAAAACCTTATGGGAGAAGGAAGGAACTCTGTTGTTGTTGATGATAATTATTCGCATCATCCAGATGGTCAGGCAAACATGCCAGATCGATTCCGGTTATATAATCTGAATCGAAAAGAGATTACAGATGAAAGTGGTGTGGCGCGAGTTAATCTGAAAGCTGAGTATACTAATATTGTGAAGACTGGCGATATCTCCATAAAGAAAGAGATGTACGGAAGTGCAGCACAAGGGGATATATTTAAGTTCAAACTGACACTTTCCAATCTCTTTGATTCCAGAGGTAAGGCCTTTACTTATGAGGGGAAATATATACTGCTAGCTACGGATGGAGTGACCTTCTTAGGCGAAAAAGATACAGTAGATGGATATATTGAGCTTGAAGCAGGTCAGACAGCGGTTATAAAAGGGATTCCGGTGCTTACAGATTATATGTTCCAGGAAGACCTTGATGCAGGAACTTATGAGGGCAAAGAATATCAAGTTGTAGGAAATAACTATGTAGAGGGCGTTGTTGCAGCAGACGTATGTACAGAATCTGTGATTTCCAATATGCCAAAGAGCGCTACAGCATTTTTTGCATGGAAAGACCATGAGACGACACTGCCAATCGGGGAGATACGGAACCTTTGTGATGCTTCGGGGAACGATGTTGTCGATTATGACAACGATGAGTGTAAAGCCGTTAAGATCGATGGTGGAATTCAATTTACCGGAAAAGTATTAGGTAATGTTCTGGTTTATTATAAAGATCTGGCAGGTCAGACAGCCAGTGCAACGATTCATGTATATGAGCCGGAGAATAAAGCATATGTTCTGGATTATGGTCTTCCGGTTGATTTGAATCAGGCAGGAGACAGCAGCTTTGGAATCAGTCAGAAGATGTTGACAGATGGAACAGGTTCTTATACTACCGTTACAGGTGTGAAACCAGAGCTGGCGAGTGTAAGAGCTGCGAGAATATTTGGCGGCGTGCGTGCATATGAAGACTCCGCGGATAACTGGGGCAATTATTCTACGACAGAAGCAGTTACTACAGGAAAATCAAAGCTTCAGCCAAATGACGTAAAGACAGATCAGGCAAAGCTGTTGTATACACCAACTCAGTTTATGGACAGTGCAGATGTATATGATTATCGTGTAGATGTAAAGGACCGTGAGGGGATCAATCTGACTGACGACGAGTTGACTGCTGAGCATGGTGTCCGAATGAAAGGAACACTTACAGTAGTTCCGGCAGATGTTGTATATTATGAGGATGACTTTGAAGCAATTTCTGTAACGGGAACAAATGAAACGGAAGGAAAAAGAGAAGACCTGAATCAGTCCAATGACCAGGAAGGTGTATATGGCTATGATGATGCATATGCGAATGGAAAGACTGATTCAGCTGCAGGTATTAATAAAGATCTTCTTGTGCATTATGATTTCTCCAGGCTGAGAGACGCCGTTTCCGGTACAGCGATACCGGATATATCAGGAAATAACAACCATGCAGCTATTAAAGGAAATGGAGCAGCGGCAAGCGGTGATGTGCTGACGCTTCCTGGAGGAGCGGCAGGCAGTGATGCGGCTTACGTAGAACTTCCGAAGGGGCTTACGGATAATAAAGATGCGGTTACGATTTCCGTATGGATGAAGAATGAGACCGGAGCAGGAAATTACGCCGGCATGTTCATTGGAAATGATACAAATAAGTACTGGATCTTTAATCCGAAGAATCCAGCAGACTTAGGAGGACGTTTTAAATCAGTAGTTACAATTGATTCATGGGGAAATGAGAAGGGAACGCGGCATGGTGACGGACCGGTTACAGATTCTAACTGGGCGCTGTATACGACCGTTATTGATGGAGATACGTTATCTACTTACTATAATGGAACTCTGATTGAGACAGAGACTACCGGAATCAGTCTTGCAGCTCTGGGAACGAATCTTGCAGCCTATATCGGAAGAGCAGCATATGATGATATCTTTTATAAAGGTGGAGTCCGGGATGTGCGTATTTACAGCAGTGCACTGGATGCAGCAGGAGTTAAGGAGCTTTATGATAAGACAAAGCTGGATGGAAATCTTATCGTGCATTATGATTTCTCAAAGGTGCAGAAAGATGAAAATGGTATAGTGGCAGATCAGACAGTGATTCCGGATGTTTCCGGTAACAGGAACTCTGCAACTCTTTATAAGGGAAATAGTGCAGAAAATACGAATGCAACGGTAACAGGAGATATTTTGACATTTGCAGGCACGACAGTAGGAGATGCTCCATATATCCAACTTCCAGACAGCCTGAACACCGGAAAAGAAGCTATGACTGTATCCATGTGGCTTGGAAGTCAGAGAAGAGACTGGGTTAATGTAGCATGGTATGCAGGACAGGGAAAAGAGCGTTACTGGATGCTTAATCCAAGAACGGATACTGATATTATTCGAAACTTTGTAACCAAATCAGGTTCGTTTGGTGAACAAAATGTAGCTCATGATGCATCGAAATATACAATAGATGGAAGCCTTACTTTGTATACTTTGGTTATGGAGAATGGTAAACTGTCTACGTACATTAATGGTCAGCTGGCTGGCTCTAACGATGCGACAGGAATCGGTCTTGCAGATTTGACTGATACCTGTAAAATGTATATTGGAAGATCTGGATATAGTGGAGATTTTTATCAGGGCGATATCCGTGACGTACGCATTTATGACCGGACGCTCACTCCAGAAGAGATAAAAGGTCTTTTTAACGGCACAGAAGATGTTTCCAGTGAGCCTACGCTTGACAGTGCAGGAAGCAGTACAAGACTTGTTGCTGACAGTGGGGCTGTACGTGGGACAATGACCTTTACGTTCAAAGGAAGAGGTTTTGACCTGATTGGTAGAAGTAATACAGATACAGCAGGTCTTTCCGTAGTAATCAGAGATGAGACGGGCAAGCTTGTAAAGAGTCAGATTGTAGATACTTCTTATGCAAATGGTAAGCTTTATCAATTGCCTGTGATCAGTATCAAGGATTTGGAATATGGAACTTATACGGTAACATTAAAAGCAATGAAGACTCAGAACAGGGCAGATTCAACACTGAATAATGACAGTGTATATATTGATGCGGTCCGTATCTATGATCCGGCTGGTACAAAAGAAGAGACAGATACAAAAGGTGAGGTAAGCAAATATTACCTGGAGAACGAATATAAGGCAGATAAGCCGGAAGTCCGCGAGCTTCTGCTCGGTTCTGTAAAGTTCGAGAATCTGGATGCGATTCTGAAGAACAGTGAGAAGCTTGAGGAGGAAGGAGAACTTCCGAATACAACAACAACCAGTGCGAAATCTTCCGCATCACTTGTAACTTTCGATGAAGATCTTGGAACAGCCATTTATCATGCAGGGAGTGCACAGGTGGAAAATCCGGATACAAGCGCCGGGATTAATTCCAATCAAACGCTGGAGAAGATTCTGAAACGAGGACCGAATAATGAGGTATATCTTGCAAAGGGAAATGCGGTTGCATTCCGGGCGCTTCCTGTCACTGAGATACCGGCAAGTGAGAGAACCTTGCAGATAGAGGCCAAAAAAGTTGCAGATGACCAGAGAGGCGGAGCAGAAATCTCCGTTCTGACAGACCATAAGGACGCACAGGGCGCTTATGATACACAGACAATGGAGCTTACGACATATACACCGATGTATTATGACATTGACCTGAGTAAGTGTAAACGGTATTCTGGTGGCTCTTATCTTGTAGTTCTTGCTTCTACAGGAGACAGTATGGTGTCACTTACGAATCTGAAGGTAAAAGGGTATACTTTTATGGAACTTACAGAAGATAAGTTTAGTGATGTTTCTGTAATGACAGAAGATACTTACAGAATGATGAGTGTGATGTATACAGGAGACGTTCCGAAGGAAGATGATGCTCCGAAACCAGGAGACGATTCGAAACCAGGAGACGACCCGAAACCAGGAGATGATGAAATCATAAAAGAACTTCCGTTTACAGATGTGCAGAGTGGAAGCTGGTATGAACCTTATGTGCGTTATGTATATGAGAAAGGAATTATGACTGGTCTTAACGAGACGCATTTTGGGCCGGAGCAGACAATCTGCAGGGCACAGTTTGCCGTGATGCTGTATCGTATGGCGGGAAATCCGAAGACAGAATTTAAGAATACATTTAAGGATGTGGCAGATGGTCAGTTCTATACCGATGCAGTCATGTGGGCAAGCGGTGAGGATACAGGAATTATTACCGGTTATACAGATGGACCGAAGAAAGGATGCTTTGGACCTGGGGATGCAATCACCCGTGAACAGATTGCGGTTATGCTGTATCGTTATGTACAGGATAGCGAAGACCAGGTGAAGGCTTCCCCGGATTTGTCTCAATTTGAAGACAGTGAGCAAATCAGTGCATTTGCAGAAGATGCAGTAACGTGGGCAGTAGCTGAGAAGCTGATACAAGGTGATAATGGCAGAATCAATCCGCAGGGTAATACGAATCGCGCAGAGTGCGCTGCAATGATCCAGAGATTTCTGGAGCGATAGGTCTGACAGCAGGTAAGGAGGAAAACAAAATTATGAAAAAAACATATCAGAAGCCAATGGTGATGATAGAAGACTTTACAGTGAGTGAGATGATTGCGGCCGCATCGGGAGGATGCGGCGCGATCGTGACACTGGTACAGCAAGGATGCGAGTCAACGAATAATGAATTTATTAATGATGCGTTTGATATTGGGCATTTTACCGATGCCTGTGATCTTCCAATCACTGGGGATGAATATGAAGGTATCTGCCTGCATGGACCTGCAGGAAATGCAATTTATACGTCATAAATGACAGAGGCAAAGCGAAACTTCTTTTGTTTCGCTTTGCTTTGTTGTATTTATGGGCTTGTGAAAAATGAGTATATTCCGGAGGACGAAATGAAATATCAATATGATTTTAACGTGGCAGGAATCTCATTTCGCTGGACGACAGAATTTGCATTAGAGCTGGAGGAACGCTACCGGGCATTTTTGCAGGTGGGATCACAGCAGCCGGAGGTTGTATATCATGTGATTATCGGAGAGCCTGTGCGTGACGTAAAAAAAGAAACTGTTCTGTATGATGGGAAAGGATTCCGGGTTACGGAAGATTCTGGTTATCGGTATCGTACGTTTTTCTACAGCAGAGTCCATCCGAAGCGTGTTGTGACACTGGTACAGAAGCGAGGGTGCGAGAATCGGTATCGTCTTTATCTTCCGGAGGGAGTATGGAGGGATTTTCAGCGGACGAAGACCTGGAGCTTTTATATGGCGTTTGAAGAAATGTTTTATACGCGAGGAAGAATTATGCTTCATGCTGCTTATGTAGAGACAAAAGAAGGAGCAGTTCTTTTTACCGGACCTTCCGGGATAGGAAAATCTACGCAGGCAGAGTTGTGGGAGCAATACGGAGATGGGATTATTATGAACGGAGACCGTACTGTTCTTTATGAACGGGATGGCAAGGTATATGCGGCAGGTTCTCCGTATGCAGGTTCATCAGCCGTTTACCGCAATTACGAATCGCCGGTACGGGCGATTATTGTGCTTGGAAAGGGAGAAGATAATCAGACTCAGAGGCTTAAGGGAAGCGCCGCGCTCCTTCCGCTTATGAGAGAGAGTACATTTGTCTATATGGACGGGAACATGAAGCGAAGACAGGCAGAACTGTTATGTTCTGCTGCGGAGAAGCTTCCCGTATACCGTTATCTGTGCAGGAAGGACGTCAGTGCGGTGGAGAGATTAAAAGAAGTACTAAGGAGAGAAAACATTGAAGACAGAAAAGATGAATAAGCAGAAAAAGTTATGGTTTCTTGCAGGTGGAGTGGGCTGTATCGTGCTTCTTCTTGTTATCTGGGCGGTTGTAGGAGCTGACAGAAAAGTAGAAGATTCCGAGGAGCTGAAAAGTGTGATGACGATCGATCTGTTCCCGGGGTTTTCCGGAGAGGACGTCAGTAATGTAATAGAAGGGACTCTTACCAATCCGGAAGTTCTTCTTGAGTATGCGGGGAGTTATGACGGAGTTTTTTACGAAGATGGAAAGGGACAGGAGAAAGATCAGGTATTCAGCTTGATTCTTACCAACACTGCGGAAGATACCCTGGAGGTTATGCAGCTTTGGATAGAAGATGAAGAGGGAGAGACTTATCAGTTCCAGGTGTCGGCTCTTCCGACAGGGGGAACGGTTCTGGCGCAGGAGCTTAGTGGAAAGAAATTCCGTAAAGATGCAAAGTATAAGATCGTAAGAGATAACTTTGGCTTTTTGGAGGAGAATAAAGACCTTTCTGTTCTTTCAACAGAGGAACGGGAGGGAAACCTGTATGTAACGAATAACAGTCAGACTGATGTTGGATCCGTACAGATCATTTATAAGAACTGGCTGGGGGGATACGCTTATCCGGGCGGCATTGCTTATCGGATTTCTCTGGAGGGAGTGAAAGCAGGAGAGACGCTCAAGATTACTTCAGAGAATTATAAACCCGAAAAAAGCAGGGTCACAGCAATGAAGAAGACAGAGAAACCGGAGGAAGAAAACAATGAAGAATCCACAGATTAAGCGCTATTTGTATTCAAAAGCGGCTTTGCGTCATATTCCGATTGGAGGAACCTTTGAGCTTACGCCCTGCTGCAATATGAATTGCCGGATGTGCTATATCAGGCTGTCAAAGGAAGAGCAGGAGAAAAATGGAAGACTTCGGACAGCAGAAGAGTGGATAAAGCTTGGACAGGTCTGCCGGGAATCCGGGATGCTGTTTTTACTTCTTACCGGAGGCGAGCCATTCTTAAGACCGGATTTTCGGGAGATATATGAAGGGTTGTATCGAATGGGACTACTCCTTTCCATTAATACAAATGGAACATTAATCACGGAAGAGACCGTCGAATGGCTCAAAGAATCTCCTCCTGAGAAGGTGAATATAACTTTGTACGGCGGATCTTCTGCAGCTTATGAAAAACTGTGCGGTTATAGAGACGGATATAACAAGGCTGTCAGAGCCATCCGGATGCTGCGGGAAGCAGGGATACGGGTGAATGTAAACGTCAGTTTTACGCAGGAAAATGCAGAGGAACAAGAGAAAATATTTGCATTTCTTGAGAAATACGACCTTCCATCGAAAATGACTTCTTATATGTTCCCGCCGGTCAGAAAGTGGGAAGAGGACTGTGAAGCAGAAGGGAAACGTATGAGTCCGGAGCGAGCCGGAGAACTTCTGTGGAAAGCGGAACAGTTCAAATACAGAAAAGGACTGTGGGAGGAACGAAAGCAGAAGCTTCTTACCGGTATGCCTGAGGAAATCGGCGACTGCCCGGTAGATGAAAAGATGCGGTGCATGGCAGGAAGAAGTGTATTCTGGGTCACCTGGGACTGGAAGCTTCGGAGCTGCGGTATGATGATGACGCCAAGTATTCCTGTAGAGACGGAGAGTTTTATGCAGGCATGGCAGAAAATAGGAGAGCAGATTGATACACTGCGTCTCCCGAAAGAATGTTCTGTCTGCGAGTTCCGGTCGGTCTGTCCGGTGTGCGGCGCGGCGGTCCAGTCAGAAGGAAATGGAAACATGGAAGAAAAGCCGGAATATCTGTGCAGGCTGACACAGGAATTTGTAAAATGTATCAGACGGGAATTAAAGGAAACGGGAGAGGTGACAGGATGAGAAGACATAGAATTCGAGAAAAGGATTATTTGAAAAAGGCTTTCATAACACTTATGACAGCAGCGATTGTTGTATCCGGAATTCCGGTAGTTCCGGCGACTTCTGCAAAGGCTGCTGAGACGGCAGTATTGTCTGCTGCTATTGCAAATTATGATTTTAAAGATTATACGGCTAATGGCGACAGTCTGGAAGGTGACAGTGGTACAATTACATTGGAAGCTGTCGGTTCCGGCACGAAACCATCCCTGGTTCAGGATGAAAAACGAGGTCAGGTGTTAAAGTTAAGCCCATCTGACTATAATAACCGTGCTTTTGCAAAGCTTCCATCGAATCCATTTGCCAGAAAGGATATCAGCAATGGTCTCACTTTGAATTTTTGGACGAGCACTCTGGGTGGTTACGGCGGAGCGCCGTGTCTGATTGATTTTGATCTGGGAGGAGCGGCGAATTCTACAGAGGCGCGTAAAGCTCCGGGAAGTCTTGCATTCAATCAGGAGATGGTATACTGGAATACAACCGGTCAGAACAGTAAATTTACAGACTTCAATGTCCATGATCTTGGCATTTATAATAATGCCGGCTGGAAAATGGTGACTATGGTTGTTACAACGAGTGGTATTACTTTTTACAGCAATGGACAGAAGATCAGTCATACTGTTCAGTCCGGTACAGAAGATTATGTACAGATGATCGGCGATCTTGCAGGGACAAGCGGAATTGCTTCACCGGAAGATACTGCAGTTCGCCTTGGCGCCAGTCTTGCTACTTATTGGTCTTGTGCAAATGCATTGCTTGATGATATTTCTTTTTATGGGAAAGCATTAAATGCGGAAGAGGTTTTAAGCCTCTATGAAGAGACCTCGGGAATTACTTACACGGATACACTGGAAAAGGGATATTATCTGACGGTATATTCTACTACTACAAATTACTATGCATCGAAGGATAATGTCGCGCAGGAGGCACGCAGTGTCTATATGGCAGTCAGTGATGATGGAGAAACGTTTGATGTATTAAATAATGGCGGCGGTGTTATTTTTTCAAAGAATACTTCCGGTACTTTGCAGATTACAGAACCACGTGTATTCAAAGAAGATGGGAAGTTTAAAGTGGTAGCTCCTGATTTTGATACAAGCCGGGGATATCATACGTTTACATCAGAAGATGGAGTCCACTATTATGATGATACGCTGGAAGAGGCGACTGCTTTAACTGCGAATCCTTTGAGAAAATCGAAATTCAGTCTGATGTTAGATGGGGAGAATATTCTGGATACAGATGCATCTATTACATTGGGAAATGCGGTGCAGATCACGGAAGCAGAGTATAAATATATTACAGATAAACTTGGCACAGTAAAGAATAATGGTATTTCCGGTCTGGCAGATCTGAACGTCAGGGGAAGCCAGCTTACAGAAGCATTTCTGGCAGAAAAATATCCGAATGTAACGGCAGCTTATACGGATGGTTCCTCGCAGAAATTTAATATCGACTGGAGCGGAGCATTAAAAGATGTCGATACAACAAAACCGGGAACTGTGACAGTTACAGGTAAGGTTGTTCAGACAAAGTATTTAAATAATCTGAAAGAATTAAATGGAAGCACGCTGCCGGAGGATGATCCGGATAATGAGAATAAGGATTATCCGACTAATTATGATCCGGAAACAAAGACCGTATACTACGATGAAACAAAGTTTATTGAAGGAATGGCCGACCCAATGGTATATTGGGACGAACAGACTGGTTACTATTACATGACTGGTTCTTATTTTCCGGAAGATGGAGACGCCATGGAGGGAGAGACTCCGGAGCAGTATGACCGTGTTGTATTGAGACGTGGAAAGACACTTGAGGAACTTCAGGACAGAAGTAAACAGGCGACGATCTGGAAGGTGGGAAATCAGGGATATGAAAACAGCGCGGGCCAGGACGCGGGCGGCGCAGCCCGTTATATATGGGCTCCGGAAATCCATCGTGTTGGAGATAAGTGGATTGTATATTTTACAGAGGGTCATGGAAACGGATTGTTTGATATTCACTGTCATGCACTTGTACTGGATGGCAGTCAGGATCCGTATGAGACTGCACTGACGTCTGCAACAGGTATTTCACAGTGGAAAGATTATCAGGTGCGCGGAGGCAGCGGCCTTACAAACGCCATTACAAATGCATTCTGTCTGGATATGACATATTTTAAAGATGCAGTGAATGGAGAATCTTATGTGGTATGGGCGTCCACTGCTTATACAAATTCCAGACTGTATGTGGCAAAGGTAGATGAAAATGAACCGTGGAAGCTGACTTCGGAAATCGTAATGCTTACAGCGCCGGAATATGGATGGGAAAGAGTAGGTATTCCGGTAAATGAAGGTGCAACCGTCCTTCAGAAGGATGGAACGATCTACCTGTGCTATTCTGCGGCAAGTACCGGTTCAGAGTATGCGATCGGTATGTTGACAGCTAAGGCAGGTACAGATCTGCTGGCACAGGGTGCATGGACGAAGAATCCTTATCCGGTTCTGAGTTCCCGTGATGTAGATGGTGAAGAAGGTCCGGGACACAATTCCTTTACTGTAGATAAAGATGGAAATGTAATTTTCGTATACCATGCAAGGCCGACGAGCCATGATTATCAAATGTGTGGATGGGACGGAAGCAGGAGTACTTACAGTAATGATCCGTTGACCGATCCATGCCGTCATGCAAGATTAAAACGTGTTCACTGGGCGGCAGACGGTACTCCGATCCTGAAGATGACTTATGATAATGAATTGCTGGATCAATATCAGACAGTGTCTCTGAATATCAATATTACAGAAGATGGAGAAGAGGTAGATGATACATATTTACACTATGATTTTTCACAGGTAAATGGAACAACGGTTACAGATATATCCGGAAACGGGCATAACGGAACGCTCCAGGGAAATGGTTACAGCATTACAGGAGATGAGTTGACATTACCGGGAGGAAATAATGGAGCATATGTAGAGATTCCGGCAGGTACTTTTGATAACCAGAATAGTCTGACGATTTCTCTGTGGCTTAAGAATGAAACAGGTGCGGGAAATTATGCAGCGATGTTTTTCGGAAATGCATCGAATTACTGGCTGTTGAATCCGTGTAATCCTTATGGCTATTATAAGTCTGTTATAACAAATTCAGAAAATACCGGTGCACCTTATAATACAGAATATGGTATCAGTCCAACAGTAGCGGCACAGGGAGTACAGGGACCTCAGACAGATGATCAGTGGGCATTATATACGACGGTTATTCAGCCGGGAAGTATTACTGTTTATTATAATAATATACTTGTTGGTACGGTAGCGACGAATCGGAATGTAAGTGATTTTGGCACAAATCTGCTGTCTTATATTGGAAAATCTACGTATGCAGATCCGTTTTATAAAGGTGGCGTCCGTGATGTGCGGGTGTATACTCATACAATGGATCGTGCAGGTGTTGCGGATTTATATTATAGTGGACGGAAAGATGAGACGGCTGTTGACCAGGCGCTTTCGCAGGATCTGGATCAATTGACCCTCCCGTATCATTATGTGATGGAGGATATTGTGCTTCCGACAGAAGGAACGAATGGCTCAAAAATTACGTGGAGCAGTAACAGTATTTACCTGGATGAAACAGGGAAAGTAACGCTCCCTGCAGATAAGGATGAGCCGGTAACGCTTACGGCAACGCTTACGCTTGGCGGGAAGAGTGTGACAAAAGAATTTCCACTGACAGTACTGGCAGATACGACGGATGGATGGCTTACTTATTATATGGAGACGTTGGAAATCAGCCCAACAGCCCTTACCGGGGACATTGTACTTCCTTCCAGTATTGGAAACGGTGCGGAAATTACCTGGTCATCTGAGGATGAGGAAGTTTTGACTGCAGATGGAAAAGTGACAAGACCGGAGTATGGAAGTGGTGACAAGCCGGCAACACTCACTGCACATATAACCTATCAGGGAGTGACGAAAGAGAAAGTATTTCATCTGACAGTAAAGGAAGAAGCGTATGGAAATATTCTTACGTATGTAAAAAGCGGAAATACAGACCGTACCGATGCACTTCATATTGGTTACAGCGAAGATAAGGGACAGACGTATCAGGCGCTATATAATAATCAGCCGATTCTTTATCCTTCTCAGGGAACAAAGATGATAGGAAGCCCGATCTTCTTCCGCAAAGCGGATGGAACGTATGGAGTCATTGCAGATGATAATCACAGCAGCGGATATGTATTTATCTATGATTCCAAAGATCTGACCAGCTTTACCAATCCACGTTATGTAAGATTGGATGCCAGTGGAAGAAATGTACAGAATGTAAGCTGTGTTTACAACGAAGAAAGAAAAGCTTACGAAATCTGTTACGAAGCAAACGACGGCAATTCTTATGTGGTATATACGACAGATTTTGAAACCTTTACACTGCCGAAGCAGACAATCTATCAGAAAGCTGCGGTAAATGCAGTGCTTCCGGAAGGAGCGATTGAATGTGGTGTGTTTGAGGCAACAAAAGAAGAGTATGAAGCAATTCTCAAGAAGTACAGTCGTGTTGTCAATACATCCATATCTGAATTCGAGACGATTACGGTACAGACGGGAACAGATAAGAACAGTATTGAAAAACCATCAAAGGCCACCGCGTCTTACAGTGACGGAACGACGAAGGACTTTGGTGTGGACTGGAATGAGACGGACTGGGCAAATGTGAATACATCAAAGCCAGGAACGTATACGGTAAAAGGAACGATACGTCAGCCGGATTATGGCGATGTCCTGGTAGAGCAAAGGGCGGATCCGTATGTTGTGAAAGCAGCGGACGGAACATATTATTTTACAGCCTCTTACCCGGTCTGCGGATATACGGAAAGAGATAATGGAATTGGATATGACAGAGTTGTTCTCCGTCATGCGGATACGATAGAAGGGCTTGCAGATGCTGAGGAAGTGACGATCTGGAATCAGGCAGATTCAGCAAAGGCCTTCCGGTATATCTGGGCGCCGGAGATGCATTATATTGGCGGAAGCTGGTATATTCTGTTTACAGCAAGCCGTAGTGGTAATACATTTGATATTCGGCCAAGTATGTTAAAGTGTATGGGTGACGATCCGATGGATCCGAATAACTGGAATACCGCTGATGAGTCTAATTTTCATCGAGTGACTGCAAAGGCAGGAGATACCGGAATGAATGGAACAGCAGCATTTACAGACTTCTCTTTGGATATGACGTATTTTGAAAGTGCGGGAAGACATTATTTGGTATGGGCAGAGAAGCCGAATAACATCTCCAAGATATATATGGCAGAGATTGATCCGAGTGAGCCCTGGCAGCTGATCAGTAATACGATGCTGGTATCCACGCCTGACTTTGCATGGGAATGGGACGGAGGAACGATTATTAATGAGGGTCCCGCAGTGTTGAAGCATGATGGGAAAATACACCTGTGTTTCTCGGCAGCGGCAGTAAATTATACATATTGTGTGGGAATGGTGACCGCAGAGGAAGGTGCAGACCTTCTGAATCCGGATTCCTGGACGAAATATCCGACGCCGCTTCTTAAAAGTGAGGATTTTGAAGTGGAGGGATATGAACCACAGTGTGGGCCGGGACATAATTCCTTTACTTATGATAAAGACGGCAATCCTGTGATTGTGTATCATGCAAGACCGATGAATTGCTCCAACGCAATGGATGCCAATGGAAATTGGGGAACCTGTGAATATGTAAACAGAGGAGACGATGCGTTGAGTGACCCATGCCGTCATGCAAGAGCGAAGTCGCTCAACTTTGCGGCAGACGGAACGCCGATTCTGAATATGACGCCGTCAGAAGAACTGAAGACAAGAGATGTGACGTTAACGGTTGCAGTAGAGGGCGATGAAGTAGATGCAACGAAGTTCTATGCAGAGAAAGGTGCCCGGACAATACTCCCGGTGCATCAGGTGAAGGAAATTATTTCTACGACAGAAGGTGCAGTTTGCAATATGACAGAAGACGGCATTGCATTTACCGGAAATATTTGTGGAGAGGTTACGGTTGTTTATGAAAAAACGGATGGAACACAGGTTACAGTTAAGGTAAATGTTTATGATGCAGACAATAAGGCTTATGTACTGGATTATGGCCTGACGGCAGATCTGAATGCTTCCGGTGATGACGCATTTGGTTTGTATGGAATAGAAGGAACGGATCTTTATGGCATGAGCGGTGCAAATCTTCCGAAAGCAGGAGAAGAGGATGCAGCCGTTGTGAAAGGCTTCCGTCTGTCCGGAACACAGGATTCATACCAGACGAAGGTAGATGCAGAAGGCGCTGTGCTGGAATGGAGCGGCGAAAAATTACTTTATACGCCAACGGCATTTATGGAAGATGCAGATGTCTATGATTATCAGGTAGAAGTAAAGAAAACAGTGAATACAGTAATTGCATCCTCAGAAGATGGTGTGGCTGTAGATGCGACACTTACGGTTGTTCCGGCGTCCGTAGTATATTACGAGGATGATTTCTCAGCTATAACAGTTACCGGAAATATTGTGAAAGAAGGAGTTTCTTCAGAAGATAAATTTCAGTCTAATAATCAAAGAGATGTATATGGTTATGATGCAGTATATGGAGAGGAACAGGGAATTGAAAAAGATCTGATCCTGCATTATGATTTCTCTGAAATTGAAGAAGGAACTGTTGAAGATGGTACACCGGTGCAGGATATTTCGGCAAATGATAATACAGGTTATATCCGGCAGACAGGAGCGACTGCAAGCGGCGACGTTCTGACGCTCCCCGGCGGAGCATGGAACAGTGGGGCTGCTTACGTAGAGCTTCCGAAAGGTCTTACGAATGATAAAGATGCGATTACGATTTCGGTATGGATGAAGAATGAAACCGGTGCAGAAAATTACTCTGGTATGTTTATCGGAAATGATACAACCAGCTACTGGATATTTAATCCGAAGAATCCGTCGGAATATGGAGGGGGCCGTTTTAAATCAGTAATTACAACCGGTTCATGGCAGAATGAATATGGAACGAGGCATAATGACGGTCCAATTACAGATTCTAACTGGGCGTTATATACGACCGTTATTGACGGAGATACTCTATCTACTTATTATAACGGAACATTAGTTGAGAAAGAGACTACCGGAATCCGACTTGCAGATCTGGGAACGGATCTTGCTTCCTATATCGGAAAATCAGCATATGGGGATCCATTTTATAAAGGCGGAGTCCGTGATGTGCGTATTTACAGCAGCGCGCTGGATGACGCTGGAGTTAAAGAACTTTATGATAAGACAAAGCTTGATGGAAATCTTGTCCTGCATTATGATTTTTCAAAGGTAGACAAGGCAGCAGACGGAACGGTAAATGCAGAGACGACGGTATCCGATATCTCTGGAAACCATAATACGGGAACCGTAAAGCAGAATGGCGCGGTGATAAGTGGGGATGTATTGACACTTCCCGGCGGAGCGTCGAACAGCGATGCCGCTTATGTAGAGCTTCCGAAAGGACTTACGAATAATAAGCAGGCAATGACCATATCCGTATGGCTGAAGAGTGAGCTTGGCAGTGGCACTGATTATGCGGCCATGTATATGGGTGATGATTTCAGTGGAGGATTCCCGCAGAAGTACTGGCTGTTGAATCCGCATAACAATGGCGGAAATATGTATTCTACAGTTACAAAGGGAGGTATTTCGACTGAAAAAGGAGTATCAACAACTCCAAAGGATGGAACGCTTTCCCTGTACACGACAGTGATTGAATCCGGGAAGCTGACTTTCTACTGTGACGGCGAATATATAGGCGAGAATACGGCAACAGACATCAGTCTTGCAGATCTGGGAAGCAATCCGGCAGCGTATATTGGAGTGTCTGCATGGAGAGATAAGAATGGAACCGGTAAAGAAAATGGTGATGTGTATTACAAGGGCGACGTCCGTGACGTACGCATTTATGACCGGGCTCTTGCGGAAGATGAAATAAAGCTTCTGTATACAGACAGAACAAAAGAAACCCTGGACAGCGCCGGAGGAAGTACAAGACTTACTGCTGACAGCGGAGTGGGCAGAGGCAGTATAAGCTTTGCCTTTACAGGAACGGGCTTTGACGTTGTCGGAAGAAGTACATCAGAGACTGCAGGTATTTCACTGGTAGTAAGAGATGAGAATAACAATATTGTGAAGAGTCAGATTGTAGATACTTTGTATGCGGATGGCAAGTTATATCAGCTTCCGGTCATCAGTGTAAAGGATCTGGAGTATGGAAAGTATACTGTTACGATAAAGGCAATGAAGGCAGGAACAGCCGATGCAGTTCGTTCTGTGGTCTACATTGATGGTATCCGGATTTATAATCCGTCCGGTGTGGGAATGGCTAAAGAAGACCAGGAAGTCAGCCAGTATTACAGACAGGAAGAGTATGGGGCAGATATTGCAGAAATCCGGGAAATGCTTCTTGGTTCGGTGCGATTTGAGAATCTGAATGATCTGCTTGCCGACGGAAAAGAGGTAGTACAGAATCCGGCACAGAGTAATCCGGCGGCAGAAGCAACGGTATCACTCGTAACCTTCGATTCAAACCAGGGAATTTCAATCCATCATGGTGGAAGTGTACTGGTTGAGGGATCGGCAGATGGTACGGGAGATCTGGAGGAAATTCTGAAGACCGGCCCGAATAATGAGATATATCTTGGAAAAGGAAATGCAGTTGCATTCCGTGCAGTTCCGGTGAATGATCAAAATGGAAATGCGCTGCCTCGTACATTACAGGTTGAGTTAAAAAAAGCCTCAGATAAGAAAGAAGCGTCGGCACAGCTTACTGTTCTGTCAGAGGGAGCGAATCCTCAGGTGATTACACGGAAACATCATACAGCCATGTATTACGAGATTGACATGAGTAAATGTAAGCAGTATGAGGATGGTTCCTGGCTGGTTGTCCTGGCGTCTACGGGAGATGACATGTTATCTGTTACGAATTTGAAATGTGCAGGATACGGGATTACAGCGCTCAATGATGTGGAGATTGCCCGGATCACAATGGCGGCAGACACGCTGAAGCTTATGAGCAGGGCATTTTCAGAGAATGAGGATCTGGAGGTAACACAGAAGGAACTGCCATTTGAAGATGTGGATCCGGAAGGATGGTATATTGAAAATGTGCGTTATGTGTATGAAAAAGAGATTATGAAAGGACTTACAGATAAGAAATTTGGACCAAATGATTATCTGGTACGTGCACAGTTTGCCGTTATCCTGCATCGTATGAATGGCGCTCCGGCTCAAGAATACAAGAAAGCCTTCTCTGATGTGGAATCAGATACCTGGTATACAGATGCAATTCTCTGGGCTTCCAGTGTAAAGGTTGTAAATGGTTATAGCAATACAAAGTTATTTGGCCCTGCGGACAATATTACCCGCGAGCAGATAGCGGTTATGATGTACCGTATGGCAGAACATCTGGGATATGACACATCCGCGCAGGCGGACATTTCCCGATACGCGGATGCGCAGAAGGTGGACAGCTTTGCAGAAAAGGCAATGCGGTGGGCGGTAAGCAATGGAATCATCAAAGGAAAAGACTATGAGACCACCCTGGATCCGCTTGGGAATGCGACACGTGCAGAATGTGCGGCGATCATAGAACGTTTTACAGAAAAATCAGGCGCTGCCGGGCTCAATTCCGAAAACTTTATAAAACCGTAGGCCGGGAATCCGACTGAAAAAAATATAATGAAAAAATCGTTTTTTGGAGATATATTTTCTCTGAAAAACGATTTTTTTGATTTTAAAATAGTAGACACGAGATGTTTCGATGGAAGCAGGGAGACCCTTCATATGCTTTCATGCAGAAGTATATTCCGGATTATCATATCAATCTGGTAGATGTGGGAAATCTTACGGAAGTAAATCAGTTTCAAACAGATTTACAAGTGATTTTAGGTATGTTAAAATACAGGGAAGAAAAGGAAGAACTGTGGAAATATATAAGAAAAAACAAGGTATATTTTTCAAATGTGGATTTTGACGATTATCAGGCGATTACAGAATTGCTACATTCAGAGCACCAGTTGAAAAAGATAAAAGCAGAAGACAATGGAAAGGAGAGAAAAGTAGATATGTGCAAGGCATTGGAGGATATATATAAAGATGGAGTTGCAGAGGGAAGAGAAGAAGGAATAAGAATTTTTATTCAGGATAATTTAGAGGAAGGAATATCCGAAGAAAGGATT
>DKYD01000082.1:56969-57206 GCA_002492335.1 Lachnospiraceae bacterium UBA7109
GAAGGAATATCCGAAGAAAGGATTTTAGAGAAATTAAAGCGTGGATTTTCTGTAAGCACTGAGATGGCGGAGATGTATTACCGGAAATTTTCGATTGCAGGTTAAATGAATGAGTAGTAGTTGTCCGGCATTATTGTGAATAATAGAGCAGTTATAGAGCATCCTGTTATTTTCTGCCAGTTTTTGATTTTGCGCAGATGTCGGATGCTCTTTTTATAGAGTAAAGATTTCGTCAGT
>DKYD01000084.1 GCA_002492335.1 Lachnospiraceae bacterium UBA7109
GGTATCGCGCAGAAAGATTGGCTGACTGATTAGGAGGGCGATGCAGAAAAAGTGAGGAGAAGAACGATGAGAGATTAACATGGGTCGACGAAGACGGAACAGTATTATTTCAGAATCCAAATCAGTTTCCGGAGGAAGGAGGATCACCACAATGAGTGATAATTTTTACAAACCATTAACACCTAAACTTCGCCAAAGTATCAACAGTTCTATTGAAGAAAATATCGCAGAACTAAAGACATGTCGAATGAATGGATTGGTCAATATGCAAATACAAGGGTATATAGCATTGAGAAATCTTATAAATGCTCTTCCCGATGGATATCTGATACCGATGAAAAGAAGTCAGAATTAATAGAAAATGAGCCAATGTCGGCAAATTAAAATTTAAGAGGAGGATCACCACAATGATTAAAATCATATTAAATGCAGTCGGAATACTGATTGGTGTAGTACTGGGGAGTTGCATAAATTACTCGAAAGACAAGAAGGAAGAACTGGAGCACATGGAAGTACTGGAGTACATCAGAAAGAAGGGAATTGATGAACGGAGAAGGATATAAGGATCCGACGGCGGATAAGGCAATCAGGGATTACAACCGGATGCCACGTCGGATCAAGCAGGTTCTTCTGGCCATGAACAGTGTAGCAAGCTTACATGGGCTGGAAATCATTGCAGTGAGAGATAAGCAAACCGGGAAGATATGGGGACGGTGATGACGATGGATAAAAAAACGCTGAGGCAGTACAGAGCATTGCTGAATGAACAGGAAAAGAATGACAAGGCTATAGATAAACTGTATGATCGTGCAGCTGCTGTCCCGGTGGTACTTGGTAAGGTGGTTGGCTCCAGTCATGATTTTCCTTATACGGAGGTCAGAACGACTGTACAGATGGATGAGCCGAAGGAAGCGGATGAGATAAATAGGCGGCTTCGAATTCGCGAGAAAAGGCGTGAGCAGATCAGTGAGTTGGTAGTGGAGATCGAGCAGTTTATAGCTGAAATTCCAGATAGTACGGACCGGCAGATCTTTGAGAAGTCATTTCTGGAAGGGAAGAAGCAGAGAGTAGTGGCAGAAGAGGTTGGTCTTGAACGGAGCGTAGTTTCTAAGAGGATCACAAATTACTTAAAATTTGCACACAAAGCACAAAAATAAATGCTATAATTATCATAGAACGACTAGATCAATGAGTAAGTTTTCACATTCTCCCCTTGTATGGCTGCCGGGTGTAACAGCTCGGCAGCGAGGTAAAATCCAAACCGGCCTTATCCGGCGGTGGTACTAAGTTATCGGCGTATACACTTAAACCGAAAAGCACTCTCCGGGGTGCTTTTTTCTGCGGCAAAAAGATCAGGCGGCTTTACACCACCTGATCCCTGCATAGTTCGTCCAGTGTTACTTCAAGAGCATCCGCAAGCTTTATCATGGTTGATACACGCCCGTCACCGCGGGATTCAATGTCCTGTATGGTACGGCGCGGGACACCGGATAATTCGACGAGCTGCGGAACGGACAGTCCCTTTGAGAGCCGGATCTGTTTAAGATTCATTTGATTTACCTCGTTTCTTAAGCAGTGAGACGATTGACAGCACGAGAAGCACACAAGTCAGAGCGAGGATGAGATAATCCAGAATTCCCATGTTGTCGAAGTTTATCAGTTTCAGAGCGATAAAAATAATTAAAAGTGTAGAAATTGAGTTGCATAACTCTTTCATGTTATTTTGCAGTATGTTATAATGACATTACCCCTAAAGGGGAGGGGCTTTCGCCCCTTAGCGCTTACTCATCATGGAAAATATCTGAGAGCCGGTCAGCTATCTGGATTATTAACCAAATGATGGTGAGCGCTTTTATTATGTCATCCATACTGTTTTCCTCCTTTCCTTTGAACTAAATATATTATAGCACGCAAATACGTGCCGGTCAAGAGGAATATAGGAAAATTGAAAAAATTTTAAAACATCCGGAACAATCTGGATGTTTTTTCATGCTCATTTCTGGGTTTTTAGCTCAGTTGGTAGAGCATCCGGCTCATAACCGGTAGGTCCCGGGCTCGATTCCCGGAAGACCCATTTCCAAAACGACGAAAAAGAGGTGGTGATGTATGGCCAGAGCGCCGGATCAGAGAATCAAGCAGGCAAAAGAGCTTTACCTGCAGGGCAAGAAATTGGTTGAGATTGCAAGTCAACTAAATCTGCCGGAGGGTACTGTAAGAAGATGGAAATGTACTCATAAATGGGATAACGAGCGTTCGGTTAAAAATAGCGAGCGTTCGAAAAGAAAAAAGGGAGGTCAGCCAGGCAATCATAATGCCACCGGTCCCCCTGGAAATAAAAATGCAGAAAAATTCGGTTTCTTCTCGAAGTATCTTCCGGAAGAGACCGTTTCTATTATCCAGGAGATGCCGACAGATCCACTGGACATCATTTGGGATCAGATTCAACTCTCCTATGCTGCCATCATCCGGGCGCAGCAGCTCATGTATGTCCGGGATCAGAAAGATTGTACAGAACGAACTGTAATGAGCAGTTGTTCTGATACTGGGAGCAGTGAAGCTACAAGTTATCAGGAGGCATGGGATAAGCAGGCGAGCTTCCTTAAGGCTCAATCGAGAGCTATGACAGATCTCCGCGGAAGTATCAAGCAATATGACGAGATGCTGCATAAGCGTTGGGATCTTGCCACAGAGGAGCAGAAGGCAAGGATTGAACAGTTGAAAGTGAACACAAGCAGGTTGAGGCTGGGAGAGCATAAAGAAGAGGCACTAGACCGGGCAAGGGAGATTCTTGGAGGCATTGACAGTGTTATCGAGTAAACAACAGGAATATTTAAAGAATTGTAGCCATCGCTGGAATATAAAGATTGGTGCTACTGGATCAGGGAAGAGCTGGCTGGATTATGCAGTAGTTATTCCAAAGAGGCTTATCTCCATGCGGGGTGAAGGCGCGGCGGTAATGCTTGGTAATACGCAGGGGACCGCAAACCGTAATATCTTGGAACCTATGAGGGATATCTGGGGCGAATCGTTAGTAGGTATGATAGGCAGCGATAATAAGGCAAATCTTTTTGGAAGGAAAGTCTATGTCTTAGGTGCTGATAACAAAAAGCATGTAGCCCGTATCCAGGGAATGACGATAGAGTATGCCTACGGCGATGAGATGACGACCTGGGAAGAAGCGGTCTTCCAAATGCTGAAATCCCGTCTTCGTTGTCATCATAGTTTTTTTGACGGCACGGCCAACCCGGACACTCCGAGTCACTTTATCAAAAAGTTTATTGACAGTGATGTGGATATTTTTTGCCAGACTTCTACGATTTTTGACAATCCGTTTCTTCCAAAAGAGTTTGTGGAGAATCTTTGCAAAGAATATGAGGGGACCATTTATTACGACCGTTTCATTCTTGGGCATTGGAAGAGGGCAGAAGGAGCGATATACAGGCGATATGCGGATAATCCGGAATCTTATAGAAGGCCGGCTGATATCGAGCATCTTAACAAAATCATTGTTGGCGTAGACTTTGGTGGAAATAAATCAGGGCATTCTTTTGTAGCAACTGGAAAATATAAAAACGGCTGCGTCCAGCCGTTGTTGAGCCGGAGATACATGAATAAAGATTATCCGCAGGGGATTGATGCACAGATTTTATCTGACATATTCCTGGAATTTCTGGATGAATTAATTGAGAAATACGGGATGCCTGAGCATGTCTATTGGGATAACGCGGAAACGGTTTTGGGTCAGACCATTAAGAACGCCTGTAAGGGAAGCGGGCTGCCGATCAAGGTCGTGCCTGCATTGAAAAAACGGATAAAAGATAGGATAGACCATACGGTCCGGCTCATGGGAGCTGGGCTTTTTTGTATGACAGACGATTGTGAAACATTATCAGAAGCGTTAAAGGATGCAGTCTGGAACCCAAAATCAGAAGTCGACGAGAGGCTTGATGACGGAACCAGTGATATAGATACACTGGATGCATTTGAATATACGATAGAAAGAGATATTACCACTAAAGCTACTAGAAGGGCTTTGATGAGAGGAGTGAAAGAGAATGCCTACGAGTAAAAGGCCATATTTACTGCCAGAGCCGTTGACCTGCAGTGCAGACAGAGTCAAAGATGGCGTGGGGATGGAACTGGTAGAAGAATATATCAAAAAACATGAGAGACGTATGCCAAGATATCAGTATCTGGAAAACCTGTATAAGGGATTCCATGATGTATATAAGCAGCCGGAAAAAGAAGGATGGAAACCTGATAATCGTCTTGCAGTGAATTTTCCAAGATATATTACCGAGACATTTATGGGGTACGGATATGGCGTTCCCATCAAAGAAAGCCATCCCGATGAAACGGTTAATGCGTCGATCAAAACCTTCCGGGATAATAATGAGATCACGGATCATGAATATGAGCTGCTTCGTAAAGCTTGTATTTATGGGCATGCGTGGGAATATTTGTACCAGGATGAGCATGCGGAGACTAAGATGACAGTCTGCACACCGAAAGAATTGTTCGTTGTGTATGATGATACGGTGAAAGGGCGCGCGCTGTTTGCAGTCAGGTACGGCTATCACGATACGGAGGGTGATTATCGCGGTGAACGATATGGAGAGATCTTGACCCGTGAATCGAGAGAACCCTTTGAAGGAAGCATGAAACAGGAATGCGAGGACAATCCTTACGGTTACATCCCATGTGTAGAATACAGGCTGAATGATGAGCGGATCGGACTATTTGAAGAGGTGGCTGGGTTGGTGGAAGCCTACAGCCATGCTGTTGGAGAGAAGGCAAACGATGTGGATGCTTTTGCCGAAGCGTATCTTGCAATACTTGGAGAAGAAGTCGATGAAGAGGATGTGAAAGAGATTCGCGACAAACGCCTGATAAACCTATTTGGAACAAATAACGCAAAGGATATCCTTGTACAGTTCCTCCAGAAGCCTACGGCAGACGGGACACAGGAAAATCTTCTGAACCGCTTGGAGAGATTGATCTATCAGATATCAATGGTGGCTAATATCTCTGATGAAAACTATGGCAATGCGACGTCAGGCGTTGCACTGGCATATAAACTTCAGGCGATGAGCAATCTGGCGCTTGGCTTTGATCGGAAGATAGAAAAATCACTAAAGAAAAGATATAAGATATTCTGTTCACTTTCCACTAATGTCTCGGATCCGGATGCATGGAGGGCAATGGAGATCAAGACTACGCGGAATATTCCAAATAATATCAAAGAAGAAGTTGAGACAGCCCAGTTGCTTGAAGGTATGGTATCAAAAGAAACGCAGCTTGGAGTAATGAGTATTGTTCCGGTGCCATCTGTCGAGATTGAGAAGATGGAAAAGGAACAGAATAAAGATACAGATGATGCTGTAATGAAGAGGATGTTTGGAGCTGGTACTAATACTACTCAAGAAGGGTTAAATGAGAATGCGGAAGTGCAGGGCAAGCAATTAAATGGAGCTCAGACACAAAGCCTTATTGCGATAATGTCTCAGTATACTTCTGGAAGCATTTCAGAGGGGCAAGCAGTTAATTTGATTGCAACGGCAATAGGAGTTACCAAGGAAGAAGCAAGACAAATATTGAACGGAGAGTTGTAAATGGACAGTATAGAATACTGGCGTAAGCGCGAAGAGGAACAACTTAAGCATTACATAACCGATGAAGCTGAGTATAAGAAGCAGATTGAAAAAATCTATGATTACATGATGGATCAGATCCAGAAGGAGATCAATGGATTCTATGCCAAGTATGCTAAGAAAGAAGGCATCACTCTGGCGGAGGCAAAGAAGCGTGTATCTAAGCTGGATATCGAAGCCTATGAGCGAAAAGCGGATAAGTACGTGAAAGATAAGACATTTACGGAAGAAGCCAATGAAGAGATGCGTCTGTACAATGCGACGATGAAGATCAACCGGCTGGAACTGTTGAAAGCGAATATCGGTTTAGAGCTTGTAGATGGCTTTGATGAGCTACAGAAGTATTACGATCAGATTCTGACCGAGCGTACGCTTGAAGAATTTGAACGGCAGGCCGGGATCCTTGGCAAGACGGTGCAGAACAATGCGCAGGCAGCCCATGCGATTGTGAATGCTTCCTTTGCCAATGCAACATTCTCCGATCGTATCTGGATGTATCAGGATATGTTAAAAGCTGATCTGTCTAAGCTCTTACGGGAAGGATTAATCCAGGGCAGGAACCCACGGCAGCTTGCTATACATCTGACCAAGCGGTTTGGTGTCGCAAAGTACGATGCGGAAAGGTTGATGCGGACAGAGCTTGCCAGAGTGCAGGTTGAAGCGCAGAAGCAGTCCTTTGAGCGGAACGGGTATGAAGAATATGAGTTCGTTGCTCTTGGTTCCGCCTGTGGAATATGCAAGGAGTTAGACGGGAAGCATTTTAAGGTAAAGGATATGGAAACCGCTGTGAATGCGCCGCCGATGCACCCTTTTGCAGGTGCTCGATTTCTGCTTACGAAGATAGCAAAGACTATGAAGCGTGGCTTGATTATCTTAGTAAAGGCGGAACCACAGAAGAGTGGAATAAACTGAAAGCCGGGAAGAAATCGAGCGGAGCAAACATGACAGAGCTGAAAGATGTTACAAGAGAGTATGTGGACAATGCAAAACCGGGAATGGGCTCAATTCGTTATGATGGTGTATATGATAAAATGCGTCATGCCGATGAAGTAGAGGTTGCTAGTTGGATACATGATAATTTAGGTGGAAACATAATGCTTCTCAATGAAGTTCAGGAAGTAGGTGTAAAAACGCCAGACTATGTGTGGCGGGGAAAACTGTGGGATTTAAAAACAACTACCACAGCAAAATCCGCTAATAGTGCTGTGAGGCATGGATTAAAACAGATACGAGAAAATCCCGGTGGTATTATACTTGATTACAAAAGCAATGAGGTTTCTATTGATGAATTGTATACAGTTTTGCAAAAGAGACTTTCGGCGAGTGCAAAATTTGCGGTAGATATAATAATTCTGCGTGAAGGTAAAGATTTGATAGTATTTAGATATAAAAAATAGAGGCTTTACCACCCCCACCATATAGCGGAGGGGAGCCTCCATCTATTTTATACCATATTTTTTCTTTTTAATCAATATATATACAGATTTTAACGCGTTGTTTTTACAAGGCGTTATTTTTATGTCTTCTGGCGTCAATAGGGTAGCTCCCGAAAGCAATGAGCCTTGATTGTTTTGGCGCCAATATATAAGGCGATTACGGAAAGGCGGTAATAGAAGTGGAAGAAATTTGGAAAGATATTACAGGATATGAAGGATTGTATCAAGTAAGCAATTTTGGCCGGGTCAAGAGCCTTGGGCGATACAAGGGAAATCACTCAAAGTTGCAGTATATCCCGGAAAGAATAAAGGTACTGCATGAAAGAGCAGATAAAGGAAAGAAAACAGGATATCTTGTAACAATTTTATACAAAAACAACAAGGGAAAGAATTATTATGTGCATCGGCTTGTTGCTGAAGCATTTGTACAAAATCCAGAGGATAAGCAAACAGTAAATCATGTAAATGGAGATAAGCACGATAATAGGGCTGAAAATCTGGAGTGGAATACGTATCAAGAAAACAATATCCATGCATACGTAACAGGATTAAATGATGAAAAACATAGAAGAAACTGCAAGGGTTCAATGGCGGTAAGACAATTAACTCTTGACGGAAATCTGGTCGCTGTATATCCGAGCATAAGAGAGGCTGAAAGACAGACGGGCATTTGTAGTCAATCAATTTCCATTGGTGTTCGCAAGGGATGGAGATATGGCGGATATATTTGGGAAAAAGTATCATAAATAACCACCAGTCAGAAATAAGAAAACACAAGATAAAGGAAAA
>DKYD01000047.1 GCA_002492335.1 Lachnospiraceae bacterium UBA7109
CGCATTTGTATACCACTGTCCTTCCGCTACGTCCTTAAACTTCGGTTCGTAAGATACAGCCGGTTTTCCTTCCATGTTGTGCAGGATGATCGCAAACTGTGCTCTGGCCAGGTTCGATAACGGCTCAAAGTGTGTCGGATTCACACCATTCATAATCTTTTTATCGTAGTTATAATATACCGCATCGTAATACCAGCTGCCTGTCTCCTCGTCCACATCTACAAATGGACGCTCCGGTTTCTTTTCACTAAACACAGCTTCAATGGTTGCATCTTCACTTACATCTTTGAATGTATAAGTTGTAACTGCACCGACAGATTTACCGTTCACAAGGACGTCTTTTATCTCATATCCTTCTTCCGGTGTAATCGTATATACGATTCCTCCGCCCTTAAGTACCGCTTTTCTGCCTTTCGGACTGATCTTTCCGCCTTCTCCGGCGTCTGACCAGATCTCATACTGTTCATACAACGCATCCATACTCCAGAGCTGATCTTCATCTGCCTCATCCTTTTCCGCCATAATAAATGGATATAAATCCCATCCGGCAATATTCTCCTGCGAACCTCTGCTGACCGCGTATCCGGTTTCTGCATTTACAATCAGAATATATCCTTCTTCCGTACTTTCTTCCAGCTTCCAGAGCTGCTTCTTATCGCCTTCTGTCTTTTCTTTCTGGATCAAAGCCGCTCCTTTTCCTGTATCCGCTGCACTAAGCAGCAAGCCGCTCTTATTATTTACCAGATAATAGTTTCCATCTCCTGCATCCTGAAGGAACCACTGCTGATCTGTTCCGCCATTGTTCTCCCATTCAATTAGACGTGCTCCGGACTGTGTACTTCCGCCATTCACTGCAATTACTTTGTTATCATTTTTGCTTGTAATATAGTACAGATCTTTTACACCTTCCTGAACAGCAACTGCATAGCTTCCTTCTTTGGTTACGCCATCTTTGGTTACTGATGCCTTAATAACAGCCGTACCTGTTGCAACTGGCGTCACTACACCATTTTCATCTACTATTGCTACATTTTCATTGCTGCTTGTATAAGTAACCTCTGTAATGTCTGTAAAAGAGTCGTCATTCATTGCCGCTGTCAGCGTTGACTGTACCGGAGTGCCGATCTCTGTCTCATCAAATGCCTGCTTGCCGGTCAATGTCACTGTCTTGAGAGTCGGCGCCGCCTTCTCATTCATATCAAAGGCTGCCGTTCCCTTCACCTGCCCGCTGTCTGGTCCTACAGAAATAGTATAAGTTCCCAGATCGTAATCGAACTTGTTATTTACATCATCCCAGTACTCCAGTCCCTTTGTCTCAAGTGTCATGGTTACTGTCTTCGTCTCGCCTGCCTTTAATGCAACTTTATCAAAGCCTTTCAGTGATTTTACCGGACGGTCCTTTGCAGCTGCATCCGGAGCTGCCACGTACATCTGTACAACTTCCTGTCCATCTCTTGTTCCTGCATTTTTTACATCTACGCTTACTTTGATCTGATCATTCGTTGTTGCAGTCGTCTTATCAATTTTCACATTACTGTATTCATAATTTGTATAGCTAAGTCCATATCCAAACGGCCAGGTAACATCACCTGTGAAGTACTGGTAAGTTCTTCCCTTGCTTGTATCACTTGGGTGAATTGTATAAATGCTGATATCATCCAGATCATACAGGCTCGTATACCAGCTGAACGTAAGCTTCGCACTTGGATTTTTCTCTCCATACAGGATTCTTCCGAGTGCATTTCCCTGAGCCTGTCCATTATAGGTATTCCATGTAATTGCTTTTACTTCATCCTTGAATGGCTCTACATTCATCTGTCCGACCGCTGACATACATACGATTGTATTCTCATTCAGCTCTGCACATTTTAAAATACTTCCGGCCTGATTTCTTGGGAAATCCAGAGTCTCACGGTCAACCTCTTCTGCAGAATCACTGTCCGGGTTGCCAAGAGCGCCTTCTCCATCAACGGTTCTTGTTCCAGCCACTACGATAACTGCATCTGCATCCTTAATCTTTTGTTCCTCTTCAGCAGTAAAGTTTACATCTGCGTAATTGAATTCAAATGTAACATACACATCATGTGTACCTGCAGCATTTCCTGTTACATTTGCCTCGAATGTCTGATAATCCTGCCAGCCGGTTGTATAATCTGTATCTACAACTGCAATCACCTCTCCGGTTGGTGAATCCAGATGAAGTTTTGCCGTACTGCTGTATGCGGCTCCATCTGCTCCTGCTGCCTGCACCGCAAAAGTCTTAAGATTTGATACATCTATCCCTTTATAAAGTGCATAAGCGCCGGATTCCATATATCCGAAGTTTTTATTTGCATTTGACTCTACTCTTACTGCCTCATAAGCATTTGCTTCTGCTGCAGTCTTTGTCACTGTCTGATCCCCATAGCCAAATTCAAATCCCTGTACATTTAAAAGGTATTTTACACCCTGTTTATCTGTAACACCGTAGTTATTAATATAATCTACTGTAATATCAGAGCCTGCTCTCTTAGCAGCTGCCGTAATACCCTGAACCGGTGTGGAACGGTTCGCCTGGGATGGGTCAGCACTATAGTCTCCCTGCGTACATCTCTGTGCCATCTCGCCAACAATTACAACCTTTTTCTGATCCTTTCCAAGCGGAAGCATATTGTCCTTATTCTGTAACAGGATAATCGCTTCATCAGACATATCCTCTGCCAGTTGTTTATGTTCTGCTGATTCTACCTGATTATCAAAAGAATACTCATCACTTGTATAAGGAACCATTTCCTCCGGATCAAATTCACCTGTTCTCATACGTGTTGTAAACAGACGGATCAGCGCCCTATCAAGATCTTCCTCTGACAAAAGACCTTGTTCTACTGCCTGTTTTACATTTACATGGAAGGTGTCGCCACAGTTAATATCACACCCTGCACTTATGGCATATGCAGTTGCCTCTACCGAATTAACAGAACGGTTCATCCCCTCCGGCTGCCATTTATGATTTTTGAAAATATCCTGAATCGCCCAGCAGTCAGATGTTACATATCCGTCAAATCCCCATGTATTACGAAGCATATCTGTCAGGATAAATTTGTTTGCTGACATTGGTATCCCGTTTACGCGGTTATAAGAACTCATAACGGAAGCTACATCCGTATTTTCTACCACATTTTTAAATGTATAAGAATAATATTCTCTTAAGTCTTTATCTGTCAGTTCTGAACTTCCATTATGGCGGTTGAACTCACTGTTATTTGCCAGGAAGTGCTTCAGCGTAACGATTGTCTTCAGATAAGTATCATCTTCACCCTGCATACCATTTACATAGTTTTCAGCAAGGACAGTTGTCAGATACTGATCTTCGCCGTATCCTTCTTCTGCACGTCCCCATCTTGGGTCACGTGCCAGATTGATCGTCGGTGACCAGTAGGAAAGTCCTTTTCCCTTTCCGTTTGTATAACCACGCGCCTCGTCTGCAATAGCATCACCCATATTGTATACCATTTCCGGATTCCATGTAGATGCAATTCCAAGTCCGTGCGGATAGGATGTGGCATGACCGGATCTTGCCACTCCATGAAGTCCCTCGCTCCAGTAGTTGTACTGAGCCACTCCCAGTCTCGGAATCGCCGCTGCGCTGCTTGTAATTGTCTGAAGCGCTTTCTCGTCCAGCGTCATTCTGGATACCAGATCTGCCGCACGTTCCTCAAATGTAAGCGACGTATCCAGATATGCCGGCGTCTCTTCCGCCGCCTTCACCTGTCCGGCGTCTGCAAAAGACCCGATTCCCGACATACTTCCCACAGTCATAGCCCCTGCAAGAAGTATTGCCATAAGCTTTTTCATTTTCATTCTTTCTGCTCCTCCTGTCATTCAAATTCATAACACCAGTTATCGATGCTTCCCATACTATAGACTTCCACATAACCAAGCTTTACAGCCTTTTCTACAGCTGACTGACTCCGGATTCCCTTCGCACAATAAAAAATCAGAACCTGTCCCGGATCCGGATATTCTTCTGTAAGTCGTTCCTCCAGTTCGTCAAGCGGAATACAAACGCTTCCTTTCACCGCTTTCTCTGCATGCTCTCCGGCGTCTCTTACATCAATCAGAACTGCCCCTTCCTTCTGCCGTTCATATGCAGTCTCGGCAGATACAAGATACTGTTTTGCAGTCTCCGTATCAATGATCTCTATATGCGAAGAATCTTCTGCAACCAGAAGTTTCCCACCATTATAGCCGACAGCGCCTTCCCCGATTCCATCTACAGCTGTCTTTTTATTACATTTAACACAGCCCGGCACAGTCACGAGTTCACTGCCTTCACACCATGCATAAAGCTGCTGTCCGTCTGACGTCACAGACAAGATCTGAAGCTTTGACAAATCTACATCTTTTCCCTCCAGATAATTAATGTCACGCTCTGCCCATACGGATCCGGAATCTGTGTAAAAAAGTGTTGTTCCTTCTTGCGTTTTTCCATAAACCCAGAAATTATTCCCGTCATATGTAAGTCCCTGAAAAGTCACCTCCTTCTGGTAATATTCATCATATCTTAAAACAGACCAGTTATCTCCATCTTCTGTCACGGCTGTTTCTCCTCTGTCCGTAACAAGAAGACAACGGCTGTCAGATACTGCTATTCCAACCACAGTTCCTTCTATCATAATGTTTACAGGAGTCCACGCTCCGTCCCCTGAGGAACAGATCACGGTTCCTTTTTCTCCGCCGCAATAAATCTTTCCATCAAAAAATGCAGCTGTATTCAGATTTTCCCTGCATCCGGTCTCCTCTTTCTGAAAAGCAAGCTTCTCATCTGCCCGAAGCACTGTGCCTTCCTCTCCGGTAATCCATACTGACTCCCCATCGCTGCAGATATCTGTAAGATCCGCATCTTCCTTCACGTCTATCTCTGTCGCCGCTCCATCATCAGAAATTGTCATGATCTGTCCCTGATCGCCAGCCGCCAGAAACCCCATCTCCCAGGGAATTACTTTTTGTATGTGTGCTTCCTGTCTTTCATTCCCACATCCTGAAAGCAGGAGATTTATAAAAACGATCAAAAAAATAATGCTGCATTGTCTTTTCACGTTTAGGCCTCTTTTCCTATAATAACTTAATTATAGTCACCGGTTTTTTAATTGTATATAAATTTTTTTGTCAACTTTCTATAATTTTTTGTCCTCTCTGTTCCCTTCAGACAATATCCTCAATATGATATTTTTCATTTTATTTTGAATACCAAAATATAGAAAGAGCCGGTTCAAAACGAACCGCCCCCTTTCAAATTCAGGACTATGTCTATTTGTCATATTTTTCCAGAAATCTCTGGATAATAATCGCACACTCTGCACGTGATGCGTTTCCTAACGGATCAAGTCTTGTTCCATTATCTTTTCCGGTAATAATCCCGGTTCCGACCGCCCACTTCATCGCTTCCTTCGCATAGTCATTTACGAGTGCCGCATCTGTGAAGCTATCAAAATTTGCGCTGTCTGATACATCATACTTCTTGAAGTTCTTCGCATACCGATACATCATCACTGCCATCTGTTCACGCAAGATGTTGTCTCCCCAGCCGAACTTCTCACTTCCGTCTGTATATCCGGTTACAATCTCTTTGCTGCTTGCCCACAGGATCGCATTGGTATACCACTGTCCTTCCGCCACATCCTTGAACTTCGGTTCATAAGCTACAGCCGGTTTGCCCTCCATATTATGCAGGATGATTGCAAACTGCGCTCTCGCCAAGTTAGACAATGGCTCAAAGTGTGTCGGATTCACACCGTTTATAATCTTTCTGTCATAGTTGTAATATACCGCATCATAATACCAGTTGCCTGTCTCTTTATCCACATCCACAAATGGACGCTCCGGTATATCCTCTTTCACTACAACTGTCATTGTTACCTTTTTATTTTCCGGAAGAATTTCGCGTTCTTCTGTCATATCCAGAATCGGCGCATCATCCACACCAAAATGTACGATTCTTAAGAAGGTATCCCTCTGGAATCGACTGCTGTCACCTCTTCCATGGAAAACATTGATCAGATTACCGTCCGAGTCCTGTACATAAGAATTGTGCCCCGGTCCATTATAGCCTTCTACTGACAATCCTGTCAGCACCGGATAATTTGATTTCTTCCATGCACTCTTATCCATAAAGTCGTCATTCAGATCAATACTTGCCATACCTACACAGTAAGTCTCGTCAGTTGCGCCGCCGGAATAAGTCAGATACATTTTATCATCTCTGATAATTACAAATGGTCCTTCGATTACAAATGTATGATTTCTCTCCCATCCATACTCACAATCCAGAATCTTTACTGCGTCGCTGATTAACTGATATGGTTTGTTTTTGTCAATTTCTCCAATCCACAGATCAGACGTACCGCCGTTAACACCAAAATTACGCTGTGCCCATACAACATAATCTCTTCCGTCATAACTGAAATGGGTCATATCAAGTGTAATTCCGCCATAAGGCTCTGCAAGCGGTTCTCCATCCTTATTCAAAAACCGATGTAGGTCTCCCCAATCATTATAATTCGTCGGATCTGTTCCGGTCAGTTTCATAAACATACTTTGTACGTTAAATCCACTGCCATGGTTTGTTGTAAAGAACAGACACAACTCTCCATTTACCACATGAAGCTCCGGAGCCCAGTGATTAAACGGTGTGTCATATCCATACGCTGTTCCTTTTGCCGCGTCAAAAATCAAATGCTGCTGCACTTTATTTAATTCCGTAACACGATCTGCTTCTCTGATATAAATATTTCCATTACTATTTGCTTCCGTAGTCGATACAAAATAATACTTTCCATTATATTGTACTATATTCGGATCCGCACGGTCTGCAAGGAACGGATAATTGTCTTTTGTCTCATCCGAGATCTGCTTAATTGTTCCGGTAACTGTATAAGTTCCTTCTTTATTAAAATCAACCTGATTAAGTTCCGACTGATTCCACATTACAGTCTTTTCTGCACTGGAACCATCCGAATAATTTGCTGTTACTTTTGTATCCTTAAGCTCTTTTACTTCTCCCGGCTTTACAGTAATCGTCGGATTCTCTACTGTCGTATTCACAACCTTTTCCAGCTTATTTAACAAAACTGCTTTTTCAGCTGCTGTCACACCAAGCACATTTCCCGGTATCGCATATGGAATATCCGTCTTCACATAACTGTTTTGAATTGGTACTGACGGTTCTGCCGTTGTAAATGTTTTGAAATCTGTCTCTGCACTTGTCCATGTAATATAATAGCTGTCTTTTACTGCATCATACATACACGCCGGACTGGAAATATGCTCTGTGTTACTCAGGCGAATCATTCCCACTTCTTCATAAGAAATCAAATCATCAGAGGTAAAGAAAAGGAGCGTTCCTGCTGCATCGGCGACTGTCTGACCTTCCTCGACACGAACAGCCAGCACGCCAAAACTACCGTCTTTCATACGGAAAATATATGGCTCCTTCAAAAATTTTGTCACTGCACCCTGCGCTTTTGCAAACAGAATTCCTGTATTATTTAAAAGCGCTCTGTAATCTGTACCGTCTGCACTATATCCAAGATGCATACTGCTTGTAACAAATTCATTATACATTCCATTTTTACTGGAATCGACCTGTCTTGTATAAGACAATACATACGCACTGTCCTTTCCCATTAATTTTACCTTGAACTCTTTTTTCAATGTCTGTCCGCCAACAGAGAACTCTGCCGTAAGACTGACGTCTGTAAGCCCTGTTTTAGAAGGAGTAATCTTTCCAGTCTTAACATCAATATCTTCACAGTCGCTTTCCCACTTAACCGGCATACTCATAATTTCAAGCGGGAGCGTATCATTTGCAGTCATATAATAAGGAAGAATTAAATACTGGTTCAGGATTACATCGGCGACGCCATCTTTTCTCACTACATTAGCAGTATATGTCTTCTCCAAAGACATTCCGTTCAGCGTAAAGGTTGCTGTCAGATTCACTTTCGTATCTGCATTTCCCGGTGTAACTTTTCCGTCATTAGCAATAACATCTGTAGCAGAGGACTTCCATGTAATCACGGAACCGTTTACATCTCCGGTTTTCGGAAGATTTAAGTCCCCTACAACAGCCGAAAGATTGCCCGGATTCATTGCTTCCATATCCTCCTGGATCATCTGCCTTGTGTACACTGCACTCTCAGTATAAATTGTTTTCACCTGTGAATCTGTCAAAGTCTGATTATAAATCTTAAAGTCAGACACTACTGCATCACTGTATCTGTCTCCTCCCCAGTTTGACTTTGCCAGATAACCCAAAACACCATTTCCTCCGAATATCTCATCCAGATTATGATTATGGTCTAAAGTTCCAATTAATTCACCATTGATATATACCTTCAGGCGCTGTCCCTCTGACGTCACCGTCATAATACTGAACTTTTGCGTGTCCAGTGTGACCGTATTCATACCCGGAACTGCATTTTCAATTCCTCCGGCTCCCTGAGTTTTAGTCGCAACATTGATTTTGCTGTCTCCCAGTCTCGGATTAAAAAACAGATAATCCGTAGCATCTCCTGTACCAATCGTCCACAAAAACTGGAACTGTGCCGTACGTGGCATCAAAGTCATCTCAACACTGAAATTAGATTTGTAATTTGTAAGACTGTCCTTAATGGATAAGGGAAGATCCACATACGGTCCATCTGCCCCCGCATCTCCCCCGGGGAATTCCAAAATGGCGTCTCCTGCTTCCTCTTTAAAATCAGAATCAGAAATATTATGCAGTACCCCATGATTATTATTTCCTGATTGGTCAGTCAGCTGTGTGCCATTATGAGACATATCATAATGTACTGCAAGATCATAATCTTCCGCCAGCGCTGCCTTTGCGCTAATCGGAAGTGTACCCAGAATTGTCACGCCTGTTAACAACAGTGCAAGTAATTTTTTCTTCAAAAATGTTACCTCCCTTTTTAAAAGGGGCTGTCGCTTTA
>DKYD01000052.1 GCA_002492335.1 Lachnospiraceae bacterium UBA7109
CTCTTTTACACCTGTGAGAAGACTGTCACCGTTCTTGTCCGTCACAGTCAGGAACTGATTGTTTCCATTTAACTTCAGCGCTTTTCCTGTACCATGATCTTCCAGTGTATACGTACCGGCTGCTTTCGCGTTGCCGCCGTCGAAGAATTCTCCTTCTGCATCAAAGTTAAAGTCTGCGAGAACTTCCGGAATAATCGGTGTACTATTTTCTTTCACAACAACTGTGACTACCACTTCGTTCTCTCCGACCTTACCTTTTACCTGGAATGTTCCAGTCTGTGCATAGCTTCCGGCTTCAACTGCTTCCCATACGATATCCTCGCGTCCTTCCGTTCCGTTTGTATACGTAACCTTTGCCTTTGCCGGAAGGACCGGAGCTGTGCCTACAACTGTTTCAACTGCTGCCGGCTGTTCTACAGTCTGGATTGTTCTTACCGGTTCTTTACCGTCTGCAAGCATCGTAATCTCATCTGTGCTGAGCGCTCTGTTATAAATACGGAAATCGTCAATATCTCCTTTAAACAGAGAGTCTGCTGTATAATTTGACTTACCGATAAAATTACTTGTCATGTTTGCAATCTGTGACGGCAGCATATGGAAGCCCACATTTTCTGCTGCTTTTTTACCATTTACATACAATACAGCCTTTGAACCTTCAATTGTGATCGTCATATGTGTCCATGTATTAACCTGCAGCGCTGCTGTATCTACATGTGAATTCGATCCATCTTCGTATGCAAGACGCGTATTTCCTGCCGTATTATGTACAGTCAAGAACAAGTTTGGATACGGCGGATCTGCCTGTCCATTTCCAAAATCAAATACTCTTGCCCAGTTTACTACCTCTTCCGGGTTCACCCACACGGAAATGGTCATATTATACAACCCATAGATTACATCCTCTGGCAGCTGCAAATATGTATCGGTACCATTTAAGCTGACGCCATTTCCAAGCTTCCCACTTTCATAAGAAGCATTTCCAACAACTGTCGCATCCTTCCCATTTCCAGAGATATCTTTTACAGTCGTTCCATCAACAGTATCAAAATCATAGTGTACAACTGGTTTTGTTTCCGGCTCTGGCTGTTCCGGATAATCAGAAACACCTTCTGATAACCAAATCGCATAAGAATAACGGGTTGCATTATTATATCCGGTTCCGTAAAGTCCCGGAGCATTGTCACCATACCGATACCACTGTCCGATATTTGCATAAGGTACGACCGCAATCTCATGCTCTCCATTTGGAGTTGTCATTTTCACCATATAACCTTTTCCAAAATATTTTTCATTGTCAAATACAATCTCTCTTGTTGTTTCGACCGCCTTTCCATCTTCTGCATTAATTACTGCAGTACCTGTAACAGGAGCTACATCTGCGCCAAACGCTTTCTGTGATTCTTCAACTGTCATATATGCTGCATCTGCGCAATATACCATAGGACCTTTTTTCATTGTCCATGAACCCACATTAGAAAAATCACCCTCTACCCATGTAAGCTCAGAAGGATATGTAATCTCGACCGTATCTCCGGCTTCTACTGTAACCTTTGTATATTCTCCGGCTGTTACATCTTTAGCTGCTTCTTTTCCATTTACTTTTATAACTGCTGTTTCTGCCCAGTCGGGAACACGGATATGCAGAGTATCCGCAGTTGTATCATTCATAATTTCCAGTTTGATATCATCCGTTTCCGGATAGTCTGTTGTCTGCTTAATATGCATGATCTTCCCACCGGAAAGTGCAATTTTTGCTTCACTTTCAATGAACTGGTTCACATATACATCAGATTCTGTCTTTGTATAAATATAATATGGCACATAAGACTGCATTCTCATTCCAGAAGAAGAACAGCAGTCCGGGCCGGTATAAAACCGTTCTGTAGAACCATTCAGAGGTCTGTGATAGCTATATCCATCTCCATCAATCGTAGATGTTGCAAACATATGATTGAAGATAACATCTTCCACTACCTGCTGATATTTTGCATCCCCAGTCAATTCAAATAAGTTGTTATTCATTAATGTCCATGAATTCGTTGCACAAGTTTCGCCAACGCTTCCTGTATTAGGGAGGTTATGACCAGCTTCATAATGCTCGCCCACAGATGTTGTACCAGTAATATAAGTCTGTCTGGAAATAATATCTTCCCATGCGCCGACAACTTTATTCAAATAGGATTCGTCTCCTGTCTCCTGGTATTTCTTCAGGAATCCAAGAAATGTCATCTGGAATGTATGGGCATGTACATAATGCTGAACCTCATGGATACCCATTTCACCGGATGCAACTTTATCCAGATCTTCATATGGTGTATCTCCATATCCTTTCCAAGAGGACGCCCACTTATCAATATTTCCAATCACCCAGTCTACCCACTGGGAATAAACTGCTGATTTTGCTTCCTGACCTTTTACTTCTTTTACCGTTTTGGAAAGCTGCATCATCGGATCAATGATCAGCGCGCCTTCCCATCCCTGATGCACATCGTGTCCTGCAATCGTCGTACCATTCTGAATTGCAAGGGGCCAGAATTCCTTCTTGTTAATCGTGGATTCTGTACCATCCTGATAGGGAACCTTTGTGTTTTCGTCACCTATAGTTGCCACAAGATAATCTGCCAGTTTCACTGCACAATCAATTGCATCTGCCGCAAGGTCTGCATCATCATCTTTATAATTGTTATAAACATTTATAAGTCCGTTCAAAGTAGAATACATTTCATACGGATCCATACCTTTCACCGGCACATTGTTACGAATTGATTCCGTACCGTTGCCCAGGTAACCGCCGAACTGATTATATCCGGACTTACTCTTGTTTTCCACCGTCTGAGATGCTGCCAGCTGATCTACCACATCACGAATCGCCGCGTCAATTTGCTTATCATTCATCCACTTATAATTCGCCATACTCTCCAGCCACTTACCCGGCTGTTCGCCTTCCAGCCAACTCCATCCGGAATGGCTGTGATTTTTATACTCGTTAAGATATGCTGACATTTTCTGTCCATACAGATAATCCATCGCATAATTGTTTACGGCGTCCTCAAGACGTTTTCCAACACTTCCGCCCACACTGATAATTTCATCATAATTTAATTTCTGCATGCCCGCTATCGGCTGATTCTCTTTCGAAACAATGACTTCAAAAGACTTTTCCGCTTTACTTCCTCCAAGTTGGAGAAAAGCTGTTACAGTTACTGTTACATTTTCGCTTCCTCTTGTAACGACTGCCTTTCCATCCTGATCGATTTTGATTGCCTCATTATCAGACTTCCATGTAATAGAAGAACCATTTACGCCTGTCGTCTGCAGTTCAAAATCAGAAGATACTCTGACTGGTACACTTAATTTTTCTGCATCCGCTTTTACTATCTGCTCATCTGTAAGTCCTGCAAGAGCAGCTACCTCTGACGGATTCAGCGCTTTCTGATAAATCTTGAAATCATCCGCATAACATCCGATACCAACATCTCCATAGCCGGACTTACCGATTAGGATATCTGTAAGTGCAGACTTTGTAATCTTCGCTCCTGCAGCCTGGGCAGAAGCAAAGGATATACCATCCTGATACAGGATAATATCCCCTGTCTCACTGTTAAATACACCCGTAATGTTCGTCCACTCATTAAGCGGGAGCAATGTATCTGCACTGGCTTTTTGTACCGCCATATTTTTCCCGTCTGTGACAAGCGCCATACTTTCACCGGATGTCCATCCTATGAACCATCCCAGACCATCCCATGATTTTTCGGGTTTTGCCCAAAAAATACGCGCTTCTTTGTTGGCTGCTTCGTATCTCTTCAGCCATACAGATACTGTGATGCTTGCCGGATTTAATTTGTCCGTGTTTTCTGTTGTCAGATATCCCTTGCCAAAGCCAAGATCTACAGCCTTGCCTCCGTTACGGCCCTCTGCGAGAGCAACATTATCATGTGCTGTCACGGTCTCACCTGTATTGGCGGTGAAGGTTGCCGGCAATGCCGCACCCACTGCTTCCGTCAGATTTTCAAAATCCATTGCAAAGACTGGCTGGGATTCAACTGGATTTTCCTCTTCTTTGCCTGCAAGAATTGCAATTTCCGTCTTTGTAAGAACTCCGTTGTAGATCTGAACATCATCCAGTGTACCGTCCAGTCCATTTTTATTACTGTAACCCTCGCGTCCAACATACTTTGTACACCCGCTTGACAAAATGGCACATGGTCCCCCGTCTATTATCTCTGTCTGGATCTCTGCGCCATTTCTATAACATTTTAGTTCATTGCTGGTGCTATTATAAGTAACTGCTACATGAACCCATTCGTTTGCCGGGAAAAATACATCCCGAGACATCGTCGCCTTTTTCACACCTACGCCATACGGCTTCGTCCCGGCCGAAAAAAACAACGGTGTATCGCTATCGGACGTCAGATACCATCCATTTGAATTGTATGCGTTTTTCTCTTTAAACCAAAAAAATGTCTTTGCCGCATTGCCATATCCCCCTTCTGGCGCTTTTGCCCAAAAAGAAACCGTTATATTCTCCGGCTGCAATGCTTCGGAAGTACCAAGATTCAAAATACTTCCATTTAATTCAATGGCTTTGCCTGTTCCATCATGTCCCTCCACATATTCTGGACTGCCAAGTTCAGCTGTCGCTGTCACATTTCCTGTCAGATCAGTCAGATTACTTTCGTTAAAGTTCATGTCCAGAACTTTCATCGTCTCTGCTGCCTGCACGTTCTGCATTGGAGCTGCCGGCAAAATTGGACTTACGACCATTGCGGCAGACAAAAATGCTGCTAACATTTGTTTTACTTTCATTTGTCCTCTCCCTTCTCTTTACTACGATCCATCTAAAAAACAAGACTTCCCATAATAAAAAAATATTTATTGTTATTTTTCTATTATGGAAACATAAAATCCAGAATTTTCAAGGGTTTAATCGGCAAGGTGTAGGAATAGTCAAGAAATAATCGGCTTTTCTACACCTTCCGATACACCGTTTTACCCTCTACCGCGTTATCCGAACCGTCTGTAATAACGTCTCCAGATAAGTCAAGAAGATCGTCATAAAAACACTGTTCGTCCGGATAATTTTCAAACATGGTTCCAGTAATAATTGTACCATCAGCCCTATGCGCCGTGCAACCCTTAAACAGAGTATCAGCGGTAACGGTATCGCTTGTGAGATCGATCAAAGTCTTTTTATGGTAAACGACCTTGTTTACAGGCATCTCATCACCCCGCAATCGTTACGGTAGTTCCTCCAGCCGAATTAGCTGATTCGACATAGGCAATAGGGTTCACTATAACCTGTGAAAGATAATCGACGCCATCATCGGGAAGCACCGTTTGTTTAGATGTTGATGGTGTAATCGTTTTCGACTGAGCCGTAACTTCCGAAGATGGTTCGCAACTTCCGATAACGCCGAGAATACTTACTCCCTGTTTGATATTGCCAGCGATAAGCTTTGCTTTCTCAGTATCATCAATCGCTACAGTACCCGAACCATCGTGATAACCAATCGGTATCGTAAAAACTTCATCTTTGGACGAAATATTTGCAGATACTGCGCCGTTGTTTTTCATAGTGCCAACCACCTGGCTGCCTCTGGCATAAGCGGTCTTACCGTCTAACATTTCTGCTTTCGTAACCGTAGCATCCGTAGAATCCACATCAAATGTACAGGTTCCCTCTATGACAGCGCCACTTTTATCGTGGGCAGTGTGACCAGCCAGCATTTTATCAGGCGTTACCGTGTCACCTGTAAGGTCAATCAGGGTATTGCCACCATAAATGACTTTGTTAATCGCCATGCGTTTTCACCTCCTTGGCAATATAGGCGGTTGTTCCGTCAGATTCATTACTGTTTGACGGACATCTTCAATCGAGTCATGCCAAAGATATTTCAAAGAAATCACAATATACCGGCTTGGAAGTCTGGAAGAGTTAAACAAACCTCCATCATTTGTTGCAACTTCGGTCGTGTTAATGTTCGCTTTTCCAGACCCCAAACCGGTTACTGATGTGACTACGAAACCAGATTCCTCCGGTCTCGCTAAGTCAAGTTTGATACTATCGCCAAGATAGTTCGTCACAGTGATTGATCGAATCATGTTGTCACCATCCTCTCCATCGCCGAGAATTGATTCTTTGTCTGCCGATAAATCTCAACTCTCGACAGTGCTTTAGGCGAATAGTTATTTTGTGTAAATGTAAACGTGTTTCCAGCATTCGGAGCATTCGCTCCATTTTGAACTTCCGTGGTATTCTGCCGATTCATTCCAGCACTGATAGACAACGCTTGAGTCCGACTAAACAACGCATTCAGTCTTCCTGCTCCGGCTTCCACATTCGACAGATCAAGCACCGGTCAGAATATTTATTCTTAATTGCCGTTAAGCATCCACTGATAATATTGGTAAACGTGTTTCTTGCGTTTGTATCTTGTGATCTCACCCCCGCAATAAATTTAATCATCGTTTGTGTTCCGACAGACTGAAATTCAGAATATTTGTTCTTGATAGCTGTCAGACACCCGCTGATAATATTGGTAAAGGTACTTCTCGCATTACTGTCCTGCGTCTTCACACCGGCGATAAACTTAACCATCAAAGTGGAACCGGCAGTCTGGAAATCTCGCTGCTTCGCATTGATAGCCGTTAATACTGCCTGTACGAGTGCCGTAAAGGTTGTAGTAAGCGTCCCTTTTTTAGCATTTGCTGCATTTACAAAAGTGGTCAGCATATTGGAAGCGGCCGATGTGACTTTGGAATTGGCATTATTAAACGCATTGATAAATCCCGTAACACCCGTTTCACCTAACGTCTTTAGCGCTTTACCGAACGATGACATCCCA
>DKYD01000112.1 GCA_002492335.1 Lachnospiraceae bacterium UBA7109
CTGTACTTCCGGTGAACCGGTATCTCCGGCGCTTCTTCCATATTCAGCAATAATCTGTTCTTTCTGTTCTTTTGAAATCATGATAATTTCCTCCTTGAATCTATACTGCACCGCCTGGCATTAAGTAACGGTTGGAGATTCCAGTTACCGAACACCGGCTGACTTCACTGAACCAGTATATCACAGCCCTCCGGCAAAGTAAAGCGGTTTTTTAATCATCCTCTTCCTCATCCGGTACAGTTCCACTCGGGTCAAAAATCGCAAATGCAATATTTGTTGCATGGTCTGCCACACGCTCCAGTCCGGATACGGTATCCGAAAACATCATTCCCGCCTCCGGGGTACACTTATTCTTCGTAAGTCTCTTTACATGGGAGCGCTGCAGTTTCTTCTCTTTCTCATCAATATCATCCTCCAGTTCAAGAATCTCCTGCATATGCTCCTGATTTCTGTTCGTAAACATATCCAGTGAATATTCCAGAATCTGAACGACTTCCTCTGTCATATCCTGAAGCTGCTTCTGCGCTTTTTCACTGAACTTAACTCCGCGTTCAATCCGGCTTTTTGCAGAGTCTGCAAAGTTCTCGGCATGATCCCCGATCCGCTCAATGTCATTTACCACATGAAAGAGTCCGCCAATCAATCTCGCATCTGCAAGAGGAAGTTCTGTTTCATTTACTTTTACAAGATAATTTGTAATTTTCTGGTTCAGGAAATCAATATATTTCTCTTTTCTGTAAACCTCCTCAATACCGCTTTGATCCAAATTGCAAAGCGCTTTCATTGAAGTTTTCAGATTTTCAATCGCAATCTTTCCCATATGCTCAATTTCATGAATTCCGTTCGCAAATGCAGTCGTCGGCACTACCATGTTGCCTTTTCCAATATACATAAGTTCGTACCCATCTTCCGCAGCGGCGTCTTCTCCCGGAACAAGCTTATAGGTAGCTTTCACAATCCATCCCATAAACGGAAACATAATCGCAACCTCGAACACCTTCATTAAGGTGTGCACATTTGCAACCGCACGTGCAAGGCTTCCACCGGATATGTATATAAGTGCATCTGTAATCGGATCCAATGCTGCCATTAAGATCAGGAACATAATCAAAGAACCGATCACATTAAACAAAAAATGAATCAGCGCAGCACGTTTTGCATCCTTATTTCCGCTCAGACTGGCAATCAATGCGGAAACACATGAACCGATATTACATCCGAGGATCATAAACGGACAGATTGTAAATGCCAGGAGTCCCTGCGAAACCATCAGAAGAATAATACCTACTGTCGCTGATGAGCTCTGCAGCACTGCCGTAATCAAAAAACCAACCAGAATTGCAGCAAACGGATTTGTGAGAGAAGACAGAAAATCAAGAATCTGCGGAGCATCCTTTACTGCCTGCATACTCTCACTCATAATCCTGAGTCCCATAAACAAAACTCCGAACCCAAGAATAACCTCTCCTATTTTTCTCACGCCTTGTTTCTTAAAGAACATAACCATGATGACTCCGATAATAACTACCAGAGGCGCAATGTCCGACAAATTAAAAGCGATAAGCTGTCCGGTTACCGTCGTACCGATATTCGCTCCCAGAATGACTCCGGTTGCCTGCATAAGTGTCATAAGTCCTGCATTTACAAAGCTTACCACCATTACTGTAGTTGCATTGGAAGATTGTATAATGGCGGTAAATATAATTCCTACAACCATTCCGATAAAACGGTTTTTTGTAAAAAATTCCAGGATACCTCTCATTTTGGCGCCAGCCGCTTTTTCCAATCCTTCACTCATGAGCTTCATCCCATAAAGGAAGAATCCAAGCCCTCCAAACAGCGAAAAAACATCTACAATACTCATTTGTACTCTCCTTTTACTCTATACCAAAGTATCTTTTCCCTCTCACTATATCATTTTGTACACAGTTCTTCAATACTTCTTTATCAGGGAATCTCTGCTCCTGACGAACATATTCCAAAAGCTCGATCCTGATTTCTTTTCCATAGGCGTCTCCGCTATATCCAAATAAAAAACTTTCAATCCGCACCTTCTTCTCATCTGATACCGTGGGCTTTATTCCAATATTTGCAATTCCATTGTAAGCGCGGTCTTCCATAAAGACCCGGCATAAATATACCCCCTTGGGAGGTACGATTTTCTGCTCCGGCCACACAACATTCAAAGTCGGGAAGCCAAGTGTTCTTCCCAACTGTTTTCCATGTTCAACGATGCCGGACACACGGTAAGGATATCCGAGCAGTCTGCCTGCAAGATCAATCTTTCCCTCTTTCAATACCTCTTTTATATAAGTACTGCTGATAATCTGCCCGTCATACCGCTCCTTTTCTATTACAATCAGCTCATATCCATACTGTGCTTCGTAAGCCTTCAGCATATGAATATCACCACGTTTCCCATATCCAAAGCGAAAGTCTGTCCCAACAACGACATACGCCGCATGAAAAACTCCTGCCACAATATCCCGTATAAAGTCTTCCGCTTCTATCTCGCGGAATTCTTTCGTGAATGCACAGTCAACCAGATAATCCACTTCCTGTGCAAGGCATTCTTTTCGTTCTTCTTTCATCATCAACAGTTCCTTCGCCTGCATATCAAAAGCACAGACAACACTGCTTATATTCTCTTTTTCACTTTGTCGCTTCACATTTTCAACAAGTTTTTGATGTCCCTTGTGCAACCCGTCAAATTTCCCAAAAGTCACTGCCGACTTCCCTGTATCTGCGTAATTGTAAAGACCCTTCACATACTGCATGCTCAGTTCCCTTCTGTCACATAAAACATTTTTATAATCTTGTATTCCTGTTCCTTCGTATATTGGTAGATTCCGATAAAATGTCCTTCTCTGTCATACATTTTCACTTTCTCGTCTTCCTCCGGTAAAGTCTCTGCACAAACAGCTTCTTTTGGGAGGGGATGCCCATTATATGCCGGTTTACTCCATTCGTCTTCCACGATACAGTTTTTATATGAAGCAAACATTTTATCAACCGGAATCACAAATTCTTCCAGTTCGTTCTTTTTGTTTTTTTCCTGAATTTCTGCCAGAGTGTGACTGTTCTCCAGCAAAAACACACCGGCCTTCGTACGGAGCAGACTTTCCATACATGCCCCGCACCCAAGCTTTCTTCCAATATCATAACAAAGAGTACGGATATACGTTCCCTTCGAACAGTGTACCCGCATATGAACCCTTGGAAGGTTCAGTTTCAAAATTTCAATCTCGTAAATTTCTACGCTTCTTGCTTTGCGTTCAACTACCTTTCCTTCTCTCGCAAGTTCATACAGCTTCCTGCCATTTATTTTAAGAGCAGAATACATTGGAGGTACCTGTTCGTATTCTCCTTTAAAACCTTGAACTGCCTGTATTACATCCCGCTCAGGAATTCCGGAAGTGTTCCTTTTCTGAACCACTGTCCCGCTGATATCCTGCGTATCCGTTTCTACACCAAGAAGCATCACAGCTTCATAACATTTATCTTTATCCGTCAGCATATCGCAGAGCTTTGTCCCTCTTCCAAGACAAATCGGAAGCACGCCTTCCGCATCCGGGTCGAGAGTGCCGGTATGACCGATTTTCCTCTGTCCTGTGATTCCTCTGAGCTTTGCAACCACATCGTGGGAAGTATACCCCTTCTCCTTATACACATTCAGAATCCCGTGTATCATAGACTTCCTCCAAGCTGAAGCTCAATCTGCTCGGAAAGGTTATTAATAATATCATAATGTGTTCCGGCCATCGTAAGACCTGCAGCCTTTTTATGGCCGCCCCCTCCGTAATATCGTGCAATTTTACTTACATCGACGTCATCATCCGAACGCATGCTTACTTTATATACATTTGTCTCAAGCTCATACATAAAGACTGCCACTTTTACTCCCCTGGTATTCCGAAGATGATTCACAATACCATCCAGTTCCTTTGGAGTCACTCCATAAAATTCCATCGTTGATTTGCGGATGGAGGATACAATCCCTTTTCCATCCAGAAACAGAATACTTTCCATAAGCGCTCTTGCCAGAATCTGGTTCTGCGCATAGCTCTTGACATAATAGGTGTCCCGGATCAGCTTTGGGGCATCCACGCCTTTCTCCAAAAGCTCCGCCGCCATACGAAAGGTGGAAGGCGCCGCACAGGAAAACTGAAAAACTCCTGTATCATGAACAATTCCAAGATACAGCGCTTCCGCAGTACTAAGGCTTACCTTCTCTTTGTCAAACAGCTCATAAACCAGTTCTGATGTAGAACTTGCATCCGGAACAACATAATTCTCCTCCGCAAAGCTTTCATTGCTTATATGATGATCGATACAGAAGGTGTGCGCCGCAGTTTCAAAAAGCGGAGCAGCAAATCCAAGTCTTTGTTTATCGCCACAGTCCTGGCAGATAAACAAATCATACGTTTTATCTTCCGGAATTTCATGGCAAATACTTTCTGTACCTTCCAGGAATTCAAAAGGTCTTGGAATTTCCTCCAGGTAAACTGTCACTTTCTTATCTTTATAATTTTCTTTTATATAACAGTACATTGCCATACAGGAACCTACACAGTCTCCGTCCGGTCTTACGTGCCCGCCAATTGCGATCGTATCCGCCTGTGATAATATTTTATTCAGCATTATCCTCACCTTCCGTTTTCAGATCCTTTGTCAGCTCATCAATCTTTTTGGACATATTTACCCCATATTCAATAGACTGGTCTATTACAAACCGGATTTCCGGTGTATTCCGCATATTCAGCGTCCTTGCCAGTTCTCTCCGGATATATCCCTCTGCACTCTGCAGACCGGCAAGCGTATCCGCCTGTGCTTTTTCATCTCCGAGAACACTGATATATGCTTTACTCGTTTTGAGATCCGGCGCAACTTCAACTGCCACAACAGATGTCCACGGGGACACCCGCGGGTCCTTAATCCCACCTCTGATAATGTTACTAAGTTCCCGCTGCACTTCCGTATTAATTCTTGTATTTTTAATACTTCTTTTTCTCAATTTTATTTCCCCTTTTCTTTGCAAAGCAGAGAAATGTATTATCTTGGAATCTCAACCATTTTGAAAGATTCTACCAGATCGCCTTCCTTAATATCATTAAAGCCGGCAAATACAAAACCACATTCATACCCTGCTTTTACTTCTTTTACATCATCTTTAAAACGTCTCAGGGAAGCAAGAGGTCCTTCGAAAATTACAATTCCGTCTCTTGTCAGTCGGACAGAACAATCTCTTTCGAATACACCATCCATAACATAAGAACCGGCAATTGTTCCAACACCGGACGCCTTAAATGTCTGGCGCACCTCCGCATGACCAAGTACCTTTTCTTCAAATATTGGATCAAGCATTCCCTTCATAGCTGCTTCCACATCCTCAATCGCATTATAAATAACACGGTACAGGCGCACATCAACTCCTTCGCGTTCCGCCGTCTCTTTGGCTGCCGCATCCGGACGTACATTAAATCCGATAATAATCGCATTGGATGCAGAGGCAAGGCTTACATCAGATTCATTAATCGCGCCTACTCCTCCATGAATAATCTTTACTACAACTTCATCATTTGACAGCTTGACAAGACTCTGCTTCACTGCCTCAACAGATCCCTGCACATCTGCCTTTACTACAATGCCAAGCTCTTTCAGATTGCCTTCCTGAATCTGTGTAAATAAATCATCCAGAGATAATTTGGATTTTGTTTCTTCCAGAAGTTTCACCTTATTCTGCGCAATAAATGTCTCTGCAAAATTTCTTGCTTCTTTATCATTACCGCATCCGACGAACACTTCACCCGCATTCGGCACATCATTTAATCCCAGAATTTCAACCGGCATAGACGGGCCTGCCTCTTTCACACGTCTTCCCTTATCATCCATCATGGCTCTTACTTTACCATGTGCCGAGCCGGCGGCAATAGAATCACCGATACGAAGAGTTCCTTTTTGTACGAGCACAGTCGCAACAGATCCTCTTCCCTTATCAAGCTCCGCCTCCAGCACAAGACCTCTTGCACGACGATTTGGATTCGCCTTCAATTCCATAACCTCAGCCGTAAGAAGAAGCATTTCCATAAGATCTTCCAGGCCTTCTCCGGTCTTTGCAGATACCGGAACAAAAATCGTACTTCCGCCCCAGTCTTCCGGAATCAGTTCATACTCTGTAAGCTCCTGTTTTACACGCTCCACATTTGCGCTTGGTTTATCAATTTTATTTACGGCAACTACAATTTCAATTCCTGCCGCCTTGGCATGATTAATCGCTTCCACAGTCTGAGGCATAACACCATCATCCGCCGCAACTACAAGAACTGCAATATCCGTAGAATTTGCACCTCTCATACGCATAGCAGTAAATGCTTCATGTCCGGGTGTATCAAGGAATGTAATCTTTTCACCGTTTATCTCTACTACAGATGCTCCGATATGCTGTGTAATACCACCAGCCTCACGGTCAATTACATTTGTATTACGGATTGCATCCAGAAGAGACGTTTTTCCATGGTCTACATGCCCCATAACACAGACTACCGGCGGACGCTTTTTCATCTTGCTTTCGTCTTCTTCATCCTCTTTCAGGAGTTCTTCGATTACATCAACCACTTCTTCTTTCTCACAAAGGACTTCAAATTCCAGTGCAATTTCCTCTGCTGTGTCATAATCAATCTCCTGATTCACGGTTACAATCTTGCCCTGCATGAAAAGCTTCTTTACAATGACAGATGGCACAACCTTCATCTTATCAGCCAGTTCTTTAATTGTCAGAACCTCCGGAATCACAATAGATTTAATCTTCTCTTCCTGCTTCTGCTCTTTCGGCTGTGGCTTTGTAAGCTGCTGTTTTACCGGAATATTGTTCTTTTTGCCCTTTCCGATTCTGTCTTCGTCTCTTTTATCTCCATAGCGGGAATCTTTTTTCTTATAATCATCCTTACCTTTTCCCTTGCTTCTCTGTGGCTTCTGTCCTTCCACAATCGGTGACGGAATGGAAGAATTTCTTCTGTTATCTCTATCCCCGCGTCTTGTATTATTATCATGACTCCTATTGCTGTCCTGCCCCCTGTTGTCATCACGATATCTTCCCTGACGGTCATTTCTCTCTCGTTTTTCTCCCTGGAAACGATTCCCCTGACGGTCGTTTCTCTCTCGTTTTTCTCCCTGGAAACGATTCCCCTGGCGGTCATTTCTTTCTCGTCTCTCTCCCTGGAAACGATTCCCCTGGCGGTCATTCCTCTCTTGTCTTTCTCCCTGGGAGCGATTCCCCTGACGGTCATTCCTCTCCCGTCTCTCTCCCTGTGGGCGGTCATTCCTCTCTCGTCTCCCTCCCTGCGGACGATCTTCATTTTTTACCGTACGCCTGCCATTTTCATTCTGCGGCGTTTCGTTTTTCAATGGCTGGCTCTGTGACTCATGCTGTACTTTTTTCACCTCCTGCGCAGCAGAGACCTTCTCCTGCTGCATCTGCTGCAGCTTAGCAGCCTCTGCTGCCTTTCCTGCCTCTGCTTTTGCCTGCTCCGGTTTCTCTGTCTGCACTTTTGCCTGCTCCGGTTTCACCGCCTGCATTTTTACCTGCTCCGGTTTCACCGTCTGGGCTTTTGTCTGTACTTTTTCCACCGGTCTGCTTCCTGCTTCCGGTCTTACCGGCGCCTTTGCCGGACGACCGTTATTTACCTGCATTGGCCTTCCCATTTGCTGCGCCGGGCGTCCATTTCCCTGACGTCTTCCCGACCTGGAACCGCTCTGCGTATTCTGGGGACGGAATACCTGCACAATACTCTTTTTCTTCGGTGCTTCTTTCTTTCCAAATGCTTTCCTCACAAGCTCCGCCTCTGTCTCTTCAACAGAGCTCATATGGCTTTTTACTTCTATATTCTTCGACGCCAGAAATTCAACCACTTCCTTGCTTGTCTTTTCCAGCTCTTTTGCTAACTCGTATACTTTAATTTTTGACATATTCACTACCTCCTCTATGCAATCGTGTTACTCTCTGCATCCAAATGCGTTTTGATTCCCTTTGCAAATCCTTCATCCTTTATTACAAGAGATGCCCGGAATTCTTTTCCCATTGCATGCCCCAAGGTATCTTTATCTTTATAAAAATAAATTGGCACTTTATAAAAATCACACATGTTTTTGAATTTTTTCTTTGTGTTTTCTGACGCGTCTGAAGCTACGATTACCAAAGCCGCACTTCCCATCTTTACTTCTTTTTCCGTACAGAACTCACCACTTGCAGTCTTCCCTGCCTTTGTCGCCAGGCTGATAAGCGACAACACTTTACTCTGACTCAAAGCTCTTCCATCTCCTTCTTAAGCATATCGTACACTTCCTGCGGAATCGCCTGTTTAAAGGATCTTTCAAGCCCTTTGTTCTTCTTTGCCTTCTGCAGACATTCCGGATTCGGGCAGATATATGCACCCCGACCGTTTTTCCTGCCTGTCGCATCAAGAAAAAACTCTTGTTCACCTGTGCGAATGACACGTATCATTTCTTTTTTACTCTTCATTTCCTGACAGCCCACGCATTTACGCACAGGCACTTTTTTATTTCCGCTCAACGAATCACCTATTCCTCTACTTCCTCAAATTTTATTTCATCCGGATACGACTCGTCATCTTCCTCATACATACCGTCGTATTCTTCTCCGTACGCTTCCTCGTAACCTTCTTCATACATTTCCTGCTCATACACACCTTCGCTGAGCTCCATATAATTCTCCGGCAGTTCTCCGGATTCAATTGCCTGCGTCTCATTCTTTATATCAATCTTATAACCGGTAAGTCTTGCCGCCAGTCTCGCATTCTGCCCTTCCTTGCCGATTGCCAGAGACAACTGATAATCCGGCACAATGACACTCGCCATCTTCTCATCCGGGTCAGCCAGCACAGAAATCACTTTCGCCGGGCTGAGTGCATTTTCAATCAAAATACCCGGATTATCGCTCCAGTTAATAATATCAATCTTCTCTCCGCGAAGCTCCTGCACGATTGCATTGACCCTTGCGCCGTTCATGCCGACACATGCACCTACCGGATCTACGTCCGGATCATTCGACCATACCGCAATCTTTGTTCTGCTTCCGGCCTCTCTCGCAATGCTCTTAATCTCAACCACACCGTCTTTAACCTCTGTTACCTCCGACTCAAACAGCCGTTTCACAAGCTCCGGATGTGTACGGGACACCAGAATCTTCGGTCCCTTTGTTGTATTCTTCACCTCGACAACGTACAATTTGATACGCTCTGTCGGCTTAAATACTTCTCCCTTCACCTGTTCATTTTCTGTCAGCATGGCATCTGCTTTCCCAAGATTAATGCTGACATTTCTTCCAACATAACGCTGGACAATACCTGTTACTATATCCTTCTCTTTCTCGAAATACTGGTCATATATAACCTTTCTTTCCTCTTCCCGGATTTTCTGCAAAATCAGATTCTTTGCATTCTGTGTGGCAATTCTTCCGAACGATTTGGACTCTATTGGAATCTGGACAATATCACCAGGCTCATATTTGCCGTCGATTTTATGCGCATCCTCAATACTGATCTGCTCAATCGGATCCTCCACGTCTTCCACAACTGTCTTTTCCGCATATAATTTGTAATCACAGGTTTGTCTGTCCATAATCACTCTTACGTTATCTGCTTTTCCAAAATGATTTTTACATGCATTTAAAAGAGAATTTTCAATTGCATCAAGTAACGTCTCTTTACTGATATCTTTTTCTTTCTCCAGGATGTTCAATGCTTCCAATAATTCTGTGTTCATTTTTTTCTTTTCTCCTCCTACTAAATTTAAAAATCAAATGCCAGACGAATCAGCGCAATCTCAACTTTATCAAATGTTTTTAATGTTTCATCTGCAAGCGCAATCGTCACCGTATCCTCGTCATAACTTTTCAACACTCCGCAAAATTCCTTTTGCTTATCTATCATGCGGTAGGTTCTGATTTCAACCTCTTTTCCAAGACTTCGTTTAAAATCCTTCTCCTTCTTAAGCGGCCTTCCAAGTCCGGGTGAACTCACTTCCATAATATAAGAATCTTCAATATAATCTTTGGCATCCAGTATATCTGACAATCTCCTGCTTACAAGTTCGCAGTCGTCAATACTGATACCACCCGGTTTGTCAATGTAGGACCGCAGATACCATGTGCCGCCTTCCTTCACATATTCTACATCCACCAGTTCAAAACCATACTCTTCTACAATGGGAAGCAGTATTTCTTCTGTCTTCTGTTCATAAATTTCTTTTTTTGACAATGTCCAACTTCCTTTCTGTCCTTGTTCCAACAAAGAAGAGTGAACTTTCGTTCACTCTTCTGCCGAATCACTTATGTAACTATCGTTCAGTATAACACTAATCATATGGAAAATCAAGGGATATTATACCTTTTATCTCATAGTTTTATTTCAAAAGAATTTTTGTAATAATCCGACGATTGCTTCCCCGCAGGGAATCCTATCCCCTGGACTTCGTCCCGGTTCCGTCACGCTTTGCCGCCTTCAGGCGGTTCAGCGTGACTTCCTTTTCTCCATAAAGCACTTTACATTCTTTGCCTTCTTCAAAAAGATACACGTTCTCAAGTTCATCATTTTTCTTCAGACGGATTCCCCTGACGCCAACAGCGCCTTTCTTCTTCTCCGATACCTCTTCCGCTCCGAACCGGAGGAAGAATCCGTCTTTCGTCTGCAGCACAACCTGTTGGTTATCATTTATCACCTGCACATTTACCACTTCGTCTTCCTCCTGAAGCTTAGTTGCGGCAATCGTCCGTTTCGCAACCTGGAATTCCGTTCCTTCCACCTTCTTGATCATTCCCTGTTTCGTTGCAAATAAGAGCTTCGCATAGCGGGTCTGCTCGGAATCGCAGATATAGACAATCCTTTCCTGTGTACTGTCATAATTGCTGATATTATCAATCGGCTGCCCTTTATCCCGGAATTTGCCGTGCGGAAGATCCGGCACCTTAATCTGATGCATCCTCCCGGTATTCGTAAAGACGCACAGCTTTCCGGTATTCATACAACTAAGTATATACTTGTTCTCCGAATCTGCCGCCTCCTTATTTCTTTCATACGCAGCCTGATCGATCGTTTTTGCATATCCGAAACGATCCATAAGGAAGACAACCTCCTGCTCTTCGATTTTCTTTTCCTCGTAGACAGCTTCCTTTGCATTTTCTACAACTGTACGGCGCTTTCCTGCATATTCTTTTTTAATTTTATCCAGATCCTCTATAATCACTTCCGCCATAGAATCATAATTATTTAAAATATCTTCGTATCTGGCAATATTTTTGATCGTCTCCTCATGCTCTTTCATCAGAGCTTCAATTTCCAGTCCGATCAATTTATACAGGCGCATCTCCAGAATTGCAGTAGCCTGACGCTCAGTAAAACGTAGCATAGCAGCCATCTTTTTGGAAATGGACGACTTAAACCGGATATTCTCGGTGATTCCATTCGTCAGACAGGCCTTCGCATCTTTGACCGACTGGCTTCCGCGCAGAATTTCAATAATCAGATCAATGACATCACAGGCCTTGATCAGGCCTTCCTGAATTTCCTTTTTATCCAATTCCTTCGCCAGCAATGTCTTATATTTTCTTGTTGCCAGCTCAAACTGAAAATCCACATGATGCTCAATAATCTTTTTAAGCCCCATCGTTTCCGGCCTTCCATCCGCAACCGCGAGCATATTTACCCCGAAGGTATCCTCCAGGCGTGTCTTCTTATAGAGCATGTTGGTAAGATTCTCTACATCCGCACCTTTCTTAAGCTCAAGAACAATCCGGATTCCTTCTTTCGATGACTGATTGGAAATATCCACGATATCCCCGGTCTTCCTGGCTTCTACAAGAGCGTATACATCATTCAGAAATTTACCGATTCCGGCGCCAATCATCGTATACGGGATTTCCGAAATCACAAGACGCTTCTTGCCGCCCTTCATCTCTTCAACTTCCACTTTTCCACGGATTTTTATCTTTCCGGTTCCTGTTTCGTAGATATTCAGAAGAGCATCCTTATTGACAACAATCCCGCCTGTAGGGAAATCCGGTCCCTTCACATAATTCATCAGCTGCTTCGTGCTGATCTCATCATTTTTCATATAAGCCTTAACTGCGTCAATGACCTCGCCCAGATTATGCGTCGGAATGCTGGTCGCCATACCGACTGCGATTCCTTCTGCGCCATTAATAAGCAGGTTTGGAATACGCACCGGAAGAACCTCCGGCTCCTTCTCCGTCTCATCAAAATTAGGAAGGAAATTGACAATATCCTTATCCAGGTCTGCAAGATATACCTCCTGGGTAAGCTTCGCAAGACGGGCTTCCGTATAACGCATGGCCGCCGCCCCGTCTCCTTCTATAGAGCCAAAGTTGCCGTGACCGTCTACCAGCACCATGCCCTTCTTAAATTCCTGCGCCATAACAACAAGCGCTTCGTAAATCGAGCTGTCTCCGTGAGGATGATATTTACCCATCGTATCCCCGACAATACGGGCACATTTCCGGTAAGGCCTGTCCCATTTAATTCCCAGCTCGTACATATCATAAAGCGTCCTTCTCTGCACCGGTTTCAACCCGTCACGCACATCCGGAAGGGCACGGGCAATGATAACGCTCATAGCATAATCAATATAAGATTTTTTCATTACTTCCGAATACTCGGTTCTGATAATCTGTGAATCCTGCATTTTCTCCTCCCAAACTTACACGTCAAGCTCTGCCTCGGTTGCATTTTCATAAATAAACGCCCGCCTTGGCGGCACTTCTGTACCCATCAGCATCTCCGTTACGCTGGATGCCATGCGTCCATCCTCAATCTCTACCCGTTTTAAAATTCTGCGTTCCGGGTCAAGAGTCGTCTCCCATAACTGCTCCGCGTCCATTTCCCCCAGACCTTTGTAGCGCTGCAATGTAAATGAACCATCATGGGTTTTCCTGTATTTTTCTAACGCCTTGTCATCATATAAATATTCTTCTTTTCCCTTTTTCGGCATTGCTTTATATAACGGCGGCATCGCAATATAGACATGTCCTTCATAAATCAGCTCCGGCATAAACCGGTAAAACAAGGTAAGAAGCAAGGTGGAAATATGTGCCCCGTCCACATCAGCATCCGCCATAATAATAATTTTATCGTAGCGGAGCTTGCTGATATCGAAATCATTGCCATATCCTTCGGAAAATCCACATCCGAACGCATTAATCATTGTTTTAATCTCCGCATTTGCAAGAATTTTGTCGATACTTGCCTTTTCTACATTTAATATTTTTCCACGAATCGGCAGGATTGCCTGATACATTCTGTTTCTTGCAGTCTTTGCCGAGCCTCCGGCGGAATCTCCCTCGACGATAAAGATCTCGCACTTGCCCGCATCCCGGCTCTCACAATTCGCAAGCTTTCCATTACTGTCAAAAGAATATTTCTGTTTCGTAAGAAGATTCGTCTTTGCCTTTTCTTCCGTTTTCCGAATCTTCGCAGCCTTTTCCGCACAGCCAAGAACCTTCTTCAGATTATCAAGGTTCCTGTCAAAGTACATCACGATCTCATCTCCGGTCACTTTACTGGTCGCCTTTGCCGCGTCCGGATTGTCAAGCTTTGTTTTCGTCTGTCCCTCAAAACGCGGATCCGGGTGCTTGATTGAAATAATTGCAGTCATGCCGTTTCGGATATCTGCACCTGTAAAATTCGCATCCTTCTCCTTTAAGATTCCAAGCTCTCTCGCATACTGGTTCATCACTGTCGTAAAGGTTGTCTTAAAACCGGTCAGATGGGTTCCGCCTTCCCCGTTATAAATATTGTTACAGAATCCAAGTATATTTTCATGAAATTCATTGACATACTGGAAAACCGCCTCCACTTCAATTCCTTCGGCTTCCCCCTTAAAATACACCGGCTCATGAATCACTTCCTTCTTGGAGTTCAAATCTTTCATAAATCCCAGAATTCCGTCCGGCTCATGATATACAATATGCTCTTCCTCAGCGCCTCTTAAATCGTCGAATATAATCGTAAGCTCCGGATTCAGATAAGCAGTCTCATGCATACGGCTTTTGACCTCTTCTGCGCGGAACTTTGTCTTCTCAAATATCGTATCGTCCGGAAGAAAATTCACTTTCGTTCCGGTCTTTCTCGTCTTTCCAAGCTTCGGCAGCAGACCGTCCACCAGCTCAACTACCGGAACCCCGCGCTCATATCTGTCATGATGGACAAAACCGTCACAGCTGACTTCTACGTCCATATAAGCAGACAACGCATTCACAACCGAAGAGCCGACGCCGTGAAGTCCTCCACTCGTCTTATATACAGAATCGTCGAATTTTCCGCCGGCATGCAGAGTCGTATATACGACGCGCTCCGCCGGAACTCCTTTCGCATGCATTCCCACCGGAACGCCGCGCCCATTATCTGATACGGTAGCAGAACCATCCTTCTGAAGCGTCACGTGTATCTCACTGCAATACCCGGCAAGATGCTCATCCACCGCATTATCCACTATTTCATATATCAGATGATTGAGTCCCTTCGTTGAGACACTTCCGATATACATTCCCGGTCTTTTCCGGACTGCCTCCAGTCCCTCCAATACCACAATACTTTCTGCATCATATGTATTCTGCTTTGCCATATTATCTATATCCTTTCACCAATATCACGCCTTGTTTTCAGGCTTTGGGAAGATTTACCCACACTGCAAATATCTTATCACAGAATATCGTGTGAATCAAACACATTTTACGGAGCCAGCACATGCTCCAATACGTCCGCGAGCAATTCCATGGCATTTCGCATCTCAGCAACCGTATTCGTCTGTGCTCCCGCTTCAATAAGCAGGGATTTTGGTTTGAAATGCATATTATACCGATATCCCTTCAGGTAAATCCGCCTTGTAAAACCCGGATAAAGATCCAGCGCTTTCAGCTGCATCTGCAGGGAAAATGCAAGATTATCTTCAATATAAGGATTCTTTAGATAAGAAATGTCTCCGTTTGCCCTTGTACGGCTTAGTCCGTTAAAAAACATAATCTGAGCGGTCTCTTTTCCATTTATATTCGTTACAAGATGCGTTGTCTTCGCCACACCATCCCGGTGAAGGTCAATGACCACTTCAATGGTTGGATTCTCCTGCAATATTTTCGGAATCTCTTTTTCCGCCAGCTGGTATGCCTTGCTCCGGTCCGTTTTCCCATTGATCAGATCATATACTCCTTCATGATGAAGTGTCTGGATACCTCTCGCATTTAACAGCTCCGTAAGATAAGTACCCATTCCCATAATAGTTGTAGACGGGTCACCCGGAACAGAATCTGCAAATGCCTCCTGTGAATGGGTATGGTAGATCAGCACCTTTGGTCCGGTATTTTCTGTCTGAATCTTCATATCCTTTCCAAGAAGTTTTTCTGCATTCAGCTCCTCCGGTCCGGTCATCGTTGTACTGTCAACCGTGTAAAAGTTTCCCACCAGATACTCATAATTCATAAGCTTATCTGCAGCTGTATCCACAACAGGCGCGGGCGTGGAAGCCACAGGCACATTTTCCTCATTACCGATCAGATTCCCCTTCTCATCTACTGCATTTTCATCCGACGCCTGCCTTGCAAGTATCATCTGAAAGGTCTCCTGGTCCTCAATATCTGTATCCGTCATCTCATATTCATTTACATAATTCCCCAGGGGCACCCGCTTAAGCGCGCACCCGGCAATCCACTCCGCCGGTGACGTTCCTTCCTTTTCCAAAGAATACAGGAACCCCGTCAGATAATTTTTCTGCACATGATGAAAGAGAATCTCATCCGGCCCCGTCATTATTTTCCGTACATCCTCAAGTGTAATATAACGAAAAGCAGACGCCAGCACATAGAAAGCCAATATAATTGCTGTCACCGCAAGCATCACCCTGCTGATTCTTTCTTTTTTTCTCACCTCATCACTCCGCCACTTTTTTTCTTAACACTATATGATAAAAATACGCTTATTATGTGCATGTCCTTCCGGAAAACAGCAGATTTAAAGCTTCCGATATTGTATAGCTGATCCTTTTCACAGTTTCATCAATATCCTTGGGGGTAACAAAAAGACCATTCAGGTGTGGGGAGATCAACTCCTTTACCAGTTCGTATTTCTCCGCCCCGCTGTAACCCTGCATAACAAGCCCCACTCCTTTCAGCGCCTCAGAGCTTTCCAACGCCGCAAGAAAATTTTCCATTGTATCATTCACAATTGTCGCCGCATCTACGACCGTCGGCACTCCAATTGCGATAACCGGAACCCCGACAGTTTCCTCTGTAATTGCGTTTCTGTGATTTCCAACGCCTGATCCCGGATGAATCCCTGTATCTGCGATCTGAATGGTACGGTTCAGCCTTTTGGAACTTCTTGCGGCCAGCGCATCAATTGCAATCACGAGATCCGGCTTCGTCTCGCTCACTACCCCTTTTATAATTTCAACAGTCTCCATTCCGGTCTGTGCCATAACTCCCGGAACAATTGCACTTACAAGACTCAGCTTATCCTCTCCCATCGCATATTTACCATATTCCTTTATCACATGTCTGGTAATATTCAGATTATCTGCCACATAAGGGCCAAGTGCATCCGGAGTCACCTTGCGGTTTCCAAGGCCGACTACCAGGACAGAATATTCCTCCTTCTCATTTTTTATAAAGCGGGACAAATATTTCCTAAGCTCCACGGATATTTCTCTGTGATACTCCTCATCCGGCACAGCCATATTCGGAGCTTCCATTGTAATATATGTTCCCACCGGCTTTCCCATAACTTTGGCTCCGTTTTCTGTCTCTATCTTTACCGTTGTAATCTTAATTTCCCGTTCCTCATCATAATCTTCTTCCAGCACAACCCCCTGTATTTCCACCTGTTCTGCTTCAAACCGTTCCTTTTGTTCCAATGCCAGATCTGTTCTGATACTATATTTTTCGATCATTCTCTCTCCTCCGATTCTGCATAGCCCATGCGGTCTCTGCGAATGGGCGTAAATAAACTGTTACTAGTTTTTACAATATTTCAGGAAATATGTATTGACAGAATCTGCCTGTTGGAATAAAATAAATTAGTGTGTTTTGTTAGAACGTCCGTGTCCGGATCTAACGAATACAAAATCGATAAAACAAGTCGAAATATAAGATATTGGAGGTGGACAAATTGGCTAATATCAAATCTGCAAAAAAGAGAATTTTAGTAAACGAAACAAAGGCTGCCAGAAATAAGGCTATCAAATCTAAAGTAAAAACTTGCGTAAAGAAAGTTGAAACAGCTGTAGCAAACAAAGATGCCGCTGCTGCTGCAGAAGCATTAAAAGTTGCAATCGTTGAAATTAATAAAGCAGGGAGCAAGGGTGTATATCACAAAAACACCTGTGCAAGAAAGATTTCCCGCTTAACAAAAGCTGTTAACGCAATTGCATAATAAAAAAGAATGAAAAAAAGACAGCCATACCGTCATGTGGCTGTCTTTTTTTGTTGTTTTTTGCCTTACAGCTTTGAATATCCATAACTGTTCACAATTGCTTCCACGTGCTTTCCTTCTGCACAAATCGGGCAATCAGCCGGATCACACGCCCGGTAATCCGGTAAATCCCTGCTTGTAAAAATAGTCTTTATCTCCATACCCGCAACCTTTGATACTGCACTGAAGATTGCCGCTACTCCGCAGATCGTTCCACCATAATAAAGAACCGATTCAATCGCTCTGTTCAATGTCTTTCCTGTCGTAATCGATGCGGCAAGAATAAGCACCTGCTGATCCTTTACCATTCTCTGCTGGTTATCACGGAACATAATCTGTCCCATCGTATTAAACTCCGGTGTAATGACAGAAATATTATTTCCTGCGCTCAGTGACATGCGGTGCGCATCCGATAACTGTTCCGCCATAAATGTACCGATCACGCTTGTTTCGTCCAGACATACAATAGAATCCACATAAGTTGTACTGAGATATTCATGTGCCAGTTCCTTTGCCGCCTCTCTTGCATTATTGTGTCTTGTCTTAACCGTCGACATATCAATGTACGTATTCAAATGTGAATTACTGGTTGCAAAATGTCCTTTCATTACCTTGATACGCGCCTTTGGGTTCTTCGCAGAACGAAGATCAACTAATCTCGCATCCATATAAAATCCTCCTTATCTTCTTTTTCAATCTTTTTCCAGATTTTCCATTTATTATATTCTATCACATAATAGCAGAAAATAAAATCAGAAATTCAGGCAGCGCTTGTCTCACTCAGCTTGGTGGTCATTAAGCGGTAGAGCCGGTTCTTGGGG
>DKYD01000015.1:0-361 GCA_002492335.1 Lachnospiraceae bacterium UBA7109
GATATTCTTCGGAGAAGAGTTACCGTTCCACAGCATAAAACTTTCAAGGAACATTGATAATCCGGCAAATACGGAAATCGTAATAACATAAATCGTTGTCGGTTTCAGAAGCGGCAGAGTAATATACCAGAATTTCTGTCTCGGACTTCCGCCGTCAATATCACAGGATTCATAAAGAGAACCGTCAATCGATTTCAGACCGGATACAAAATACAGTACGTTCACACCGGTCCATCTCCACATACAGAGCAGAAGCAGCGCCGTCCATGCAGTCCCTTTCGACTTCAGCCATGCCACACTCGACTTGCCAAACATATGCATCAGCACGTTCATCTGGCCATGGTCACCTTCTGAGAACATC
>DKYD01000015.1:724-2999 GCA_002492335.1 Lachnospiraceae bacterium UBA7109
GGCTCTCAAGCAAAACTGCCAGCAGCATCGGAATCGGAATCATCAAAAGCAGTGTCAGTATCATATACTCAAGACTGTTAAATACAGCAATACGGAAGAATTTATCTCCTGCCAGCTTCTTATAATGTGCCGGACCGATAAATTCCATTCCTCCAAACGTTACATCCTGGAAACTCATTATGATACCGCTAACTAACGGATACAGCCAGAAAATCAGCAAACTGAGCACAAACGGCAGTACAAATACATACGGCGCTACTTTCTGGGAATACAATAACTTTTTTGCTTTTTTCAAGATGTGCTCCTCCTTTCTCTTCCCACAAAAGCGAGAAGCCCGGGAATGCAGTTCCCAGGCCTCCCTCTTTCATTTATCCGGCAGATAGCCGGGATTTCTTTTTACACTGAATATTAGCTCAGTTCCATCTCGATAGTATCCTGTGCATCCTGAAGAGCTTCTGTTACATCCATACCATCTTCAAAAATGTTATTCAGAACAGTTGTTCCAAAGTAATCATCGATAACGAGAGATTCTGTCTTAACATAAACTGTACCAAATTCCAGATTATTCATTACTTCGTACGGTTTTACACGGAAGTATGTGTTATACGGATTTTCTTCGTTGAATGCGAATTCTTCATCTGTCCACATAGCCATGTTACATACGTCAAATCCAAGGTCGTTCCAGATATGTTCACAACCCTGCGGTGAGCATTTTGCCCATGCAAGCCATTCAGCTGCCAGTTCCGGATTTTCACACTGATTTGTAACAACAGTACCTGTTCCGCCAAGACCTACAGAGTTCGGCTGACCTTCTTCAAATACCGGAATTGTAGTCAGATCCCATTTGCCCTTTGTATCCGGCATATAATCTTTGAAACGGCTCATATACCAGGAAGCTTTCGGGAAGGAAGCAATTTTGCCTTCTGCGATCGGTACACGGCATGCGTCATTATCTGTATGACCATCGATAGAAATCATTGCAATACCGTCATTCAGCCACTGCTGCTGCATAGTCAGCATTTTATTTACGGAATCAAGCTGTACATTTACATCTCCGTTCGGGCCGCCTGTCCAGTCTTCGCCGTACTCAGCCATTGCAATCCAGATCCAGTCAACAGCACTGGTATCTACAGATGTCAGATATACTTCGCCGTTGGAAGCTTCTTTAAGCTGCTCGCCAAGTGCGGTATAATCATCCCATGTTTTAACGGATTTGTAATCCAGACCATACTCTTCAAAAATTTCTGCATTCCAGTACATCATAGCAGCGCCAACGTGTGTCGGAACACCAAGTCTTTCGCCATCCAGTCTGGAGTAGATATCCAGACGGGAAGTTACCATTGTCTCTTCGTACGGAGCAAGTGCGTCTGTCATTACATACAGCGGAGAATCTTCGCCTGTGTAAGCCGGGAATTTCTTAATCTCAACGTCACAGATATCCGGTGCGCCGGAGCCAGACTGCAGAGCCAGCATAAATTTATTGTGCATCTCGTTAAACGGATATGTACTGAATGTGATCTGTACCTGTTTATCCGGGTTCAGTTCGTTCCACTCATTTACCATGTTTGCATAAAATTCATTATGCAGATCTACGAATGACCACAGTTCAAAATGTGTGGCATCATCCGGTCCAACGGTAGTTACCGCAGACGGTCCTTCTGTTTCTCCTTCTGCAGATGCAACCATTCCAAAAGATCCAACTGCAAGGGCGCCGCACATCAGCAGGCTAAACATTTTCTTGTTCATTTTAATTCCTCCTTTAAAATAAGAACTTTTTCCGAGATCGTCTCCATGTCATATTCATTCCCTGATCTTTGCAAGGCATTCCCCCTGCCAGTCATGTGCAATTTGTATAACATTTCCTTGTTTTGTTCTCGGTTTATGTCCGTATTATACCCCCCCCCGCATCGTTTTGTCAACATATTTTTAATTATTTTTTTACGATTTACGTTAATCTAAAATTAATTTTCGATTATAACTATAATATTTGCACTATTTTTACGTTCGTATACGATATTTCCCCTTAAAAAATACCGGTCCATCCTGAAATGATCTATATGAAGTATTTATAGTCAAAAAAAGACTGCAGCAAGTCTTCACTTACCGCAGCCTTCTGCAAATTTTCAATTTTTCTTAGCCTTTTACCGCTCCCGAAGTCATACCGTCTACCAGATATTTATTGAAAATCAGATAAACAATCAAAATCGGGATGATACCAAACATAGAACCGGCAATCAGAATATCGTAGTTGTTGCCATACGGTGTCAGTAAGGTA
>DKYD01000051.1 GCA_002492335.1 Lachnospiraceae bacterium UBA7109
TAATGGAACCAATGTCCTCCGATTTGCTGTCCGTAATTTCCACATCCAAAATATAATGCGCTGCCAATCGGATTCACACCTGCCAGTGCATCTGCAGCTGCCTGATAGCAGCTGGCTGTTGTCTTTCCGGATGCAAGCACCCGATCCAGCTTCCCGGTGATCGCCGGTCCGAACTGACCGCTCTGGTAGATGACCTCCCGGATCGAATTCGGATAAGATGCGCTTCGCACACGATTCAGTACGACTGCCCCTACAGCAACCTGCCCCTCATAAGGCTCTCCACCAGCTTCACAGTAGATCAATGCCGCTAATAAAGACTGTTCATTCGAAGATGCTGCAGCTGCATTTTTCGCTGCTTCTTCTGCTGCCTTTCTCTCTTCCTCTTTTCGTCTGGCTTCCTCCGCAGCTTTCCTTGCCGCCTCTTCCTCAGCAATCTCTTCTACTGTTTTCGCCTCCTGAGACACTCTCACCAGCTCTGCATGCGCTTTCTTTATGTAGAGCTCATTCTGCGCCTCATCCTGCACGGCAATCCATTCTTCATCCGCACCCTCTGCTTCACTGATCACCACATAGGAATCCTGCATATCCGCTTCCACCTCGGCATCCTCCTTGGGCTCGGTAAAAAGCTTTGCCTCCTCATGACTCGGCACGGCCAGCTTCGGACATACCTCTTCTGCCCTCCCTACTGCTTCCACTCCGAATGCCAGGCTCTCATTCTTTACAAATCCTGTTACATTTCCGGAAGAAACTCTGGACCATTCTTCCCCCTTTTCTTCTACTGAAAAAATGGTATTCGGATACATCTTTCCAACCACCGCGGCATCTTCTGTCCTGGCCTCGTATACATTCGCCTCAGCATCCACAGCAGAAACAGCTTTCTGATACCACTCCTGCGTCTTTGCCGCCAATTCGGCCATTTCCGGAAGTTTCTCCAGCGTCTCTTCCAGCGGCGTCTGCATATTTACCTCACCAATCAATGAGATCTGTCCCGCCGTAGGTACTGCCTGCAGGGCTGTCTCCGCGAATCCGGAGGTCAAAAGACCGGATAAGGTAACGACAAGACATATTGTTGCTTTTTTATGATTCAGCTTCATTTCTGATATCCTCCATCTGATTTTAATAAAAAAGAAATTCTTTACTAAAATTATACGTGAATAATTCTTTTTTATTACAAATATTACGAAACTGTTACATTTTATTTCGTTTTGATAGAGTAACACAAAAAAGTTTCTTTGTCAACCTTATCCGGCTTCCAATGTTTTACTTTGTTCTATTTCCTTCTCTGTCTGCACACCTCGTACATCAAAATACCGGCTGCCATTGCTGCATTCAAAGATTCTACCTGCCCATGCATCGGAATCCTGATCTTCCTGTCTGCTTTAGCCGTAACCTCAGCCCGCAGGCCATTTCCCTCATTCCCAATCAGAAATGCACATCCATCGGTATAATTTTCTTCATCGTAGAAATGTTCCCCTTCCAGATGTGCGGCATAAGAAGTGATGCCATATTCTTTCAGCTCCGGAAGAAATTCTTCCAGATTCTCCAAATATATGAATGGCATCCGATAGATGGATCCCATCGTAGAACGGATCACTTTCGGATTATAGATATCTACACAGTCTTTGCTCATCAGAATTCCGGTTACACCGGCCCCCTCCGCGGTACGCAGAATGGTTCCCAGGTTTCCCGGATCCTGCAGGTTGTCCAGAATCATCAGAAAAGGATGCTCCGCTCCCAGAATCTCCTCTTTTGTCCATTCCCGGCGCGTTACAATACAAAGAATTCCCTGTGGCGTCTTCGTCGCTGAAACCCGTTCAAATACTGAATCCGACAATATTTCTGCGGACACCTGTTTTTCTTCTACTATTTTCCTCTGCTTCTGATAAAATGTCTCCGATACATACGCCTTTCTGATTCGCTCTGCCGGTGTCTCCTCAAACATTCGCAGACCCTCAATCAAAAACACACCCTCTTCATCCCTGAGCTTTCCCTTCTTCTGTAATTGCTGCAGATACTTGACCTGCGCATTTCCTGTACTCGTAATCATATTCCACATTTCTCCTTTTCGCCTACCATTATAGCACAGACTATCCGGATAGCCTATAAAAAGCTTCCCCTCTGAATTAATTAAATTTTCTTAAAAATCATAAAAATAAACGAAAGATGCTTGAGTCTGCTTTTTCATTTTGCTACACTGTCATCAGTATGGCCAAACATTCTCCATACGGATCTTATAAAAGGCACTGGTGATAATAACATGAAGCGACTCAAAAAAGCACTGACAAAAATCATTCCTGAATATAGCTTCATTCCGCTTGCTCTGGCTCTCTCTTTCAACTTTCTTGTTTACTATGGTGCAAGACTGGTTGCCGGCAATTGGCATCACTACAACATAACCACTCCGCTGGACAGACGGATCCCCTTCTGGTCTCCGTCAGCATTTATTTATCTGGGATGCTATCTGTTCTGGTGTATCAATTACATTTTAATTGCACGACAAAGTAAAAAGGAAGTCTGTCAGTTTTTTCTGCCGATCTGCTTTCACGACTTATCTGCCTGGTCTGCTTTCTTGCCTTTCCAACCACCACGGTCCGTCCTTATGTGGAGCCTGACGGATTCTGGAATCAGGTAATACTACTGCTATATTCCATTGATGCCGCCGATAATCTATTTCCTTCTATTCATTGCCTGGTCAGCTGGTTCTGCTACATCGGCATAAAAAGAAAAAAGGAAATCCCTGTATGGTATCAGCGGATTTCCTGTATCATCGCAATTCTGGTTTGTATATCTACTTTGACAACAAAGCAGCATGTTCTTATCGATGTAATCGGAGGCATACTTCTGGCCGAAATCAGCTTCCGGATCGGAAAGCATACGTCTATTGCACAGACCTATGAAAGATTTCTGGATAAAATACAGCGCTTTATACCTTAAAGCGGTACCCAACTCCCCATATGGTCTCAATATATTGTGGATTCGACGTATCGAACTCGATCTTCTCACGGATTTTCTTAATGTGCACCGTGACTGTTGCAATATCTCCAATGGACTCCATGTCCCAGATTTCACTGAACAGCTCATCCTTCGTATAGACATGATTCGGATGGCTTGCCAGAAAGGTCAGCAGGTCAAATTCCTTCGTAGTAAATGCTTTCTCCTGTCCATTGATCCAGACTCTTCTTGCTGTAGTATCGATCTTCAGCCCACGAATCTCGATCACCTTATTTTCCTCTACATTACTGCCGATCAGACGCTCATACCGTGCCAAATGTGCTTTCACCCGCGCTACCATCTCACTCGGACTGAACGGCTTGGTCATATAGTCATCCGCACCCAGGCCCAGACCACGGATTTTATCAATATCGTCTTTCTTCGCAGACACCATAATAATCGGCGTGTTCTTTGCGCTGCGGATCTGCTTACAGATCTCGAAACCGTCCACGCCCGGCAGCATCAGGTCCAGAATGAACATATTATAATCCCCGGATAACGCCTTACTCAATCCCAGGCTTCCATCATTCTCCACATCTACTGTAAATCCACTCAGCTCCAGATAATCTTTTTCCAGCTCTGCAATCGCTTCTTCATCTTCTATAATCAATATCCTGCTCATGCACCGGCACCTCCTGATATTTTCTGATAACAAAATACATTGTCGTTCCTGTTCCTTCCTTACTGGTTGCCCAGATCTTTCCGCCATGTTCTTCAATAATCTTTTTTACAATCGACAGGCCGATTCCGCTTCCGCCTTTCGATGAATTTCTGGAAGCATCCGTCCGATAAAAACGATCAAAGATATACGGCAGCTCTTTTGCACCGATTCCCTTGCCATTATCCTCCAGCTCTACCTGAACGAAATCGCCGACATCCTTTACTCGAAGGTTTATCACGGCCTTATCCTTATCCATATACTTCAGCGAATTCGATATAATATTGTTAATCACACGCTTCAGCTGTTCTGCATCGGCAATAATCAGAGTATCTTCCTGCACATAGTTATAATAACCGAAAGCAACACCCTTCGCCTCCAGCTCCAGAGAAAGATCCTCCGCACAATCGGCAAAATACTCCCCTACAGGGATGGTCGCAAAATTATACGGAATGCGGTTTGTATCGATATTGGAGTAAAATGTCAGCTCATTGATCAACCGCTCCATCTCGTTTGCCTTATTATAAATCGTACGGATATATTTGTTCATTTTTTCCGGTGTATCCGCCACACCATCAATGATTCCCTCTGCATATCCTTTGATCGCCGTAATCGGCGTTTTCAAATCATGGGAAATATTACTGATTAATTCTTTATTATCCGAATCAGCTTTCACCTTCTCTTCCGCATTAGCCTTCAGCCGGCATCTCATCGCCTCAAAATCCCGACAGAGACCGCCCAGTTCATCATCCGTTTCCGCTTCTATTTTAAAGTCCAGATTTCCCTGCTGGATATTCTCTGCCGCCTTCTTCATCTTGCTGATCGGCCCGGCTACTCCCTGATAAATCCATATAATTAACAGAGAAGCCGTCAATACCAGAATCAGAATTACCGCCAGGATAATATCTATCATGAACTCACGTACTTCAGGAATGACGTCTTCTACATCCATAATAATAAAGGCGCTTCCTTTACTTCGATCCGGATACATAAAATCCGCCTGTTTAACCAGTACCTGAAGATCCCCTCCCAGATAAATACCATTATCTGAATCTGTCGTATCCGCCTGGTAAACAGGCAATTCTTTTATCACTTCCTGTGTCTTATCATCTTCTTGTCCGATATAGACTACAACATTGTCCTTTCGTACAAGCAGATAAGCATTTTTTGATGTCAGTTTTTTATTAATCTCTGCCAGATACGTAGCATCTTCCATTTTCTGGGGTGACTGCCGGACAGTTTCTGCCAGATCGTGATAAGATTTCTCCGTCACCCGGTTGAGTATCTGCACTGGATTAGAAAATGATTTATATGTTGTACCGGATATTCCGTATGTCTTTTCCACTGAACGGATCTGATACTGCCCGAACCACAAAATCGCTAATGCACTCATCAAAACCGGCAATGTAATAATCGTCAGAAAAGCAATGATCAGTCTTGTCTTTAATTTCAAACACTCACATCCTTTCAGAACCATTTCACTTTTTAAATCATACCATAGAAACCATGGCTTTTCACGAAAGTGGAGCTAAATATTTCTAAACTTTTTATAAAAACCCGGTTTTTCTTTAAAACCTCCCCATAAATGGCTCTAATATAAAAGGACAGGTCAATAGCAACCATACACAAAAGTCATTTAGGAGGGGCTGAAACATGAATAACCACAAAGCCAAAACACAGCTGGAAACCAGCCAAAAGCTGACTGCTCCTTATCTGTTCACCTATGGAACATTCCGTCATCCTTATGTACAGAAGCACATCCTGGGACGTGTCATAGAGGGACAGGAAGCAGTACTCGAGGGATATACCATTAACTGTGCCGGGCAATATTATGATATTATTGAAAAGGCAGATGCTAACGTACCCGGCGTTATTTTACCGCTCACAGAAGAAGAGCTTGACAGAGCCGATATCTGGGAGGATGTTCCTCTCTACAAACGGTGCCGCAAAAAAGTGCGGATCGCAAATGGCTTCGTAACTGCCATCGTTTATGTGAAAACCAACCGGACAGAACCATTTATCGAGCTGACCGACTACGCCAGCCTGTCACAGCTTTCTGAGGAAAAGCTGAAGGAAGCCATTGATGCCTGTGTGGCATCGCATCCAGAGCTACAGAATATGCATAAACAAAAATAATATAATAAAAGACAGTATCAGAGCCGACATTAATACCAGCCTGATACTGTCTTTTCATATTTCCTTCTATTAACAATTCAGATAGGATTTCAATACTTCTACTTTATCCAGTTTTTCCCATGGAAGATCCAGATCATTGCGTCCAAAATGTCCATATGCTGCTGTCTGCTTATAGATCGGACGTCTCAGATCCAACATTTTGATAATTCCTGCCGGCCGCAAATCGAAGTTCTCTCTTACGATCTCAACCAACTTTGTTTCGGAAATCTTTCCGGTTCCGTAGGTATCAATCATAATGGAAGTCGGATGTGCTACGCCGATCGCATAGGACAGCTGAATCTCACACTTCTTTGCGATGCCTGCTGCAACAATGTTTTTCGCTACATAACGTGCTGCATATGCTGCAGAACGGTCTACCTTCGTACAGTCTTTTCCGGAAAATGCACCGCCGCCGTGGCGTGCTGTTCCACCATAGGTATCTACAATGATTTTCCTGCCTGTCAGGCCGCTGTCTCCGTGCGGTCCGCCAATTACGAAGCGTCCTGTCGGATTGATAAAGAACTTCGTATTCTCGTCCACCATTTCTGCAGGCAGAACCGGATCCAGTACATATTCTTTAATATCTGCATGGATCTTTTCCTGGGTGACATCCGGATCATGTTGTGTAGAAATAACAACCGCATCGAGACGTGCCGGTACACCATTTTCATCATATTCTACCGTCACCTGAGACTTTCCGTCCGGCCGCAGATAAGAAAGTGTTCCATTCTTTCTCACTTCCGTCAGTTTTCTGGTCAGCTTATGTGCCAGGCTGATCGGATACGGCATATACTCCTCTGTCTCATCACAGGCATAGCCAAACATCATTCCCTGATCTCCTGCACCGATTGCATCCAGCTCTTCATCAGACATTTTATGCTCTTTCGCTTCCAACGCCTGATCCACACCCAATGCAATATCTGCCGACTGCTCATCAATCATCGTGATCACACCGCAATTGTCAGCATCAAATCCGAATTTTCCACGGGTATAACCAATCTCACGTACGGTGTCACGTACAATCTTCTGGATATCTACATAAGCCTTTGTGGTAATTTCACCCATGACCATAACCATACCTGTTGTAGTAGCTGTTTCACAGGCAACACGACTCATAGGATCCTGCTCCATAAGAGCGTCCAGAATAGCGTCTGAGATCGCATCACACATTTTATCCGGATGTCCTTCAGTCACTGATTCAGAAGTAAATAGTCTTCTTTCCATTTCATAACTCCTTTCGTCTTTCTCTCTTCATTGTTGAACTGCCAGATCTTTTTTCTCCTTAATAAAGAAAAAGCAGCCCACAATAATGGACTGTTTATGCTTAAAACAATCCTCTTATTGTTCGATTGCTCGCTCAGGTTGGCACCTTCCTTACGGGGTTGCCGCAGCTTCACAGATCCTTTGTATCTCCACTGCTCTGAATAAGAGAAAGTCTTGCTGTTTAATTTTAACTACGCCTATTACAATATACTGTTTATATACACTTGTCAAGTATAAATCAGAGATTTTCCCGGTAATCAAAAGAAGCCGCTACCCTTTTCCTGTACCGGCTTCTATCTGTTCCTTCTGCTATTACTTAACTTACCTTTAAAGTAAACTTCTGGATATCCTTTTCGGATTCTACACGCTCAATCAGACCGCCCAGACTTCTGAGCTTTTCTTCAAACCGTTCATATCCCCTCTGGATATACACGATATCATCCACAATCGTAATGCCTTCCGCTGCCAGGCCGGCAATACAGAGCGCTGCTCCCGCACGCAGATCCGGAGCGCTTACCCTTGCACCGGAAAATCCTTCCACGCCTTCAATCGTTGCTGAATTCCCTTCTACTTTTGAAAGGGCACCCATACGCTTCAGTTCATCCAGGTATTTAAAGCGATTTTCAAAAATGCTCTCTGTAATCGTACTTGTCCCCCGGGACAGAGAAAGCAATACCCCCATCTGCGGCTGCATATCTGTCGGAAATCCCGGATATGGCAGTGTCTTAATCTGGGTATGCCCCAGTCTCTTTTTAGCAATTACACGTACAGCATCGTCAAATTCCTCTACCTCACAGCCGATTTCTACCAGCTTTGCTGTTGTTGCCTCCAAATGCTTTGGAATGACATTCATAACAGTTACATCCCCATGTGTCGCTGCAGCTGCGAACATGAAGGTGCCTGCTTCAATCTGGTCCGGAATAATGGAATAAGACGACTTATGCAGTCTGCTGACACCTTTGATACGAATCACATCTGTTCCGGCTCCCTTGATATTAGCCCCCATACTGTTCAGGAAGTTTGCCACGTCTACGACATGCGGCTCTTTCGCAACATTTTCCAGAATGGTGGTACCTTCTGCCAGCGCCGCTGCCATCATTACATTAATCGTGGCTCCAACGCTGACCACATCGAAATACAGATGATTTCCCCGCAGATGTTCTGCCTCCGCCATAATAGAGCCATGTTCAATCTCCACATCTGCCCCCAGAGCACGGAATCCCTTTAAGTGCTGGTCAATCGGACGGCTTCCGATATTACAGCCGCCCGGAAGAGCCACCTCAGCTTTCTTATATTTTCCAAGCAGCGCCCCCAGCAGATAATAGGACGCCCTGATCTTCTTTATATAATCATAATCAATCGACAGATTCTGAATCGTACTGCCGTTGATTCTCACTGTATGCCGGTCAAGCTTCTGAACGCTTGCGCCGATTCCTTCTATTGCTTCTAATAAAACATTAATATCATTTACATCCGGAAGATTATCGATAGTCACTGTCTCATCCGTCATAATAGCTGCTGCCAGTATTCCCAGTGCTGCATTCTTTGCTCCTGCGATCTCCACTTCCCCTACAAGCGGATTTCCACCTTTAATAATATATTGCTCCATATCGCACCTCAATTATTCGATATTTTTTCAATCCCTGTTTTACCCTATTAATTATTTGAAATCGATTACAAATCCATTTCGTTCTATAATCTTAACTATTATACCATAAAATCGATATTTGTAAAATCTTTTTCTTATTACCTGATACAACCTTAACAAGAAACAAAAATAGGAGGCAGCTTCCCCCTACTTTTGAAGTACTTCAAGTACCCGTTCAATCGTTTCTTCCAGCGACAGTCCATCCTCATTTACAATAAGATCCGCATACCGTTCAAATAATACGGTTCGTTCATCATAAAGCTCCTGCAGTGACTGTCCTTCCTTCAGTACGATCCCACGTTCTTTCGGATTCTTTATCCTTGCATTTATTGTTTCAAAAGAAGCCTGCAAATATACGATCGTACCAATATTTTTAAAATGTGTCATTGATTCCTCGGCATATATCACGCTTCCACCCGGAGAAATCACAGTATGCTCAGATTCCAGCGTACTGTTCACTTCATTTTCAATTTCCAGAAAGCGGTCATTTCCATCCTGCTCCAAAATCTCTTTTAGCAATCTTTTTTCGCGCTTTTGAATCAACAGATCTGTATCAATAAATTCATACCCGAGCCTTTTGGCTATGACGACCCCGATTGTACTTTTTCCGGCAGCTGACATGCCGATAAAAATAATATTGCTTCCTTTTTTCATTTGTATTCCTCCGAAGATCCTTTCAGATAATTCCAGCCTGCTGCTGTATTGTTTCATATTGTATCACAGGAAACTGCAGTATGCAAAAACATTCTCTGATTCCTGCATTAGTAAAATTTTCTCCGGCACCTTCTTCTGTCGCATCTGCGCTTAAATAATTCCTGATACAGCATAACATGAATCAGATCATGCACCAGATTTTCCTTCCTGCGCTTTGGCGTAGGAAACGGACGGTAATACTGTGCTTCCATTTCATCCTTCCACCCAGCCGGAATTGCCCCGTTTCCTTCATAATCTCCCGGCAGGTAGGCGTCTCCAATGTCATCCGGAGAAAGATCCTTGACCTTATCATAGATTCTTCTGCACATCAGCTGCAGCTGCAGCTGATCCGGATATTCATCGTAAATCATACTTCCTTCATACTCCATCCGGTCACATTCCTCTTCTACATAGGGCAGTATCTTTCTTGCCATTCCCGGATACAGGCTTTTCATATATTCAAAATCCCGTCTTTCTATCCGTTCATCATCGTACTGTAGCGGCATCGGATATGCCATATAATAAGGCAGTCGATTATCCATTACACACACCTCAAACTGTATTGATCTATTACACCATATGCAGAACTCCCTAAAATGTGAAAACGGGCACTGCCTGCATACATGTGCAGGCAATACCCGTCTTATATCCGTTTCTTTATGCCTTTTTATGCTCTTTCGCTGTAATGGTGTGCCTCTTCCAGCATCATATCCTTTACCTTCATCAG
>DKYD01000083.1 GCA_002492335.1 Lachnospiraceae bacterium UBA7109
GCAAAGAAGGTACGTTACAACAGATAAGCGTAATTTCTCTTACGCTTACAGCCCGATCCGGGATACCCCGGGGCGGTTCCCGGGGAAGAGCGGAGCTGTGCAGTAAAAGTAATAAATTAATCATGCATGATTAATTGGCGGGGGAGACCCCGTTCCATGATTTAACCATTGAAACAACGAATAACCTTAGACATGTGGTTATCCTGTCCTCCCTGTGCAGAAGCAGGGAGGACAGGATGTGAAAAAGAAGGAAAAACGCAGGCGAATTCACATCCAGCTTCAGAGCACGGGGTATCCGGCGCTGGATGTGCAGTCGCCGGGTGACAGGTACAGACAGGGGGGACTGCAATGTACAGGAAAAGGGCCGGCGGGTGGCTGAAGCACCTTGATTTCATAGTGCTGGATGCGCTGTGCCTGCAGGCGGCCTTCATGCTTGCCTATGCGGTCCGGATGGGGCCTTCCAGCCCGTATTCGGACGGGGAGTACCGCGGGATAGGGCTGCTGCTGCTGCTGGCGGACATGGTTATCGTGCTGCTGTCGGAAACCTTCAGCGGCGTGCTGAGGAGGGGGCGGTATGAGGAATTCACCGCCGTGCTGAAGCATGCCTGCCTGGTGGAGGCGGTGGTTATCATGTACCTGTTTACGGCTCAGAAGGCTGTCAGTTATTCCAGGTTTATTATCTATCTGACCGGAGTGCTCTATGCCGGTATGGCTTATTTCGCCAGGCTCCTGTGGAAGGCTGTACTGTTACGCCGCAGGGAGGCTGTGGCGGAACAGCGGTCGCTGCTGGTGGTAACGGAGGCGGAACTGGCGGAAGAGGTGCTGGAAAGCGCCCTGGCAAGGGAGTATGACCGTTTCCGGGTGACGGGGATCGCCATTACTGATAAGGACATGCGGGGATGTGAAATTCATGCGGCCGGGAGCCTGACAGGAGGGAACCGGGACGTGCGGGATCAGGCCGGGGACAGCGAAAACAGGGGGATACCCGTGGTGGCCTGGCGGGATGATATCGTGGATGCGGTATGCCGCCGCTGGGTGGATGAGGCACTGATTGTACTGCACCGGGGGGCACCCCATCCCGGGGATCTGGTTTCAGACCTGGCGGGGATGGGAGTGGTGGTGCATACAGGACTGTTCCGCTCCGGGGAAGAAAGCGGGATGAAGCAGTTCGTGGGGCATCTGGGGGACTATACGGTGCTGACAGCAAGCATCAGTTATGCCACGCCGCTGCAGCAGTTTGCAAAACGTGCCATGGATATCGCCGGGGGGATTGCGGGATGCATTGCCACAGGATTTTTGTTCCTTGTGCTGGCACCGGCCATGGAGCTGGTGTCCCCGGGGCCGGTGTTCTTCATGCAGGAGAGGATCGGCAGGAACGGGAAGCGTTTTAAGATATACAAGTTCCGCAGCATGTATATGGATGCGGAGGAACGGAAGAAAGAGCTGATGGAGAAGAACCGGGTGGGAAGCGGGCTGATGTTCAAGATGGAGGCGGATCCCCGGATTATCGGATGCAGGGTGCTGCCGGACGGCACGGTGAAGAAGGGGTTCGGGAATTTTATCAGGGACCACAGCCTGGATGAGTTTCCCCAGTTTTTCAATGTGTTAAAGGGGGATATGAGCCTGGTGGGAACCAGACCGCCTACTCCGGATGAATGGGAGAAATATGAGCCGCATCACAGGGCGAGAATGGCGGTAAGGCCTGGAATTACGGGTTTATGGCAGGTCAGCGGGAGAAGCAGCATCACGGATTTTGAGGAAGTGGTGAAGCTGGATACGAAGTATATCACGGAATGGAGCATGGGGATGGATCTGAAGATACTGTTTAAGACTGTGAAGGTGGTGCTGGGGAAGGACGGGGCGATGTAAAGGAAAGTATTGTGTTAAAGGCCGGATATCCGGTTCCGGCGTCAGAAAATGCAGTCTGTACCAAAGTTCAGGTGTTGATATATGTCTGGCTGCAGATGTCTGTACTTTGTATGAAGCGGCAGAGTGACTGTCGAATATAGATAGATGCTTAAGTTTTGGTACGGACTGCAGAGAGGCGGTCAGGCGGGTGTAAGAAGTGCATCCGGTGTGTAAGATTAGATGACAGAAGAACGGGGGCGGAAGAATGGGATATATTGATATGCATTCACATATATTGCCCGGGATGGATGACGGGTCAAGAAATATGCCGCAGACACTGCGTATGCTGGAGATTGCAGTGAGTGAGGGTATCAGTACCATGATAGCGACGCCCCATAATATGCCCGGCAAGGGGTGTCCGCCGGTCAGTGTGGTACACAGGAAGGTGGACGAGCTGCGGAAGACGGTGGAGCAGGAAGGGATACCGCTGGAGATTGTGGCGGGTACGGAGTATTACTACAGGGAGGAAGTACTGGACATCCTGGAGGACGGAGATGTGGTTACCCTGGGAGAGTCGGATTGTGTGCTGGTGGAGTTTGAACCGATGGCGGAGCGGAATTACATCCGGAATGCAGTGCGGAATATTCTTGGTACGGGTTACCGGCCTGTGATTGCACATGTGGAGCGGTATGCGAAACTGATGGAGGATATTTCCGTTCTGTCTGATATGAGGAAAAACGGGATTCTGGTGCAGGTGAATGCCATGTCTGTCACCGGGGATAACGGGAGGCAGGCAAAAAAGGATGTGCGCAGCCTGCTGAAGAAGGGGCTGGTGGACTTTGTGGCTACTGATGCACACAGCGATGGCAGGAGGGCGCCTTTTATGGAGAAGTGCGCGGATGTGCTGTATAAGAAATGCGGGGTACAGTATGCGGACAGGCTGCTGTTTGGGAATGCGGAGGAGTTTCTGCTATAAACAGACTTGAAGATGTTTACGTGCATTTTAGATATAAATGTCAGGTCTTTAGGAAAATGGTAACGGGAGATGGGTCATGCAGAATGTAGACAACAATGACGTAGTGGAAATTGATTTGATGGAGATATTCGGCCTGATGCTGCACAGGCTGTGGCTGATTATCTTATGTGCCGTGGCGGCGGGGGCTGTGGGGTATGCTGTCAGCCGGTTTGTGCTGACGGAGCAGTTTGAGTCGACTACGAGGATTTATGTGCTGAACAGGCAGAATGACGATACGCTGACGTATACGGATGTGCAGCTGGGGACGCAGCTGACGAAGGACTTCAGGGAGATTATAAAGAGCCGGTATGTGCTGGAGCAGGTAATTGATATCTGTGGACTGCAGGATACCAGCGGATCGCTTGCATCCCGGGTCAGTGTGGATACACAGTCTGATACGCGTATTGTTACCATTACGGTGACGGATACGGATCCGGCACGGGCGCAGTATATTGCGAATGAACTCCGTGAGGCGGCGGCAGAGCGGATTATGTATGTCATGGATATTCAGGCGGTCAATGTGGTGGATGAAGCCAACCTTCCCACATCGCCGTCTGCACCCAGCGTGACGAAGTGGACAGCCATAGGTTTCCTGCTTGGGGCATTCCTGTGCATGGCGGTGGTTCTGATACAGTTCCTGCTGGATGATACGATCAAGACTTCGGATGATATAGAGAAGTATCTGGGGCTGAGTACTCTGGGGATGATCCCTCTGAGGGAAGAAAAGGAGGGGAAGGAGCATGAAAAGGGCTCCCGTAGCAGCGGAGGACGTGAGCATTCCGGAGAGAAGAGGCATGACAGGGAAGAGACTGAATACAGCCAGGACGGCAGGAGAGGCCCTGTGAGGAAAAGGCAGGTGGAAGGATCCGGGGAGGCTGTTGATACCGGGGATATTCACGGGGAAGATGTATATGGCGGTGACAGCGGGGAGGACAGTTATGCAGAAGATTGAGCTGAATCATGAGGAACTGGATTTCCGTTCCAGGGAGGCATTCAGGACATTAAGGACAAATATTGAATTTTCAGGGGATGACGTGAAGGTGATCTGCCTGACAAGCTGTACGCCGAATGAAGGGAAGTCGGATACTTCATTTGAGCTGGGGAAAGCATTTGCACAGAATGGGAAGAAGGTGCTTCTGATTGATGCGGATCTGCGGAAGTCAGTGATGAGGCACAGGCATAAGAAGGGTAAGGTACGCCTGGGGCTGGTGAATTACTTGGTGGGTAGAGCAAGCATGGATGATGTGCTCTGCACTACGGATATCAGGAATTTTACCATGATTTTTTGTGGGCCGGTGCCGCCTAATCCAAGTGAGCTGCTGGGGAACGAAAGGTTTAAAAATATGATTGCCCGTGCAAGGGAAGAGTATGACATGATTATCATTGATACGCCGCCTTTGGGAAGCGTAATAGATACGGCTGTGGTTTCCAAGGTTTGTGATGGCGTAGTGCTTGTTATTGCGGCGGGGACTATTAGTTACCGGTTTGTGAGGAATGTGAAGGAGCAGCTGGAGGTTACGGGGTGCCGGATTCTGGGGGCTGTTTTGAATAAGGTGGATATGACTGGTAAGGGGTATTATGGGAAGTATTATGGAAGATATTATGGGCGGTATTATGGGAAATATTATGGGAAGTATTATGGAAATTATGGGGAGGAATAGGGTGCTTGTGGGCATAAATTGGCTGTAAGCGGAATGAATCTGCGGATTATCCTGAAGACACTACAGGTGGTGATGAAACTGGAAGGTGCGCGGTAATGAAAAAAAAAGAGAAGATAAAAGTTTGTCTGGTAGGTTCGTCAGGAGGACACTTGAGCCATTTGTATATGTTGAAGCCGTTTTGGAACGCGCAGGAACGCTTCTGGGTGACTTTTGATAAGGAGGATGCCAGAAGCCTGTTAAAAGGAGAAAAGATATATTACTGCTACTACCCTACCAACAGGAACTTGAAAAATTTGGTTTGCAACACTATCCTGGCCTGGAAGGTATTGCGGAAAGAACGCCCTGAGTTGATCGTTTCATCGGGTGCAGCTGTGGCGGTTCCGTTTTTTTGGCTGGGTAAGCTGTTTGGATCCAAAACCATATACATAGAGGTCTTTGATCGGATCGATAAGTCTACCCTGACAGGAAAGCTGGTATATCCTGTCACAGACAGATTTATCGTGCAGTGGGAAGAGCAAAAGAAGGTATATCCGAAAGCGGTCAATTTGGGAAGTATCTTCTAAAGAGCAGTGACTTGTTTACAAAGGACATTTTAACATCTATAGATGAAGTATATGGAAAGGTATGGCAATGATATTTGTAACAGTCGGCACACATGAACAGCCGTTTAATCGTTTGATTGGATATGTTGACCGTTTAAAGGGAAAAGGCGTCATCGCTGAAGACGTGGTTATGCAGGTGGGATTCAGCACTTATGAGCCAAAATACAGTGTTTGGAGTAAAATGTTTTCCTATGAAGAAATGATTAAAAAGGTAGAAGAAGCACATATTGTTATTACTCATGGCGGACCGGCCAGTTTTATCATGCCTCTCCAACATGGAAAGACGCCCGTGGTTGTTCCAAGGCAGCATCAATTTGGTGAGCATGTCAATGATCACCAGGTGGAATTTGTAAAAGCAGTGGCCGATCGTATGGGAACGATTCTTCCGGTTTATGAAATTAATGAACTAGAGTCAGTAATTATTCAATATGATGAACTTGCAACGACCAAATCATCTGGGATGAGGAGTAACAATAAAATTTTTAATCAGATGTTAGAAGAATTGATACAGGAAATGTTTTGAGGAGTGACTGAAGAGACATGGCAAAGGTTGGCATTATGTCCATGCAGCGTATTATAAATTATGGTTCTTTTCTACAGGCTTACGGACTGAAGTCTGTGTTGGAAGAGCTTGGACATGAAGTTTGTTTTGTTGATTATCATGTGGGACGGCCTTTGGCAGCCGGAAAGGAAGGATATGGCACTGAATGGGGCAGAAAGATACATAAAGCACTGGATGCAATGAGCCTGGATGCGCCGATGGTGCAGAAGATTCAGTATGTTTTATATAAAAAGGACTTTGCAGCAAAATATCATAAAATTTTAGGGCTGTCTTCCCAGCCAAATTATCAATCGAAGCTGGATGTATTGCTGATTGGTAGTGATGAGGTCTTTAACTGCATACAGGGAAATCTGAATGTGGGCTATTCTCCAGAGTTGTTTGGGAAGGGACATCAGGCAGACAGATTGATCTCTTATGCGGCTTCTTTTGGCAATACCACACTGGAAAAGCTGAAACGGTATGGAAAAGCCGGGGAGGTGGGCGAGCTTTTGAAAGGATTTGATGCGCTTTCTGTCCGTGACGAGAATTCAGGGAAAATTGTCAGGAGCCTGACAGATAGAGAGCCGTCGTACCATCTCGATCCTGTGCTCATATATGATTTTATGGGAAAAAGCAGACAAATCCCTGATATAGCAATAAGGGAGAAATACCTGATTGTATATGCCTATTCGGGAAGAATTTCGATAGAAGAGGCAGGGTGGATAAGGCACTATGCAAAGGAAAAGGGATGGAAGGTTTATGCCATTGGCGGAGTGCAGAGATGTGCGGATAGATTTATAAGCTGTTCACCCTTTGAAGTGCTGGCATATTTCCGTCAGGCAGAAGCGGTAATTACGGATACGTTTCACGGTACAATTTTTTCTGTGATAACACATCGAAGGTTTGCGGTTCTTGTACGAAAGAGTATCGGCGGCAGTTATGGCAATGAGGAGAAGCTGATGGACTTGTTGGAGAGGCTGGGTCTTGAGAATCGGGAAGTTCGGGATATTCATAATGTGGGAGAGGTGCTGAAAGAGGAAGTGAATTATGGGAAGACTGAGGAAATTATAAAGAGGGAACGACAGAGAAGTCTGATGTATTTTATTGAGGATGTAAAATGAGTTATTTAAGAGTATTAAAAAATTTTCAATTATCCCATTTGGAAGATTACATCAAACGCTTTCCTTTTAGCACAGGACGTAATGGGCTTGGGTATAAAAATCTGTGGAGCTGGAGTTTATCACAGGAAAGTCATGGGTGTAGGAATGGAGCAATTAGATCAATTGAAGGTTTCTGTAATTATTCCAATATTTAATGTTGAAAGATTTCTGCGGAGGTGTATTGAATCTGTTCAAAATCAGAGTCATGTAAATCTTGAAATTATTCTTGTAGATGACGGCTCCACAGATGCTTCTGGCATGATATGTGATGCCTACGCGGAAAAAGACTGCCGTATAAGAGTAATTCATAAGCAGAACAATGGTGTGAGCGCGGCGCGCAACAGCGGTATGGATATTGCGACGGGAGAATATATCTGCTTTGTTGACGGCGATGATTATGTAATGTCGGATTATGTGGAATATTTGCTGCATTTGAGTATTGTCCACCACACCCCGATTTCGATATCAACGGAGGTGTATACAAGTTTTGAATTAAAACAATGCAAGGACACGACAGAAATCATATATACAGGAGAACAAGCTACAGAGGCAATATTGTGTTATAAATTGTTGATAGGCGTGAACAATAAATTGTTCGGGCGGAGTTTTTTGGAAGAGAAAAACATCCGGTTTATAGAAGGCCTTCCTATAGGAGAAGGATTTAACTTTAATACTGCTGCATTTCAACGGGCGGATCAAATCGCCGTCGGACATAGAAAGGTTTATTTTTACCGAAAGGACAATTCAGACAGCGTAACAACAAAGTTCAACGCAGAAAAATGGAAGGCTGGCTTATATGCGCTTCACAGAATCAAAGAAGACTTTACTATACACAGCGAAAGAATAGAACTGGCATGGGATTTTGCATGGTGGAGGACGAATTCGGATGTCTATGATCTGTTGATTTTGGCAGACGCTTCGAAAGAATATCCAGACATGTACCGTAGGTGCAGAGAGGCTATGAAAGAAAATGCCTTATCCTGTTTTAAGGTTCCGACATCGGCAAAGAACAGACTGAGAGCTTTGGTGATGGCGGTTTGCCCTGGGCTGGTGCCAGCAGCAATGAAGCTGAGAAAGCGGAAATATCATGTCAAGGTGACACATAAGTGAAGGCGGGAAAGTGTGTGTTATGAAACACGGAGAACGGAATTCAAGTATAGAAGCTGTCAAAGTGGTGGCGATTATCATGATTGTAATCAGTCATTCAGTACCAAGAAGCGATGCGGAATTTGGGGATGTCTTTAGTATTGCGTGTGCAACGAGGGATGTGAATGTGTTTGTGGCACTGCTGTTCAAGAACCTTGGTCAAGTTGGGAATTATATTTTTGCGACAGCTTCAGCTTGGTTTTTAATGGATTGCAGTGAAGTCAAGAGCAGAAAAATACTGTGTATGATAGCGGACTGTTTTATGATATCCGTTGCTTGGTTGGGAATTCTTACAGTGTTCGGATATCATTTCCCGGCGATTGAGATGCTGAAACAGATTTTTCCAGTTTCGTTTGGAAATAACTGGTTTATTACCTGTTATTTGTTACTGTATTTGGTTCATCCACTATTAAATATAATCGTTGAAAGGTGTGGAAAAAGACAGCTTCTTATGATAGTGTGTATGGTCATTATTATGTATTTTGGGCTTGCCTTGCTTTATAAAGAATTGCTTTATTATAACAACTTTCTGGGATTTATTGGTGTTTATTTTGTAGTTGCATATATGAAAAAATATCTTAATAGAATAATGAATTTGAAAAAGACACAGATAGTATTATTGATGATCGGGATTGGCGGATGGTTGCTTGTCCAATTTATAACGAATTGGCTAGGACTGCATATAGCAGCGTTGGAAAGCCATATGTTGCATTGGAATCAATTTAACAATCCCTTTTTTATGTGTATTGGAGTTTCGCTGTTTTATATGGCGAAGCGCCAAACTTGGAAAAACAGAGCCATTAATTATCTGTCATCCTTATCACTTCTGATCTATATAATGACGGAAAACTATCTGTTCAGAAATTATGTATCCTATAACTGCTTTGGGCATGTTATGGATTTCTTTGGAACCGGCTCAAGTCTAGTGGGATCAATATTGATTTTTGCCCTGATTTTGTTATTAGGGGGGGCATTTGCCAGTATATTGTATCGATGTACCATACAGAAAGCAATGTTGGTTTTATGTGGATGGCTGGATGAAATCGGACATAAGATGGCGAATCGTGTTTTGACGGCGTTGATGAGGGTGGAATAACAAAGCATTATGCTTTAAAGGTCTATGACGTAGGTGTTTGGTTGGAAGGCTGATATTTTATGTTTAAGAATGTGAAAGTAAAACGAATCATCAAAAGAACAGTATTTCCTGCTATTTCGTTGCTGAATAAAATAATTCCCAAAAGGGATGATTATATTTTGCTGTATTCAGCCAATGGTGGGATACGCCATAACTTGAGACCGCTCTATGATTATTTGCTGGAGCACAGCTATGACTCAAAATATAGGATAATTTGTGGTATAGAAAGTTTGAAGTATAAAGAACAGGAAAAAAGGGTGGTATTTGTAGACAGATACCATTCAATATTCTTTTTTTTGCGGGCGACACATGTGTATTATACAACGGGACAATTGCCGATCAAACCTAGTAAACGGCAGACAGTGATCCATTTGGATCATGGTGCCACAAATTTTAAAGCTTGCGGAAAATTGTCAAAGATAAATAATGGGGAAGAATTTTACTTTACCTACTATGCGGCACCGTCAGAGGTTTACAGAAAGATTGTGGTTGCTGAATATGGATGCAGAGAAAGCAATGTATTGATAAATGGAGAGCCGGTTTTGGATGTCTTCTTTGAACAGACAAAGTCTTATGGTCTGGGCGGATACAAAAGGATTGGAATATGGGTTCCTACATTCAGGCAGTCGGACAGCGCAGGATATAATGATTCCAGTGAAAGTCTGGTTCCGCTTTTTACACCGGAAGAATATGCGGATCTGAATGAAAAGCTGAAGTTTTTTGATATGAAACTTATCATCAAATTGCATTCTGGACAGAATTTAAACGACTATGACGCGCAGACATTCAGTCATTTGGAGCTCCTTTCTGACAATGATTTTGTCAGGAAAGGGTATCAGCTTTATTTGTTGCTCAAGCAGATGGATTTTTTAATAGCCGATTATTCCTCTGTTTTTTTGCAGTTTTTGTTGCTGGATAAGCCTATCGGTTTTGTTGTGCCGGACATTGAAGAGTACACACAGAGACGCGGATTTGTGTTTGAAAATCCTCTGGAATATATGCCAGGGGATATTATTAAGACAAAAGAGCAGTTATATCATTTCCTGGAGGATATTTCATTGGGAAAAGACGGTTATATGGAAGAGCGTCATAGGGTATGTGATAAGGTGCATACTTACAGGGACGGTAAGAATACAAGGCGGGTGCTGGAATTCAGTGGGATAACGCAATAACAGACAGTGAAAGCAAGCAGGGCAAAACACTTCCTGCGGATTGTTTATGCCGCCTTTGGCGGCAGGATGCGAGGAGATATGCAGGCGATTATTTTAGCGGCCGGAATGGGCAGAAGATTAAAAGAACTGACACAGGAAAACACAAAATGTATGGTCAAGGTAAACGGAGAAATGCTGATCGACAGAATGCTTCATCAGATAGAGAGGAAGAAACTGTCGCGTATTGTGGTGGTGGTGGGTTATCAGGGACAGAAGCTTAAGGATCATATAGAGACGTTGAATATTTCAATACCTGTCATCTATGTGGAAAATAATATTTATGATAAAACAAATAATATTTATTCTCTGGCGTTGGCAAGGGACTGGCTGCTCAGAGAGGATACAATTCTGTTTGAATCGGATCTGATTTTTGAGGATGCCGTTCTTGACGCGCTGCTCGAAGATCCCAGGGATACTTTAACTTTGGTAGACCGGTATGAGAGCTGGATGGATGGTACATGTGTGAAACTCGGCGCTGATGACGATATTGAGGAATTTATACCCGGGAAGAAGTTTAACTTCAGAGAACGTCAGTCTTATTATAAAACGGTGAACTTGTACAAGTTCAGCAAAAATTTCTCGGAAAAATATTATGTGCCTTTTCTGGAAGCTTATCAGAAAGCGCTTGGGGAAAATGAGTATTATGAACAGGTGTTGCGTGTCATTGCCATGTTGGACGAACCAGTGATCAAGGCGAAGAGGCTGGAGGGACAGCGGTGGTACGAGATTGATAATGCTCAGGATCTGGATATTGCGGAATCCATGTTTGCTTCGGATGCCGGAGAAAAATTAAAGGTGATGCAGGGAAGATACGGAGGATATTGGAGATATCCTCGTCTGCTTGACTTTTGTTATCTGGTCAATCCATATTATCCACCTCGGAAGCTAATGGATGAGATAAAAGCCAGTTTCAGTGAGTTGCTGACGCAGTATCCTTCCGGAATGAGGATCAACAGTCTGCTTGGTTCTATGAACTTTGACATACATCAGGAAAATATCTTAGTGGGAAATGGAGCGGCGGAGTTGATAAAGGCTCTTATGGAAAACATCAAGGGGGTGACTGGCATCGTAAGGCCTTCTTTTAAGGAGTATGAGAACAGATGCCGGAAAGAACAAACAGAATTTATGATGCCCGGAAACAGGGATTTCTCATATACATCAAAGGACTTGGAGGATTATTTTGCAGTCAAACCTGTTCAAAACCTTATCCTCATAAATCCCGATAATCCTTCGGGGAATTATATTCCTAAAAAGGATGTCATGGAGCTGGTCAAGTGGACAGGGGGGCGTAATATACGGCTGATTGTGGACGAATCTTTTGCGGATTTTGCGGAAGAACAGGATAATACGCTGATAGAGCAGGGAATTTTGGATGCGAACAGGCATCTGTATGTAGTGAAGAGTATTTCTAAGTCATACGGTGTGCCGGGGCTTAGGTTAGGCATTCTGGTGTCCGGTGATAAAATTTCGGTCGCCGAACTGAAACAAAGCATGCCAATATGGAATATCAATTCCTTTGCAGAATTTTACATGCAGATCGCGGAAAAGTACAGGAGGGATTATGCTGTCGGGCTTGCAAAACTCAGGCAGGAAAGAACCAGATTTGCGGAACTGCTGAAAGCTATTGACGGTATTCGCGTGATTCCTTCGCAGGCTAATTATATTATGGTTGAATTGACCGGTGGCATGACGGCAAAAGGGCTGACAGAGCTTCTGCTGGACAAATATAACATATTAGTGAAGGATTTATCGGATAAGGTTTGGGGGGGAGAATATCTCAGAATCGCCGTCCGCAATGAGGAGGATAATGATAGGTTGCTTGCGGCGTTATGTCAGGAATTGATAGAGACAGGCGGGCAGGGGAGTGGGGAAGCTACATTATGAGAAAAGTACTGATTATTATTACAACGGGTTTTATTACCTGGGGAGGGCTTACAACCGTGGCTTTGAATTACTACAGGGCGATGGATAAAACCGGTTTTAAGATAGACTTTGCTGCTGACAACGAGGCGGAGCAGTCCCTTTTGGAAGAGCTTGGACGTAACGGCAGTGCTTATATACAGTTGCCAAACAGAGAGAAACATACTGTAAAATATATGGCGGCTCTTTATAAGCAATTAAAACAGGGCGGATATGATGTGGTTCATATTCATGGAAACAGCGCCACAATGGCATTTGATTTGTTTCCGGCGCGGCTGCTGAAGATAGAGAAACGAATTGTTCATGTGCACAATGTAAGAAATAATCACAGATTGCTTCACGATATTTTAAAGCAGACGATGAATTCATGGGCTGATATCAGACTTGCCGTATCGGACGAAGCAGGACATTATCTGTACGGCAAGAGAAAATATGCAGTCTTGAATAATGCGGTTGACGGAGAGTGTTACCGCTTTGATCAAAAAAAAAGGGCAGAATGTAGAAAAGATTGGAACATTCCGGATTCGGCGTATGTAATAGGTACGGTAGGCAAAATGAATCCGCAAAAGAATCAGTTGTTTCTTCTGGATATTTTTTACGAAATTTTGAAGAAAAGGCCGGAGTCCAAATTGTTAATCGTGGGAGACGGAGAGCTGAGGGACAAGATCAAAAACCGGATAAAGATGTTGGGAATAGATGATTCCTGTATATTAGCTGGAATGCAGTCAGATGTGACGGCATTTTTATCTGCAATGGATATCTTCGTATTTCCATCAATTTTTGAAGGACTAAGTTTAGCACTTTTGGAAGCACAGGCATCGGGGCTAAAATGCTTTTATACGGATTCCCTTACGAAAAGAGGAATTGTTACAAAAGGCTGTCATGGTCTGAAGCTAGAACATGTAGAGGAATGGGTCAAAGAGATTGTAAAAGCGGAAAAGTATGACAGAATGAAGTCTTCGGAGGAAGCGATTAAAAGAATGACAGAAGCGGGCTTAAATATTCCATATGAGGCGGATCAATTGAGATGGTTGTATCTGTAGTCGGGCGGACATGGGATAAAGATAAGATCGCAACGGGGCAAGCAAAGAGGGAAGGAACGCAAAATGTTTGAACTGGCGGGTAAAATAATGGTTTATTTTAGAAGCCTTCTGCTGTTTCCTGTTTATAAAATCAGATTCAGAAACAGACTGTGCATACATGTATTAAATTCCCTTAGAGGGAAGTGGAGTCTCTGGTTGGATAAAAATTCAAAGATTCAATGCGGTAAGTTTCTTATGATATTGGGACCTGTGTATTTCAAGAGTGTTTATGGTGGCAAATTGATTATAGGAAACAGATGTTTTTTCAATAGAAACTGCAGTATAACCTGTGTTGAAGAAATTGTGATAGGGAGCGGGTGTACCTTTGCAAATAATCTTGTGATAGTTGATCACGATCATAATATATATTCGGACAGGGAAAAGAAGCCGTATACCACAGGAAAAATTCATATTGGAGATCATGTATGGGTGGGAGCGAACGTGACTATTTTAAAGGGAGTTACCATTGGAAATAATGCGGTAATCGCAGCGGGAGCGGTGGTGAACCATGATGTGGAGGCAGATTGTATTTATGGCGGTGTACCTGCGAAAAAGATAAAAAAATACAAAGAGGGGGTAGAAAAATAAGCATATGAATTTTACGGTCAGCATAGTTGTCCCAGTTTATAATGTGGAAACTTATTTGAGGGAATGTATAGACTCTTTATTATGCCAGTCTTACAAAAATATAGAAATTATTTTAATCGACGACGGTTCGGCAGACGCAAGCGGAAACATATGTGACGAATATGCAGACAAATATGATAATATAACTGTTGTACATAAACGAAACGAGGGGCTGGGGTATGCTAGAAACACAGGGATGGAAGCAGCAAAAGGGAAATATGTTGTTTTTGTAGATTCAGATGACTATGCAGAATCAGATATGATAGAAAAATTGATTTTGCCAATAATAGAAGATGGTGCCGATACATGTCTGGGCGGTTTCAAAAGAGTGGATAATCATGGAAAGGTTCTTTATACGCAAACATATGAGCAACAGCTCTTTGAAAATGAGAATGTCTATTTTTCTTTATTTGCGCGTATGCTGGGGTCATCCCCTTCAAAACATGACGTGATTAAAATGTCCGTATGGAATGCAATATATTCTTTAGATATCATAAAAGCAAATGATTTACGATTTCCGTCGGAGCGAAAACTGATATCTGAAGATTTAGTATTTCACAGTGATTATTTGAAATATGCAAAAAAGGTTTTTGTACTTGAGACGACTGCGTATAATTATCGGGTTTCGGCAGGTTCGTTAACAAATTCCTACAGAGAGAATAAAATTGGCATGATCTGCAACTTGTATGTGGAAATGGAAAAGAGAGTGCTGGAAGGTTTTAAGATTCCGGAGCATGCCGTCATAAGGCTTCAAAAGATGTTTTTTGTTAATATACGCGGATGTATTGTTCAGGAAAGGAAAAGTATTTCTCATAAAGGCTTTGAAGCCAGGGCGACTGCAATCAGGGATATCTGCCGCAATGACGTTGTGAGAAGGGTGATAAATGAGTACCCTGTAAAAGAACTGCAATGGAGGCAAAGGGCAATGATTTTTCTGATGAATCATAAAATGGCTTTCACGCTGGGCTTCATATCCGGTCTGGGCTTGATGTAGAACAAGTATTTGAGGTAATTTCCTGATAGGAGAAATTTACATGAATGTAAAAATAACAAAACTATTATACATTGCAATTATATTGACTTTTGTCAAATTTCCTTTTGTACCGCCTGTGATTGTGCGTTTATGCAAGGCCGTCGTTGCCGGGGGAGCCTTTCTGTATCTGATACAACGAGGAGAAATTCATATAAAAGGACAGTTTCCGATCCTTATTTTTTGTTGTTCCATTTTAGTGTCCAGTCTTTTAGCATATCGCCTTACTGTCAACTTTGCCTTTTCGCTTGTATACGCACTAATGATCTATGAGTTGTTTGTTTTGACAGATCGTTGGATTGCTTTGTATGGAGCAAAGAATTATTTTCAGGTCATGTTCTGTCTGTTTTTGGCACTTTGCTTGCTTAACGATACGGTTTTGCTGTTTGATGTGGGGGCGACAACTTATATGCTGGGAAATAAATTCGGGGTGGCGTATTATCATCTGTTGCTTCTGACATACTTAGCTGCATTACTGTGGGAGAGAAAAAAAGACAAGGGAAAGCTACAGTTGGAAAATATTGTGATGCTGGTATTTGCCTTGCTTTCTGTTTTTATATCAAAAATTGTGGATACTAATACAGGAATGATAGGAATACTTATATTTATCCTTTTATATCTGTTGCCTGATGTTGTTAAAAAAACTCTTTGTAATCCGGTTGTTACATGCTTTGCACTATATGCTTTGAGTGCAACCATCCTGTTCTGGGATTACATATTGTCGATTGATTTTATCAAGAATACCATAGTCAATTTGTTGCACAGGTCGCTTTCTTTGACGGGAAGGTTGGGGATTTACAGAATCTTGTATGGATTGTTCCAGCAAAGGCCTTTAGTCGGGTGGGGGTATGAGTCCAATATTGTAGCGCAGGAATTGTATGGAAATGCACAGAATGGTATTGTGCATTTGGCGATTCAATACGGCGTCATAGGAGTGCTTTGCTTTACTTTCCTCATTTTTATGATTATGAAAAGGAGCGATGAATCCTATAGGGAGAGGATGGTTATGGTTGCGGCAATGTATTCCTTTTTTGTAATGGCTACGGTTGAGATCGTGTTTTCTAATATATTTTTTGTTGTTATGGCAGTACTTTTTGCATTTGATAACAGGAATCAGAAAATAAGTAAAATAAGATTCAGGAGAGGGTCATGAAACCATTGATCAGTATCATTATTCCGGTATATAATGTTGAAAAATATTTGGGACAATGTATGAAAAGTGTGTCAGACCAGACCAGTTCCGATTTGGAAATTATTCTGGTTGATGATGGTTCAACAGATAGGTCCGGTGAGATATGTGATTCCTGGAAAAAGACAGATTCGAGGGTTACGGTAATACATAAAAGCAACGGAGGTTTATCGGATGCCAGAAATGTGGGAATTGAAGCGGCTTCCGGTGATTGGCTCATGTTTATTGATTCGGATGATTATGTGTCGGATCATTTTTGCGAGCATGCCCTGCACTTGGTTGAGGAGTCCCATGCAGATATAGGAGTTTTTGATTATCAGTTTTGTTGGGAAGACCATTGTGAGCGTTCAAAGGAAAGTATAACAGGCATCTTGGACAATCAGGAAGCCATGTATCAACTGCTGATCGGAAATACAAAGAATTATGCTTGGAATAAGATTTATAAGAGGGATCTTTTTAGGAATGTCAGGTATCCTGCGAGCAGGGTCTGGGAGGATATAGGAACGACCTATAAGCTGTTTGCTGCGGCGGAGAAGGTTCATTTTTCATCGGAGGTATTATATTTCTATCGACAGCGGAGCGAAAGTATTTCCTATGATCCTCCTGCCAGAGCTCTCTTTGATATATATGAAGAGTATCAGGAGCAGTATTTATTTTGCCAGACAAATTATCCTGACTTCATAGATATTGTCTGGGACAATGTGATCGGATATGCTTTAATATGTTGTATCAAAAATTATTCCACAGTCAGAAAATGGGACAAATACCGGGACATAAAGGCTTGCCTTAGGAAAGACCGCAGAGTACCGGGGAAGATGAGTTTTTCCAAAAAAATCATGTTGACGATTTTTCGCGTTTCGGAGGGGTTATTTTATAAGGTGTGCGCAATGGTGTATTTTCTGAAAAGGAAAGGGGAGTAATGGGATGAGAAACAGGATAAAAAGATACATCCCTATAGAATGGAAGTTATATTTGAAATATTTATATCAAACATCAAAAAAGCTTAATCTTGAGGTGGCAAAATATATTTTATTGGACTTTGGAAATTATGGAAATGCAGGCGACAATGCGATAGGGTTATCAATATTGGATTTTGTCAGGGAAAACATCTCTGATGATATCTGTTGCTTTATGGTATCGGATTTTTATCATAATATAAAAAACTATAAGAGATCAATTGGAAAAGATACGGTTATCTTATTGAGCGGCGGAGGAAATCTGGGGATAAGTTATCTGCAATATGAACGGGTCAGGGAGACGGTATGTTTGCTTTTTCCTAAAAATCCTGTTATTATCTTCCCTCAGACAATGGACTTTGGAGATTTGACGAACTCGCTCAACAGACGTATCTTAAAAGAGGCGCAAAGGATTTACTCCAAATGCAGCAATTTGACCATTTGTGCAAGAGAAAAGCAATCCTATGATTGGATGCGGCAGTATTTTCCATGCAACCGTATTCTTTTGCTTCCTGATATCGTATTTCGGTACAGATATGACCGAATGTCATTTGAGAAAGAGAAAAAGGTAATTTTTTGTTTTCGGACTGACGGAGAGAAAAGAGTGGAGGACGATACCATAGTGGCATTGAAAGAGTTTGTACGCAAATCAGGATATTTCCCGGAGTGGTTGGATACATGTGACAAAGGTCTGTGCTTTCGCAGCGAGGATGAATGCAGGGAATATGTCAATCATAAAATAGACAGACTTTCTGCCGCAAAGTTGGTTGTCACTGATCGTTTGCATGGCATGATCTTTGCGTACATATCAGGAACACCGTGTATTGTGTTTCCTAATAATAACCATAAGATTCGGGGAGTGTATCAGTGGATTTCGGCTTCGGAGATGGTCTCTATGGCGAACCATCTGGAGGAAGCGGAAAAGGCGCTGGAAAAATATCTTGCAGTCGGCGCTCAAAATCCGGAGGTGGAGACTATAAGTAATGATTCTTTCGAGAATTTGATCCGTTTGATGAGAAGCTATAATACGTAATATGTGGGAAATAGGTTCTTGGAAATGAATTTGTTCTTGTGGGGATGTATGCAATAGAAACTTTTTTATATTGGAAATAGCAGGTTACAGAAAGGTATAGTCATTATGGTGGAGAATGACAGAACGAAAAAGGCGGTAAAAAATATCACGTATGCGTTTCTTAACCAGTTTCTGAACTTAATCCTTACCTTTTTGGCTAGGACAGTGTTTATTCGTGTACTGGGAGCGGGGTATCTGGGGTTAAATAGTATTTTTACCGATGTGCTGGGGGTTTTGTCGCTGGCGGATCTGGGTTTTAATACGGCGATGGTTTATAGCTTCTATAAGCCGCTGGCAGACAATGACACGAAAAAAATGGCCGCTCTGACGACCTTTTATAAAAAGGTGTATAGGTGTATCGCACTTGTAACCACGGTTACGGGAGTCGCTTTATGTCCTGTCCTGCCTTATATTATAAATTTGGAACAGGAGGTTCCGTATTTATATTTGTATTACTTTATGTCTGTAGCCAACGTTGTCGTTTCCTATCTGTGCGTGTACAAGACCTCCGTTCTCACCGCAGATCAGAAAAATTATAGCGTGGTGCGTATTTCCATGATTTTAAATGTTTTAAAGACAATATTACAGATTTTTGTATTAATCGTTTTTCGAGCATATCTGTTTTATCTTATTGTGGGGATAGGATGTTCCTTTTTGAAAAATTATATTGCATCTCAAAAAGCGGCTCGGATTTATCCCTTTATTAACCAGGAAGAAAAGCTTGAAAAAGGGGTGGAGAAGGAAATATTTCAAAACATTGGCGCGGTCTTTTTATACAAAATATCCTCAGTTCTGCTGAATGCCACAGATAATGTATTGATTTCGCTGATTGTGGGTACGGTAGCGGTGGGATATTACTCCAACTATCTGATGATCGGTAATAAGCTGAGTCAGATCTATTCCTTGTTTTTTACGTCCCTGATCGCAAGCCTGGGCAATTTGGTAGTAAGAGAGAAAGCGGATAAAAGATATGCTGTTTTCCAGTGTGAGCAGGCTGTCAGTTATTTTATCAGCTGCATTATTTTTCCCTGTTTTATTTTGCTTGCCAATGATTTTGTCAGGTTATGGCTTGGGAAGGAATTTGTATTGGAAAGCAATACGGTCTGTGCTATTGGGCTGAATTTGTATCTGGCATGTATCTACCATCCGCTGTGGTCTTTCAGAGAGGCAACGGGGTTATACAGAAAAACAAAATGGGTCATGTTACTGTGCGGTGTATTGAATCTCGTGCTATCCTGTGTAATGGGGCTGAGGTTTGGTATGTTTGGCATCTTGATAGCCTCTTGTATATCAAGGATACTGACCTATGGCTGGTATGAACCTAGGATACTGTTTCGGGATTATTTTGACCGTGAGCCGCACAGTTTTTTTGCGGATATGTTTTTTAATTGTTTGTTGGTTCTTTTTATTGTAGCTGTCTGCGGAGGAATTACAAAAGCTGTTGTAGTTGATTCCTGGCTAAAATGGGTATTTAAGGCGGGGGTAATTGTACTAGTGGGTGTGGCGGTGGCCTTTGCCGTGTACCAGAAGACGGAGGGTTTTCGTTTTTTGTGGAAGAAGGTTGAAAAATTATGGAAAAGATAAAAAGATTTTTTGAATGTTTAGTTCCGGTTACGGCATGTAATTTAAAATGCAGTTATTGCTATGTTATTCAAAGACATAACAAAAAACTGGAAGTACCAAAATTAAAATACAGCGTAAAAGAGATTGGCTATGCGTTGAGAAGAGAACGCATGGGAGGAGTATGTTTTTTCAGTATATGTGGAGCAGGGGAGACCCTAACACCGATCAGATCGTCAAGATGGTGGAAGAACTATTACGGTAGGGACACTATGTAAATATAACCACTAACGGGACGCTAACGCGACAATTTGAAAAAATAGCACGGCTTGAGAAGAGACTGCTGGAACGGCTACATATATCATTTTCGTTTCACTATCTGGAATTAAAAGAAAGAAATCTGTTGGAAGGCTTTTTTGAAAATATCAGCCGAGTGAAGGCTGTAGGTAGTTCAATTCTTGTGCAACTGAATTTATGTGACGAATATGAACCTTATTTGAAGGATATAGCTGCATTGTGTGAGGAGCGTATCGGTGTACCGGTGCAGGTGGCACCCACAAGAGAGGAAATTGATCTGAACCGTAGTATCCGGTTGTTTACGGAGCATACCTGTGAAGAATATACGAATATGGTCAAAAGGTTTCATTCGCCCTTATTTGATTTTAACATAAAAAATTTTAATGTACGTCGGAGAGAATTTTGCTATGCCGGCGATTGGAGCGGAGTGTTAAATTTGAATACGGGAATTTTGCATAAATGCTATTTTTTGGAAGAGGAGGGATCAATCTGTATGAGGATCCGGAGAAGAAAATTCCTTTTTCAGCGGTGGGAAAGTGTGGGAGCCTGTATTGCATGAATTCCAGTCATTTTCTGACAATGGGAGTGATTCCGGAATTATATCGGGAATATACTTACGCGGGCGTAAGAAACCGGGAGGAGGCGCAATGGTATAATGATTTAATGAAAAATGTTTTAAGTCATAAGCTGATAGAGAGCAATGAAGAATACAGCCGGGCAAAGAAGAAGTTGCTCCGGATGAGAACAGACGTTTATTTATTGCTAAAACGAATGAAACATTTTTCCGTCAGACAAAGGAGACGAATGTAATTTGACACACGCGGTCTGTGTGTCGGGAGGGCGTTGGGTAAGGGTATGTCAGTTGGAACATTGATAAGGCAAATGGCTCTGGGGTATAAATCATCCAGTGAGAGCTATATAAGATTTCTTAGAAAGAGGGGCGTAAAAGTGGGGGAAGGGGTATGCTTGTTTCGACCTTTCCAGACTACGATCGATTGTCAAAATCCTCATTTGCTTACTATTGGAAATTATGTGCAGATGACTGGGCCCGTGACAATTTTGACTCATGATTACAGTTGGAGTGTGCTGAAGAGGAAATACGGAGAGATATGCGGAAAACAGTTAAAAACAGTGATTGGAGATAATGTTTTTCTGGGGTGGGGCGCTCTGGTTTTGCCGGGAACTACAATCGGAAACAATGTCATTGTCGGAGCGCATAGCATCTGTTCGGGGAGGTTGGAAAGCAATTCGGTTTACGGTGGTAGTCCGGCCAGATATATCATGTCTCTAGATGAATTTTACGCGAAAAGGAGTGCCCGGCAGCTAGACGAAGCGGTTCAATATGTTTTGAGCTATAAGAGCGGATTAGGGGGGGTTCCACCCATGGAAAAATTGGACGAATATTTTTTTTTATTTTGGAATCGTGAGTACGAAGGCTTTGAACCATTTGAAAAAAAGTTGAGATTAGTTGGAAATTATGAAGACAGCAAAGAAGCCCTAAGGAAGAAACATAAGCCTTTTGCCTCCTATGAGGAATTCCTGAAATATTGTGAGGAGCAATATGGGAGTTGACAGCGTTCTGGGGGGAGCATATGCCTTGGAGTAGATATTCCCGGCTTTGGTTGCCCGGTGTAGGTGTTTAAGATTCCATAGCCTGACTATATAGTGAGCTACTTGATTGTTCACGGGTTGTTCAGTATGTTGTCCTTATCAATAGAAACCTGAAAGTCGGATAATCTATACTCAAATAAAATAAAAATGACCTCAAAGCCTGTATTTAAGCCAAAATCGTATTGAGTAAATATTATAATATGATTTGGGCGACAAAAGGGTA
>DKYD01000089.1:0-194 GCA_002492335.1 Lachnospiraceae bacterium UBA7109
TGTTTACTTTTACTCTTAGCTTGTGGAAATTTTTCTTTAAAAACAGACCTCTTTTACCAGCATCTATCTGATAAAAGAGGTCTGTTTTAAATCCAATTCTAATCGCATCCTACCGCATATCAGGAGGACACGCCACAATTTCTCCACATGCAATTTTCTCTCCTGAATTTCCGGAAGGCTGTGACCGGAAATCA
>DKYD01000089.1:477-1138 GCA_002492335.1 Lachnospiraceae bacterium UBA7109
CTGTGACCGGAAATCATCCGGCATATCATGCATGATCACCGTCTTTCCAATAACTTCTTCAGGATAAAATCTCGCTGTATAAATTGCCGCCCAGGATACCCCGTTACTGCTAAGAAGAGGCGGCAGATCTCCTGAATGACCCGGGTGTCCCTGGCCTGACTTATCATAATGTTGTCCGGCATTCTTAAATGCATCTGCTGCAGTTCCGGTACAGAATGCTCCCTCATGAATATGAAATCCATAAAAACCTTTGCTTCTATCTTCCAGCTCCTTTGGAATCCCATATATTTCCACAATTAATATCGTACCTCCATAAGTATCATAAAAATCCACTTTTCCCCGAATGGTCTCATAATCTTCCCGGCCTTTTATTTCTGCCGTCGCTGTTGGATTCTGATGAATCGTTGTAAACATAAATAATCACACTCCTCATATGCAGTCTATGCCGATCTGCCGGAAGTGTGACTATTTTTTTATCATTCTTATCCAAAGCATTATAAAAAAATTAGAAAAGACACCCCTGAGAACGTCTTATATCTTTCTTCTCCTGCTTATCCTTCATGAAATCATCTCGTGAGTAGTATGTAAAAGATGGAGGAACTTTATGCTGAAAAATAGATAGTTATGTATTCCAATATTCTTTAAAGTCTATTTTTTTATA
>DKYD01000089.1:1451-10340 GCA_002492335.1 Lachnospiraceae bacterium UBA7109
GCGTATACAAATTGTCTTCGTTTAATTCATTATACAATTTTTTGAATCCTTGTTTTTCATAAAATTTCTCATACATATGCTCCCTGCACTCCAGTATAAGAAGATTCCCTCCAACAATTCTTGCAGCCAGACTAATAGCATGATAACATTCATTTAACAGCCTTTGTCCGCTAATATCTTCAGACGAATAATCGTCACATCTGCCTAGCTGACCAATAAGAAAAGCCGGTATTGATTTTAATTTATCTCTGCCGGGATAACTTCCGAGAAGTTTCCTTCTTTTTTTATTTGACAATTCCGTTAAATCAACTGCTCTTTGTGCTATTGCGAAATATGCCAATACTACGAATTCCCCCTGATTAAGCTTTTCTTTATCTACGCAGAAAAAGGTTTTTCCCACACCGGACTTTTCATACGCTTCTGCCTTATCAATTAAAAAGTTCTCTAAATCAATCTCACGCTGACAAGAGAACTTTTTAAATGCACTTTTAATTTTTTTCTCATCGTACCCCTTATCAATAATTTCTCCCAATGGTACAACAATATATTCTATCACTTATTTAAGCGCCCTTTGAAGGCTTTCCTTCAAATCTTTTTCGTGTGCAAAATTGGATTTGAAATCACTCTTTAGTGTGGGAGTCACTTCCTTAGTCATTTCTTTTACAAAATCATAAGCCTTTTCCGATTTTACCGAAAACTGCTTACCAAATGTTGATGTTGCCATTTTCTCTACCTCCTTTACATCTTTGGGAGTATACCTCTAAACAGGTAAAGCAAACCGCCATTACTGCTTTTTGTTACAGTAATTCCACTTTTGTTTACCTTTATTATATCCATTTTCTCTTTAAAATCAACAAAATCACTAATATTTAATAAAGTTTGTGCAACATTTATAATAAAACAGGGATTATCGCAGATACAATGTCTGTGATATTTATCGGTTGACGTATCCTTAACATACTTTATTTTGGGACAGATAAACTTATATCTTTTCAAACCATTTTTTCTTGTAGATGTGCCTTCATACTGATTAATAAGCGGATGCCTGGCAAAGAAATCTTTTAGTATAGGAATAAGTAATTTAGCATCATGAACACACTTATCTTCATCAGGAGAATTAGATTTTTTTCTACAACGATTTCAGGATGAGAGGTCATAAAGTCTTTGTTGTAAAAAGATGTATGTCGGATGATGCCAAGACCATTAGTAACAATACCAAACTTGTAGACATAGCAAAGACCATTAATATATAACTGTTTAATTTCAGGATTTGCGGATGCGTGTATTGGCATAGAACCATAAGCCGCCTTGTAAGGATCATAATTCTTATCAAAGTTATTAGCTTTGGCATAAGCTTTAAGCTGCCTGATAATGCGGTTTGCGTATTTCGGATTATTTTCAGTAACGAAAGCCTCAATACCGGAAGAATCAAAGATAGTCATATCTGCTTTGGCAGGATCGATAGACTGTAAACGGTAAAGACAAAGACCGGAACGAACAGGATTGTTCCTATCCATTCCGGTATCTATTCCCTTGTTGAACAGAGGATGTGTCGTGACGGTAAAATGCTTCATATGCCGGTTGATACTTTTCGTCAAAAAATGTACAGCGCACTGGAAAGCCTCGGCATTGATAAGCATACGCCCCATGACTGCCGCCACACCTTTTCATTCCTGTGCGAAAAGTACGAAGTGAACGAAAACGACCGTAAAAGAATGCTTGGTCATGCCTTTTCGGATATCACTAACCGGGTATATGGGCGCCGGGAGATTGAAGACCTCCGGAAGGAACTTGAGAAGATTAAAATTTGTCGCTAACGGTATGATTTTATTTCATTTTTTATAGTTTTTCCGAGTTTCTTTCAAAACGCTCAAACCGCCCTGTTTTCAAGGGTTTCAAGGTGTTTTCAGCGGTTTTTCGGGGCTTTTAAAATACCGCTTATAGTTAAATCTTTCTTAAATTGATTAGAAGGGACAATTTCATACTTCACCTAAAATGTCCTCCATCATACTGTCTACATTATTATACCTTTTATATTTGTTGGGAGAGATAGACATCTCATGTGCCTCTTTCATAGCATCCAGGGTTACCTTATTGGGTACTTCACGAAAAATTGAGAATGGGATTGCACCCTCATAAATCATCTGCTTTAAGAAAATATTAACTGCAGTAGATAAATCCATACCAAAATCTGCAAGCATAGCCTGTGCCTTTAATTTAGTTTCAGCATCGATGCTGATATTTGTAGATACTTTAGCCATAACATCATCTCCCTTCAAAGCTAATATATCATAACTTTGTTTATTTATCAAAATATTATGTGTATTTTTTAATAAATTCAAATATAATATGCGTACATTATATTGATTTTTCAACAAACGAGCATTGCATCTCCAAAGGAGAAAAATCTGTATCGCTCTTTTACTGCCTCCTCATATGCCGCCAGCACATGTTCTCTTCCGGCAAGAGCTGAAACCAGCATGATCAATGTAGATTCCGGCAAATGAAAATTCGTAATCAGGCAGTCCAGCACCTTGAACTGGTATCCCGGATAGATAAAAATATCTGTCCAACCGCTTGATTCCTTCAAATATCCATTCTCATCAGCCGCCGATTCCACCGTCCGGCAGCTCGTTGTTCCCACACAGATGACTCTTCCTCCATTTTCCTTTGTGCGGTTTATCTTTTCCGCTGCTTCCTTTGTAATCTGATAAAATTCCGAATGCATATGATGATCTGTGATTTCATCTACCTTTACCGGACGGAACGTACCCAGACCCACATGTAATGTGACTCTTGCGATCTCCACCCCTTTCGCTTCTATTTCCTCCAGAAGCTCCGGTGTAAAATGCAGCCCTGCCGTCGGCGCCGCCGCAGATCCCGTATGTCTGGCATATACAGTCTGATAACGGTTCTTATCTTCCAGCTGATGAGTAATATACGGCGGCAGAGGCATCTGTCCAAGCTCGTCTAAGACTTCTTCAAAGATTCCATCATAATGAAACTGTATCAACCGGTTTCCCTCTTCAACAACGTCTATAACCTCACCTGTAAGAATTCCGTCTCCAAAGGATATCCTGGTTCCGGGTCTTGCCTTTCTTCCCGGTTTTACCAGAGTTTCCCATACATTATTCTCTTTTCGCTTCAGAAGAAGAACTTCAATCTTTGCACCTGTTTCCTCTTTTGCCCCAATTAATCTTGACGGCAGTACCTTTGTATCATTGATTACAAGGCAGTCTCCTTCTTTCAGATACTCCGTAATCTCACGAAACACATGGTGAGAAACAGCCCCGGACTCCTTGTCTAACACAAGAAGCCGGGAGCTGGAACGATCCTTTAAAGGATCCTGAGCAATTAACTCTTCCGGCAATTCATAATAAAAATCCTGACGTTTCACGCTTATGAATCCCCTTTCTCATTTCTTTTTTGTGGATCTGCCATATGGTATGATCCCGTATAATTCTGCGGCGGTATTGCCTGTGGCGGCACATCCGGCATCGGCGGCGTCATTCTCTCCGGTTCACCCGGCATCGGCGGCGTCACCTGACGCGGCACATTCGGTACATTTGGTACATTTGGCATCTGCTGTGCATATGCCGGAATGACGGTTATTTTCCTGGCATAGATAACCCTCGTGTCACTGAGCATATCGTGCAATCCCTGCTTTTCTTTATCAATACCGACCATAATGTATCCAATGCCTATTGTAATATTACATAAAAATCTTCCGATTGTCTCCCGGTACAGAACATCTGTCAGGGTAAGCTTTGCATCATCTGCACTTATCACTCGCAGATTCAAAAGCTTTTTCCCCGGAGTCGTCCCTGAGTAATACGTAAACAAGATAAAATACAGCACATGGAACACATACAGTATCATATCCTTTAATGTATACTGGAACAAAACATTTCCTCCCAGGGCCGTTCCCTCCAGAAGCTCCATGATTCCTGCTAAAAATAATCTTACCAGAAGCAGCAGCAGGGCGACAATCAAGCTGTCTGTCAAGTATGCCGACAAACGAACCCAGAATCCTGCATATGTTACATCCTCTGTTTTACTGCAGTGGTTTTGCATAATACATCGGCACCCCGCTTTCCATTTCTGCTGCGGTCTCCTTAAGAATCTGTGCCTCTGACTTCGGCACCAGCTTCTTCACCTGTCCGAATATCTGACTCAGCATATCAGACGGAGACTGCAATTCATAGAAGACATCTGTTCCCATTTCATCACACATATCAGACGCCATATCCTCATACAATGCGATTTCATCAATCAATCCTTTATCCAGAGCCTGCTGCGCGGTATAAGTACGTCCGTCTGCCAGAGCTTTCACCTGATTCTCCGACATATTTCTTCCTTCAGACACAATTTTTACAAACTTGTTATAAAATTCATCCACCTGCGACTGGTAAATTGCAATCTGATCTTCTGTTAGCTTCGTACTGTCCTTATTTTCACCACTTGTAATACTTACATAACGGATTCCCAGTTTTTCATACAACCCGGTCATATCATAGCCTGACATAATCACACCAATCGAACCCGTTGTTGTATTTGTGTTTGCATAGATTTTATCGCATGCCATGGAAACCAGATATCCGCCGGAAGCGGCATAATGTGCCATATATCCCCATATCGGTCTTCCTGTCTCTTCTTTGTATTCCAGAAGCTTCAGATACAATTCTTCAGACTCGTAAACAGTTCCTCCCGGAGAGTCCACATACAGAAGAATTGCCTGGTTAGCCGGATCGTCCATCAGACTGTCAATATAATCCAGCGTTGTTACATGCTGATACCCTTCCGGTTCCTCGAACCAGGACGTCTCTGTCTGCTCCTGTATCGTTCCCATAACATCTACAACTGCGATATAAGCATCATACGGAGGATCAAACGTAAAGTCACCTGTCAACATTGTCTCAACGTCTTTTGTTAATATTTTCTCGGACAACACATTTGTCAGGACGCCTGCCACTCCTGTTATGATAAACAGTACTACTGCGATTACAAGCCCAATCATTTGTTTTTTCTTCATCTTTTACGCCTCTCTTATTTACGAAGTTCGATTCCCAAAGCTTCCAGCGCTTTCAAAATCTTCTCCATAACCTTTGATACTTCTGCATCTTCGAGTGTCTTATCTTTTGCACGGAATACGATCGAATATGCTACAGATTTGTACCCGGCCTTAATCTGTGCTCCCTCATACAAATCAAATAATTCATAGCTCTCCATATATGCTCCGCCTTTTTTCTCAATGACCTCTTCAATCTGACCGACAAGAATTTCTTTCGGCACTACCATACTGATATCACGGGTCACTGCCGGATATCTGGCAATTCCTGCATATTTTCTGTCAAATGTGGCGCGTGCCTCAATTTCCGGCATATCAATGACTGCAATATAAGCACGCTCGCCAATTCCATAGATATCTGCAACATCCGGATGCACTTCTCCAAGATATCCGATTACTGTACCGTCATAAATTACATTTGCCTGTCGGCCCGGATGAAGATATGGCTTTCCTGCCTTCGGGTCATACGTCTCTTTTCCATGAAGACCTACTTTTTCAAGAAATTCTTCGATTACGCCTTTCATACTAAAAAAGTCGCCTTCCCCATACATTCCCAGTGTAAACTGCATACGTTCCTCCGGAAGCTCCGTAAGCGGCAATGACTTCGGAATATAAACGTTTCCGAGCTCATATAATCTGACATTTTTATTTCTTCTATTATAATTCGTCGCCAGTGAAGTAAGCATTCCATTTAAAGAAGTAGTGCGCATAATGCTGTAGTCTTCTCCTAACGGATTCATGATCTCCACAACCTGACGAAGCTTCGAATCCTCTGGAAGCATTAACTTGTCAAATACCTTCGGGCTTTCAAAGGAATAAGTCATACCCTGGCTGAATCCGCAGAATTCTGCAATATCTCTTGCAATTTCTTCAATGCGAAGCTTAAAAGATAATTTTCCTGTCGTTGCCTCTCCCTTCGGAAGTGTAGTCGGAATATTATCATAGCCATAAAATCTTGCAACCTCCTCTGCAAGATCCGCCAAACGGAATAAATCATGACGGAAGGTTGGTGCAATGACTTCATTTGTCTCTTCATCATATTCCAGATCAATCATTTTAAAATAAGAGAGCATATCTTCTTTGGATATCTTTGTTCCGAGCAGCATATTTATTTCATCTGCATCAAACGGCACACGTACCGGTTCCTTTTTCTTTCCGTACACATCTACCATACCGCCTACAACTTCTCCGGCGCCCATTTCCTCTACAAGCTGGCAGGCACGGTTAATCGCTGCCTCCGCATTGTTCGGATCAAGACCCTTCTCAAATTTGCCGGAAGCATCTGTACGAAGTCCGACTTTCTTGCTGGATTTACGGATATTCGTTCCATCAAAACATGCAGCTTCAAATAACATCGTCTGCACATTGTCTGTAATCATGGAATTTTCTCCACCCATAATACCTGCAATACCGACAGATTTTTCTCCGTCGCAAATCATCAGTACGGAATCATCCATCCGGCGCTCCTGTCCATCCAGTGTCATAAATTTCTCGTGCTTTTCTGCTCTGCGGACAATAATTTCATGACCTGCAATCGTATCCAGATCATACGCGTGCATCGGCTGGCCATACTCTTCCATCACATAATTCGTAATATCAACCAGGTTGTTAATCGGACGGATTCCCACAGATGCAAGCCTTCTCTGCATCCACTTAGGCGATGGAGCGATTTTGATATTCTTTACTACTCTTGCGCAATATCTCGGACAGAGCTCCGTATCCTTTACGGTTACTTTGATATAATCATTTACATCCTCGTCATTTCCTGTTTCTGTTACTACCGGCGGATGGAATTCCTTTCTGAAGGTTGCCGCTGCTTCTCTTGCAATACCTACTACACTAAAACAGTCTACTCTGTTGGAAGTGATCTCATACTCAAATACAACATCATTAAGACCGAGGGCTTTTATTGCACTCTCTCCTACCTGTGCATTTTCGTCGAAAATGTAAATACCGTACTCCGGCGATTCCGGATACATATCTTTATTTGAACCAAGCTCTTCAATGGAGCACATCATACCGCAGCTTTCTACCCCGCGCAGCTTCCCTTTCTTAATCTTTACCCCGCCCGCAACACGGCTGCCCGGCTCATGTCCGCCTGCGACACGTCCGCCGTCGAGTACGACCGGAACCTTATCTCCTTCTTTTACATTCGGGGCGCCTGTCACGATCTGAACAGTCTCATTTCCGACATTTACCTGGCAGATAATCAGTTTATCTGCATCCGGATGCTTCTCTATCTTGTCAATCTGACCAATTACTATTTTATCAAGATCTGCATCCAGTTTTTCGTATCCTTCTACCTTTGTTCCAGATAATGTCATCGCATCTGTATATTCCTGCGCTGTCACATCAAGGTCCGGAACATATGCTTTTATCCATGATAATGATGTATTCATTAATAATATCTCCTTTCTGGTTGCTTCATAAATCTGGCGTTTTACTCCAGAATCTGAGTGTTTTGGCATTTTACTCCAGAATCCAGGCGTTTCACGCCTGCCGCATCTCTTTGAGATGCTCTCCGATTCTGTCGTGCCGCTCGCATTGCAGAAGTAAATACTCACTTCGTTCGTGCTTCCTTCTGCTTCTTGCTCGCTAGAACTGTTTCAAGAACCGTACATCGTTTTCGTATAACAGTCTCATGTCGTCTATTTCATATTTTAGGAGTGCGATACGTTCGAGTCCTACTCCAAATGCGAATCCTGTATATTCATTCGGATCGATACCGCACATTTCCAACACGTGCGGATGTACCATTCCGCAGCCGAGTATCTCGATCCAGCCGGACCCTTTGCAGAAACGGCATCCTTTTCCTCCACATTTGAAGCAGGATACATCTACCTCCGCGCTTGGCTCTGTGAACGGGAAATGATGTGGACGGAACTTTGTCTTTGTCTCCGGTCCGAATAATTCTTTTGCAAATACTTCTAAGGTTCCTTTTAAATCTGCAAAGGATATGTTTTTGTCAATTACCAGACCTTCTATCTGATGGAAGGACGGTGAATGTGTTGCGTCTACCTCGTCGGAACGGAATACTCTTCCCGGTGCGATCATACGGATTGGAAGTTTTCCCTGCTCCATGACACGCGCCTGTACCGGAGACGTCTGTGTACGAAGTACAATATCTTTGTTAATGTAAAATGTATCCTGTTCATCTTTTGCAGGATGATCCGCCGGGATATTCAGTTTTTCAAAATTGTACAAGTCATACTCTACTTCCGGACCTTCTACTACTTCGTATCCCATACCGATAAAAATCCGTTCTACCTCTTCAAGAGCAATGGTATTTGGATGACGATGCCCTACCATATTCTTCTTTGAAGGAAGTGTTACGTCAATTACTTCCTGCTTCATTTTCTCTTCACGAATTGCACGCTCCATTTTCTGTTTCGTCTCTTCCAAAATGGATTCAATCGCTCCTCTTGTCTCATTTACAAGCTGTCCCACCTTCGGTCTTTCTTCCGGTGCAACATCTTTCATTCCTTTTAAAACTGCGGTAAGTTCTCCCTTCTTTCCGAGGAACTTTACGCGCACATCATTTAATTTTTCCGGCACATCTGCGGATTCAATCGCCCGCAATGCCTCATTTTTGATGTTTTGCAGTTTGTCTTTCATCTTTTTTCTTCCTTTCTTATTGAAATTGATATAAGATGCCAGGGTCAAAAGGTCTGATTCCACATCGTGCTTGCACGAAGGTGGATGAACGACCTTGGGACCCGCCCCCGATATGAGGATAAAAGTGGGGCGTAAGCTCCACGATATCCGAATATCGGGCAGGATTGTGGGAGTGCGAAGCACGGAACAATCCGTATGGCATCTTT
>DKYD01000010.1 GCA_002492335.1 Lachnospiraceae bacterium UBA7109
AGACTTGACCCGCAGGGAAATGCATCTCGTGCAGAGTGCGCAATCATTATTCAGAGATTCCTGGAAAAATACGGAGAATAAGAAATTTACCTGTTTCGGGTAAACGCGTCATATAGAGTATGAGGGCTTCCCATACTCCATATGACTGTATAATGGAACTTGTTAACTGCTGTCGTAAAAGAGAAGGAGGAAAATATGAAAACAAGAAGAGTGAAAAAGCACATTGCTTTTTTGACAGCGATTACCATGATTGCCAGTGTGACGGGTGTTCCGGGAATGGGGACGACCGTTAGCAAAGCGGCAGAGCCGGTGACTCCGATTGCAGAGTTTACATTTGACGATGCAGCAGGTTCCGGCGATATTACAGGAACCGGGGCAAAAGCAGCCGGTACTTATACAATCGTGGACAGTTTCCCGGGTGGGGGAAAGGCCCTGCATCTGGATGGAAACGGACAGCATCTGGCGCTTACGAAGCTGGATGGAAGCAGTCTGCTCAGCGGGCTTGATGAAGTCACGATTTCTTATGAAGCAAAGCATGAGAGGACAGATACAAACTGGACTTATTATGCAGCGCCGAACGCAAATACACAGACGTATGGGAAGGAGCATTATATCGGGGCGTTTCAGGCAAATGGGAACCTGAAAGTAGAACGTTATAACAATAGCGGAAGCCGTCCGGGAGCAGCAGAAGCAGCAGTCGGCAATGACTGGGCGCATGTAACGGTTGTCTACAGTGCAGACGCCACAGTCGTGTATGTAAACGGAAAAGAGACAGCAAGATTTGGAATTACAACAAAACTGACCGATATTCTCGGGAATAACAGTGTGTTCTATATTGGAAGAGCGAACTGGAACAGCGGGGAGGATTGTCAGGCGGCGATTGATAACTTCCGTGTCTATGATAAGGCTCTGACAAAAGAGGAAGTAACATCCGATTATGCGAATTATGCAGTTACGGCAGATACACAGGCGCTTACAATCCCGGCGTCAACGAACAGAAGTATGACACTTCCGGCAAATGGCGTCAGCGGGCAGACGACGATCACCTGGAAGTCTTCCAATACAGCAGTGCTGGCAAATGACGGTAAAGTAACACGTGGCAACTCAGACGTAGATGCGAAGCTGACAGCTACGATTTCCGGAAGCGGAAAAACACTTACGAAAGAGTTTACGGTCAAAGTTCTGAAAAAAGATGTAGATGGAGACCTTGCAGGATACAAGACAGAGCTTACGCTGAACGCAGGATATGTAGCAGAAGATCTGGAACTTCCGGCGAAGATCGGCGATGCGTCTGTTTCCTGGAAAACATCTGACGGAGCAGTGGTTGCAGCAGATGGTAAGATCAAAAGAGATGCGAAGAGTAATAAGAAAGCAACACTTACGGCAACGATCACAGTAGAAGGAAAGAGTGTTACGAAAGAATTCCCATTAACCATTCTTGCAGAAGGGAAAAATATTGTATCTTATGTCAGCAATGCACCGGCTACCGGACAGAACGGTGGTATGAAGGTTGCATTAGAAGGAACAAATGGTTATAAAGCAATTCACGAGGATCAGCCGATTTTGTACACAGCACAGGGTGGCCGTGCATTTGGTGCAGCCGTTCTCTTCCGTAAGGCGGACGGTACGTTTGGAGCAATTGCAGCTGAAGGTGGAAATAATGGAACAATCCTTGTGTATGATTCTGAGACACTTGCCACTTATACAAATGAAAGATCGGCAGCCCTGACAGGAATCGCAAACATTGCTGATCTGGACTGTGTATATGACAGTGCAGATCAGGTATACAAGCTTTTTATTCAGGATAAGAATGGAAACACATATGTTTCAACATCAACAGACCTGCGTTCTTTTAGTGAAGCACAGCTTGCAGATTATACATTTGAGACGATCAAAGGTGTTCCGTCAGACGCGGCGTCTTATGCTGCGCTTGCGCTGACCAATGCAGAGTATGAAGTGTTGAATGAGCATTTCGGACATCCATATAATACAAAAATTGACCTTTCTAAGATCCAGGATATTGAGATTGAAAAAGGCGGCAGTTATACACTGGAAGATACGGTAAAAGCAGAGTATTCGAACGGTGAGACGAGAACACTTGGGATTAAATGGAACGAAGCAGATCTTGCAAGAATAGATACTTCCAGGTCAGGTGAATATACGATCAGAGGAGTCGTCGGCGGAAACTCCAACCGTACAGATGCAGACACACCTTTGATACCAGAAAGAGCAGATCCATTTGTTACCTATAATGAGACGGACGGATATTATTACTTTACCTCGTCTTATCCGATGAATGGAAGTAATGATGCGGAAGGTTATGACCGATTGATTCTGAGAAGATCCAGGACTTTAAGTGGTCTGGCAGACGCGGAAGAAGTGACGATATGGGATGAAAGTTCCATAAATGGATATGGACGTTTTATCTGGGCGCCGGAGTTACATAAGATTGGCGGATACTGGTATTACGTCAGTACGGCATGCGTGGCTGAGACAGGCAACCGGTTTAATATCCGTCCGTTTATGCTCAGATGTAACAATGAAGCAGATATGATGAACCCGGCAAGCTGGGGAGAACCAGAGCGTGTGAAACCGATGTCCGGAGATAACTGCATGAATGCAATGTCACTTGATATGACTTATTTTGAGGCAGGCGGCAGACATTATCTTGTATGGGCGGATGTGACACAGGGAGATTCCAGCCTGTATATTGCAACGATTGACCCATCGAATCCGACACGGCTGACAAGCAAATGTACAGTTATCACTGTTCCGGAGTTTTCATGGGAGCGTGTTAACAACCGTGTAAATGAGGGACCGGCAGTGATCAAGAAAGACGGTAAGGTAAATCTTGCATTCTCTGCATCCGGTACGGGAATGGAATATTGTGTGGGAGTTCTGACCGGAGATGAAACTGCAGACCTTACAAAGAAGGAAAACTGGGCAAAGACAAGCTATCCGATTCTGACAAGTACAGATTTTAACAGTGTGGTGTCCGGTCCTGGACATAACTCTTTTACCGTGGATGAATATGGTAATCCGGTCATTGTATATCATGCAAGACCGACACACACGCATACAACAGCAGGAGGCGTCCATAACGGAGATCCATTATATGATCCGTGCCGTCACTGTTATCTGAAGCAGGTATTCTTTACCGAAGATGGAATGCCGATTCTGAACATGACAGACGATGAGCTTGTAGCAGATGAATACAGAAATGTTGAAATTACTGTTACAGTCAAAGGGGAAGTAGTGGAGTCAAAGCCGGTTCTGGAGTATAACTTTAATGAAACCTTTGCAAAGGGGACGGCAAAGGACAGTGTGGGAAACAATAGTGCAACGCTGTCAGACGGTGCAGTTTATGTGAAAGATGACGATTATGGGCAGGTACTCTATCTGGATGGAGGAACTGACGTGGGCGGAAGCGACAGTTTCCTTGCATTCCCGGAAGGTTTCTTTGACGGCAGGGACTCTGTAACGATTTCCATGGATGTCAACGAGGTTACAAGAAGTGGATATTTCTTTACATTTGCTATTGGACAGAGCGATCAGAAGTATCTGTTCCTCAAGACTGATCCCACTCATATGAAGCTGGCGCTTACAACAGGAAGTTTTAATACCGAGAAGGTCGCAGAGGCAGATTTTAAACATCCAAACAACAGCAGAAGATGGATTAATGTTAAGATGGTAGTAACACCTACAACGATAAGCCTGTATCAGGACGGAGAGCTTATTGCAGAGAATCTTTCTACAGGCGTTAAATTATCCGACCTGGGCACGAACCTGAAGGCATATCTTGGGAAATCCTTCTATAGTGCAGATAAATATTTCCGCGGATATTTTGACAATGTAAAAGTGTATGATTATGCAATGTCATCCGCAGAGATCTGGTCGGTTACACAGCAGGATGCAAAAGCAAGGAAAGCGGCAGTTGGAAATGTAAAATATGTTTCTGATGAATTTGCGATTCCGAATGCAGACAGCATCAAGGGCAATATCACCCTTCCGGAAGAGATTAACGGCGTAAAGGTTGCATGGAAGTCATCCAATGAAGATGTGATCAGTACAAAAGTTACGGAAAATGCCGGATACGACGCAACTCCTGCAGGAGTAGTTACAAGACAGGACAAAGATACAAAGGTTACCCTTACCGCAATATTCTCTAAAAATGGAGAAGAATCAGTAACGAAGAAATATGAGGTGACTGTAAAAGCAAAAGTGGAAGAAGTGAAAGATGAAGACTACGTAGGCTATTTATTTGTACACTTTACAGGATCAGAAAATACTTATGCAGACGAGCAGACATACTTTTCTATAAGCAAAGATGGGCTGAACTGGAAAGACTTGAATAATAACCAGCCGGTTCTCACAAGTGTTATGGGTGAAAATGGACTGCGGGATCATTTTATTGGAAGAACACCGGATGGTGATAAATATTATATGATCGCAACAGACTTAAGCATTGCAACAAATAAAATAGGTGACATACATAATTCATGGGTTCAGTGCGGTGGTAATGGAAGTCACAGCATCGTTGTATGGGAATCGGATGACCTTGTAAACTGGAGTGAGCCGTGGATGGCAGAGATTGCGCCGGAGAATGCAGGATGTACATGGGCGCCGGAGTTTGTATATGATAATGTAACAGGTGAGTTTATTGTATACTGGTCCGCGACAAGTATTAAGTTAAACGCAGCAGGTTCTATTGCACAGGAATATGAGAACCATGCAATCTACTATTGTAAGACACGAGATTTCAGAACTTTTACGGATGCAAAATTATATCGTGAGGGTGAGATGCAGACAAACGGATATCCGACTAAGATCATTGATTCGACCATGATTCAGAATGATGGTATGTATTATCGTTATACGAAGAATGAGGTGACTGGAAAAATTATGGTCGATAAGTCAGAGACCGTACTTGGTGAGTTCACAGATATTCCATCACAGACACTGTCTACCAATCTTCCGGCTGCTCAGGGATCTGTAGAGGGACCGATTATCTTTAAGATGAATGAAAAGACGGCAGACGGTAAAGACCAGTGGTGTCTCATGGTAGACCGTTTTGCAAGAGACCAGGGATATTACCCACTCATTACAACGGATCTTGAGTCAGGGGAGTTCCGTATGTTAGACAGCAATGAGTTCTCCTTCCCAAGTAAGTTCCGCCACGGTTATGTAATGCCGGTAACAGCAAAAGAATACGAGGCATTGCAGGAAAAATGGGGAGATGGAAAAGAACCGGAGGAGCCGGTGATACCAGAAGTACTTGCAGACTTTAACTTTGATGCAGACGGAGAGTCCTTCGAAGGAGGCAATGCGAAAGCAACCGGTACGTACACACTGGAAGATCACGGTACAGGAAAAGCGCTGAAGCTTAACGGAACAGATCAGTTCCTGAATGTAACGGCAAAAGATGGCGGAAGTCTTCTGACAGGCGTAAAAGAGATGACAGTATCCTACCAGATCAAGCCGGAGAACAGCAAGACCAACTGGGGATTCTTTGCAGCGCCGAATGCAAACAGGCAGGAATACCAGCAGGAGCATTATGTTGGAATCGTAGACATCAGCGGAACAACAAATGCAGAACGTTATAATAACAATGGTGCAAGACCGACAGTGGCAAATTATGCAACCGGATATAACGGATGGTATCATGTAACGGTTGTATATACAGAAGGTAATACA
>DKYD01000099.1:0-2839 GCA_002492335.1 Lachnospiraceae bacterium UBA7109
GTTTTGCGAATGGCGTGGGCTGAACTGTTACTTTTTATATGGGAAGTTATACCTCATTTTCTTTGATAATCAAAATTACAATAAAAATTACAAGTATATAGTATAAAAATTACAAACATTTTCTTAGAAAAATATGTTATAATTTTAAACCAGTGAAATTACATCATTAAAGAGAAATCTGTGTTTTATACGCAGGAAGGGAGAGAAGATGAAAAATTTAAAAAGAAAAATTGCAGCAGTTACAGTCGCTGCGCTGTGCATAACCGCACTTCCGGTAAGTGAAGGTTATGTGAAAGCGGCAGATGCAGATCAGGTAGTAAAACTCCAGCCGGAGGCAGCCTCTGTATTTCATGATACCAATAATGATGGTATGGGTGAGTTTGAGGGATGGGGGACCTCCCTTTGCTGGTGGGCGAACCGGCTCGGGTATGATAAGACACTGACTTCGGAAGCAGCCAGACTCTTTTTTGGCGATGAAGGACTGGATATGAATATCGGACGTTATAATGTCGGAGGCGGAGATCTGGTAGGCGAGGTAACGAAGGTTCCTGTTAATTCCAAAGCCTTGTTTTATGATCTGGAGACAACCGGATATACGCCAGAATATAAAGGAACGTCAATGTCTCCGAGTACCAATACCGGAATGACAAATGTAAAATATGTTGTTTCAGATGCAGATTTTGGTATTACACAGGGAGAAAACGTAGGTGAATTTAAGATGATCGGCTGGGTCAATGGAATCAATGATGCAGTTGACAAAGGAGATAATCTTCATTATACGGTAAATGTGAAGGAAAAAGCTAATTATACAGTAAAGCTGCTCCTGACGTTGACCGGTAATAATGCAGACAGAAGTTCGGCTATCAAAGTAAATGGTGTTGAATATCAGGTTGCTACAGCAGAGATTAACAATAATGTGATTGCCTCAGGCAACAACAATAATCTTTATCTGGTGACGTTTAGAAATGTTGCTATGAATGCAGGGAATAACACTGTGGATATAGGCGGAACAAAAATCAATGATTCCGGCAGCAGTTGGGCTTTGGATTTTGTGAAAATGGCAGTTGTCAAGTCAGGAGAAGAAGGGGTTCTGGAAGGAAATAAAGATTTCCTTCATAGTCCGCATATTACTCGTTCCGATTCCGCGGTGCCCGGGTATGCGACAGATGTGACAAGAATTGTTCTTACAGAGCAGAAACCATTATCCTGGTACACAGAAAATTACACAAGAGTAGACGAAGAGTGTGGCTATGCATGGAATTATGACTGGGATGCGGACAAGAACCAGGTGGCAATATTGAAAGCAGCAGCGCAGGCCAGCGGAACAGATTTTATTGCAGAAGCATTTTCTAATTCTCCTCCGTATTTTATGACAAACAGTGGATGTAGTTCCGGTGCGACAGATGCGGGAAAAGATAACCTGCGTACAAATTCCTATCATGCGTTTGCTGTGTATATGGCGGATGTTATTGAGCACTGGAATAAGGAAGGCGTCATTACATTCCAGAGTACAACTCCTATGAACGAGCCTTATACGAACTATTGGGGAGCAAACAGTAATAAGCAGGAAGGATGTCATTTTGACCAGGGAGAGTCTCAGTCGAAAATTATTGTTGCTTTGAACGAGGAACTAAAGAAAAAGGGAATTGACATTATTATTTCCGGTACGGATGAGACAAATATTGATACACAGATCACTTCATATAACAAATTGTCCGAGGAAGCAAAAAATGTTATTTCCAGAATTGATGTTCATACATATGGAGGTTCTAAGAGGAAGGAACTCAGCGCGCTGGCAGAAAGCGCAGGCAAAAATCTGTGGATGTCAGAGGTGGACGGTACGTTTACAGCAGGCTCAAATGCAGGAGAGATGACAGCGGCATTAGGATTCGGGAAAAGGGTCATGAAGGACGTCAATGAGCTGAAATCTACAGCATGGATTCTGTGGAATGCGATTGATACACATATAGATTCCAGGATGGCAGACAGCAGTACAGTAGATTATAAAGACTGGAACCAATTAACCGGTAAAATGAATTTGAACGGAGGATACTGGGGACTGGCAATTGCAGACCATGATAAAAAAGAAATTATTTTGACGAAGAAATATTATGCATATGGACAGTTTTCAAGGTATATCCGTCCGGGCTATACGATTATCGGCTCCGGTGAGGACACACTCGCAGCTTATGACCCGAAGGGAAAGAAGGCAGTTATCGTAGCGTTAAACACCAGTGCAGAAGATAAAACATGGGCGTTTGATCTGGGAGAGTTCCAGTCTATGGGAGACAAGATAACAGCTATCCGTACGAGTGGTTCTGTAGAGACAGGAGAAAACTGGGCAGATGTAACAGAGAAGGCTCAAATTGAGGCGGATAAGCAGAATAGAAGTTTTACTGCTGCTATGAAAGCTAATTCGATTACAACTTTTATCGTAGAAGGTGTAGAATACAATAATGTGGAAGCAGAGACAAAGGTGCTTGCACAGTTTGATTTTGACAGTGATGCAGATGGAAGTTACTTTGACGGAGGAAATGCAAAAGCAACCGGCACGTATACACTGGAAGCGCATGGAACAGGAAAAGCGTTGAAGTTAAACGGAAATGGACAGCATCTTGTTGTAACGGATAAGGATGGAAAGAGTCTTCTGACAGGTGTAAAAGAGATGACAGTATCTTATCAGATCAATCCAGAGAACAGTAAGACAAACTGGGGCTTCTTTGCAGCGCCGAATGCAGACAAACAGGAATATTCGAAAGAGCATTATCTGGGAATTGTCGACATCAGCGGAACAACAAGAGCAGAACGTTATAATAACAATGGAGCAAGACCGGCAGTG
>DKYD01000099.1:3131-3294 GCA_002492335.1 Lachnospiraceae bacterium UBA7109
AACAATGGAGCAAGACCGGCAGTGACAAGCTATGCGACAGGATATGACGGCTGGTATCATGTGACGGTTGTATATACGAAGGCTTCTACTATACTTTATATTAATGGAGAAAAGCAGGCGGAAGAAGCAAGCGCCTATGCGCTTAGAGATATCCTTGGAGAGA
>DKYD01000103.1 GCA_002492335.1 Lachnospiraceae bacterium UBA7109
AACTAACTTATTATTAATTTCATTTTTTAAATATTCATCTTTTTGCATGATACATCCATGGATTAATTTATCGCTTGCTCCGGTTAGCTTTTTTATAATAGAATCACTTATTCCTGCTTTTATTAGCTGACTTATCCCATATTTCACAATGCAGGTTATGCTTGTTGTGTTTAGTAATACATTTAAATAGTCGGGTATACCGGATGATGATGTGATATTACCCCATGATTTACCATAGAAATCTGTAAAAATCGTATTTTGTTCATTACAAATTTTTTTATTATCTATAAAATCTTTTAATTGTTTTAATTGTACTGACAGGTTTACGGGTAAACGAAGTGAGAACCCATTTATTGTAATAAAACCATATTTATTATCATAATGATTCCAATCTAATTTCCTTAGTTCACGATATGTTATTCCATAGAGAAGCATTAGTTTTATTCCTAATGAGGCCATTGCTTTTCTAAAATTTGTTGGATCATTCCATTCTGGGTTATCAAGTTGTTGGTTTGTCCAATCTAAAATATATTCGACTTCCTCTTTAATAAGTGCTTTTTGTTCCGTTATTTCAGCCAATTGATCACATCTTTCAATATAAGTGAACATTCTTTGTATGTAGCTATCTTTACGTAATCGATTAGATGCAATTGAATTGTATAGTTCTTTATTTATGTTAGTATAATTTCCAGCGAAATAGAAATACTGACCAAGTGCTGAGGAGTAGCGCTTTGCCTTTGATTTACTTGAAAAATTACCTTTTTTTATGAAATATATAAGACTTTTCATCAAAAATTCTACATTTATTCCTCCAAAAAAAACCGCAAAAGTTTCATCATCTAAACTTCCATTCCACTGTGTTTCTAAATATCTGGTAAAATTATGGATATCTGAGCTGTAATCGGGATATTCCTTTAAAAAATCATTTTTTATAGTACTGTAAATCATTGTTTTCTCCAGTTTTTTATTTGATGGTACTATAGCTCTTTCTTATTGTCAACACATATTTGATGAAATGATATGAACATTGATAATTTTTGTTGTTAATCATGCGATTTGCGTTGATGAAAATATAATTTTATTAAAAGTAAAGTTCATCATTCTCTTCGCTTCTTCCGATCCATTACCTTACAAAAAATAATCGCTGCCAGCGTACTCACTGCCGTTGCCACAATCCCCGGCCCTACGATCGCCGCTGGATTCACACTTCCATATTGTGACCGGTAGGCGATTACATTGACCGGAATCAATTGTAGGGAAGAGATATTCAGTATCAGGAAGGTACACATCTCATTACTTGCGATCCCCTGTTTCCTCACCGGACCAGGCAAGCGCCCTTTTCTTCGGTCTTCTTCCAGCTTAGAGAGCTGCTCCATTGCCTTAAGTCCGGCCGGCGTCGCAGCCCATCCCAGCCCGAGAAAATTAGCAATAAAATTTGTTGTGATGTGTTCGCATGCTTCATGGTCATTTGGAATATCGGGGAACAGAAAATGAATTAACGGCCGCATTTTTTTTGATGCGGCTTCGATTATCCCGGCCTTTCCTGCAATTTCCATGAGACCCATCCAGAAAGACATGACGCCCATCATGGTAATACATAAGGTGATGGCTTCTTTTGAGGAATCTATGGCTGCATCTGTGATGTCAGGTATGTGACCGGTAAATGATGCGAAGACGATGCCGACGAGGATCATGCCGGCCCATAAATAGTTAAGCATAGGATTGATTACCCGTAAAAACATTTTTTAAATTATATGGAAATATAACAAAAAGTATTCCGCGGCAATAAACATAACAGTTAAACGGGAATATGCGGTATGAGAGACAGAAAAAGTACATATATATGAAAGGAAATATACCGGGACGGGGCAGAAGATGAAATTTTTATTATATGTAGCAGATTTTATCATTCCTTTTGTAATATTTTTAATTGTATGTTACGGATGTATGATGAAAGTGGACGTCTATGACACGTTCATCAAAGGAGCAAAGAGTGGTTTTTTTACGGTCATACGAATTATGCCTACGCTTGTGGGACTTATGGTAGCAGTAGGAGTGCTGCGGGCTTCCGGATTTCTGGAGTTTCTTGCAGATATGATTGGAAAGTTTACACAGTATATAGGATTTCCAGGAGAGCTTGTTCCGCTTACTGTTGTGAAATTATTTTCTTCATCTGCGTCTACAGGTCTTTTGCTGGATATATATAAAGAATATGGAACGGATACATATCTGGGGTTGATCGCGTCCATCAGTATGTCATGTACAGAGACTATTTTTTATACGATGAGTGTATATTTTATGACTGCAAAGATTTCAAAGACGAGATATACATTATCAGGCGCACTTTTTGCTACTTTTGCAGGCCTTGTGGCCAGTGTGTTCCTTGCCGGGATTATGACGGGGGCTGTGTAAAAACAGCAGGAGGCATATCGTTATTTTGATATGCCTTCTGTTATTTTTTTGTTCAGAATGCTAAACGGCGCAGGTCCGGCATCCAGAACGGTTTTATGAAATTTTTCCTGTGAAAAATCTTTTCCCCATATCTGAATGGCGTCTTTTTTTAATTGTAGAAATTCCACATAGCCAATGTAATATTTCAGATAATTTGCGGGATCTGCAATAATAAGGTTGTAAATGTCTTCAATTGTATTCGTATCCGTGATTCCATATCCCCGAAAAAATGATATTGTATCAAGAAGAGTCCAGCCATCATAATGAATTCCCATATCAGCAAGTGCGTAAAGTCCGAGGATAATAGAAGCATTGCGCTGAAGTAGAGTAGCCTGTTCTTTGGAGACAGGTGCATAATAGTAGGAAATCATTTCCGTGTAGGTGGCCCATCCTTCGGTATAGCCCCCAAAGTTCATAAGATTACGTATCGGGTCAGGGTTGGTAGAAGCATAGTAGACCGTCTGATATAGATGGCCGGGATAGCCTTCGTGGGCAAGCGTTGTAAAAAGTGAGAGATCATCAGGCATATGACCGCGGTTAATATAGATCACGTTATTTGTGGAATTATCTATAGGCGGGATCATATAAAAAGCAGGACTTAAGTATTCTTCCATAGACTCCTGGACATATTTTATCTGTGTTTTGACTTTGGGAGGCGTCGGGAAAGAATCGGATAAGTGATCTTTCAGCTCATCTAAAATGGCAGCAGGCTCCGGGTTCTCCAGAAGAGTTCCGTTTGCATTAAAAATATCTGAAAAGGAAGATAAATCTTCTGATATCGGGGCAAGAATCTCCTGTATGGCAGCAGAATCCTCTGTCATTTGTGCAAGGGTAAGCGCCTGAAGTTCGGAAATGCTCCGGGAAGAACCCGTTTCTGTTTCTACAAGGATCTCATAGTATTTTCTGCCTTCGGGAAAATAACATAAGCCGTTATTGTTATTTCCTGTGCCGCAGAGCTTTTTCAGTTCATTTATAAGCTCCTGATATGCAGGATATACATAAGATTCTATCTGCTTTTTGTTTGCCTGTATGTAAGATGAAGCTTTATCAGAAGAAAGGTTTAACTCCTGCAGCCGCTCTTCAAAAGAAGAATACAGATAGTTCTTATCACCCATCTGAAGAAATGTTTCACATTCCTGAATAATGTTTTCGACATTGCTGTCAGACATGAAAAGCCCGGTTTTGGATTTTGCTTTCTCAAATTCTATAATAGAATGAAAATATTCGGGCGTCTGTGCAAGCAGCTCAAGATAGGTCTTACAATCCTTTTCCGTGTGAAACCGATATTCGGATAAAATAACCGGAAGCTGGGACTGGGTACCGGTTAAAGGAGCAAGGGGTTCTTCGTATAATGTATACCGGGCTCTGTCACGGGAATGCTCGAAGCAGAATTCAAGGACGTCATAGGTCAGCCTGTTTTCTTCTGAGAGGCGGCTGCGTTTGTAGGAGTGCAGAATGGCAAGTGCATTTTCGGAAGCAGCGCATCTGGACAGTGCATCAGTGCTCAGTGCGCCATAAGAGACGGGAGTATCTGAGAGATTATAATCGGAAGGATTTTTTAGCGTATAGTGAAACGTAATGGTGTCGGAAGAGACTTCCTGACGAAAAAGGCTGTCGGTATAAGAAAGAAATCGCCGGTTTTCATTTTGATTAAATATCCGGAAAATAAAAACTGCTAAAAGAAGTAAAAAAAGAAAACAAGCAGCTAAAAGAGCAGAACGTTTTTTTGACATAATGATCCTTATATGATTTTTCGGTTTTTATATACATATGCAGAAAATAACATTGACATTCATAAGGCATACGTATTAAACTTGAATAATGAAATTATATATGAAAAGAGGAGAAGAATGAGAACTATGAAAAAGATGAGCAAATATTTAGCAGCAGCATTAGCAATTATGATGTGTCTGGGTCTTTCTGCCTGTGGAGTAAAGTTTGATGCGGCAGGATATACCAAAAGTGCGCTGGATGCGAATTATCAGGGAAAATATGAAGAGTATGCGGATTTCCGCGGCATCTCAGTAGATGAAGCGAAAAAGGAGATTGAAGATAATAAAGTGCAGCTTGCAAAGCAGCAGCTTGTGACTATGGGAATCACAGATGATGAAACGGTGAACACTTATCTGGAAAATACAAAGGGGATTGAGCAGCTTGCAAAATATGATGTAAAGGGATCAGAAAAGCAGAAAGATGGAAGCTATGTTATTAAAATAGAAGTTCAGCCATCTAATGTATATACAACATTACAGGAAAATTCAGCGGCTGTGGCCCAGGAGATGGTTGCTGCGGGAAAGGACGTAACAGACAGCAGTGTGTTTATGGAGCTTCTGATAGAAAGTATCAACCGTTCTGTAGCGGCAAATGAATATGGAGAAGCGCAGACTATTGAAGTGAAAGTAACGAAAGGGTCTGATGATACCTACGGACTTGAACAGAGCGAGATAGATAAAATTGAGGAAGCAATGTTTCCGCAGTCATAAATAAAAGAAATAAGAAGGAGAAAAGAATATGGTGAAGTTATATGAGACTGGCGCATATTTGTTGAATGGAACAGAGATTGTTACAGATGAGGAAGAAGTGAAAGCAAAAACAGGACAGGATGTTACGCCGGAGGAAGCTGCGAAGCAGACGATGGCATATGGAATTTTGTCTGCACATAATACATCTGATAATATGGAACGTCTGCAGATTAAATTTGATAAGCTGACTTCTCATGATATTACATTTGTCGGAATTATCCAGACCGCACGTGCGTCAGGTCTTGAGAAATTTCCGATTCCATATGTTCTTACGAACTGTCACAATTCTCTTTGTGCAGTAGGAGGAACCATTAACGAGGATGACCATATGTTTGGGCTTACCTGTGCGAAAAAATATGGCGGTGTATACGTACCGCCGCATCAGGCAGTCATTCACCAGTTTGCACGTGAGATGCTCGCGGGCGGCGGCAAGATGATTCTTGGTTCGGACAGCCATACCCGTTATGGTGCATTAGGAACTATGGCTATGGGCGAGGGCGGCCCGGAGCTTGTAAAGCAGCTTTTGAATAAAACTTATGATATTAAGATGCCGGGAGTGGTTGGTATCTATCTGGATGGAGAGCCGATGAAAGGCGTAGGTCCGCAGGATGTGGCGCTTGCAATTATCGGTGCAACCTTTGCCAATGGATATGTGAATAATAAAGTGATGGAATTTGTAGGACCGGGTGTAAGTAAACTGAGTGCAGATTTCCGTATCGGAATAGATGTTATGACGACAGAGACAACCTGTCTGTCTTCTATCTGGACAACCGATGAAAAGATTAAAGAATTCTATGAGATTCATGGAAGAACAGAGGATTACAAGGAACTGAATCCGGGAGCAGTTACTTACTATGATGGCATGGTATATGTAAACTTAAGTGAGATCAAGCCGATGATTGCGATGCCGTTCCATCCGTCAAATGTATATACGATTGATGAAGTAAATGCGAATCTTGAAGATGTTCTTCATGATGTAGAGAAGAAAGCGCTTGTAAGTCTTGACGGCGCTGTGGATTATTCTCTGCAGAATAAGATCCGCAATGGAAAATTATACGTAGATCAGGGATTGATCGCGGGTTGTGCAGGCGGCGGATTTGAAAATATCTGTGCGGCAGCAGACATTATAAAGGGACATTACATTGGATCTGATGAATTTACCTTTAGCGTATACCCGGCAAGTACGCCGATCTATATGGAGCTTGTAAAGAATGGCGCTGTTGCAGATCTGATGGCAGCAGGAACGATTGTAAAGACAGCGTTCTGCGGTCCGTGCTTCGGTGCGGGAGATACTCCGGCGAACAATGCATTTTCCATTCGTCATTCCACACGTAACTTCCCGAACCGTGAAGGCTCTAAGTTACAGAGTGGACAGATTGCTTCCGTTGCTCTTATGGATGCCCGTTCTATTGCAGCAACTGCAGCGAATAAGGGATATCTTACTCCGGCGACAGCAATGGATGTAGAATATACAGGAAAGAAATATCATTTTGACAGTAATATTTATGCAAACCGTGTGTTTGACAGCCACGGTGTCGCAGATCCTTCTGTGGAAATCCAGTTTGGACCAAACATCAAGGACTGGCCGGCAATGTCGCCGCTTCCGGAGAATCTGATTCTGAAGGTTGTATCAGAGATTCATGATCCGGTTACGACGACAGACGAGCTGATTCCATCCGGTGAGACGTCCTCTTACCGTTCTAATCCGCTTGGGCTTGCAGAATTTGCATTGTCAAGAAAGGATCCTGCTTACGTGGGCCGTGCAAAAGAAGTACAGGCTGCTCAGAAAGCAATCGAGGCAGGAGAATGTCCGCTCTCGGCGCTGGAGGAATTGAAGCCTGTTATGGAGAAGATCAAAGAAGCATATCCGGATGCGGGAGAAGGAAATATTGGCGTCGGAAGTACGATATTTGCAGTGAAGCCGGGAGACGGTTCAGCCAGAGAGCAGGCAGCATCCTGTCAGAAGGTTCTTGGCGGATGGGCAAATATCGCAAATGAATATGCGACAAAGAGATATCGCTCGAATCTGATCAACTGGGGAATGCTTCCATTTATTACAGAAGAAAATCATGAAGCATTGTCATTTAAGAACGGTGACTATATCTTCGTGCCGGATGTGAGAAAGGCAGTAGAAGAAAAAGCAGCAGAGATTAAGGCTTATGTAGTAGGGGATTCTCTGAAAGAGATTACACTGACGCTTGGAGATATGACGGATAATGAAAGAGAGATTATTCTGAAAGGATGTCTGATTAATTATTACAGAGGATAATTAAGGGCAGTATTATAAAGGCGGGATAGACTTATCATTGAAATTGATAAATTTATCCCGCTTTTTTGCAACAATTATTCCAAAAAAAGACTCTAATATATGTAACAACTGATACGAAGCAGAGTATTCCACAAGAAGAATACCCGGTGGGCGGCCCATTATTTTGGAGGAAAAGTTATGAGATGTGATGCGAAGACATTTGCGCAGATGTATGAGCAGATTTACACAGACTTATATCACTTTGCCCTGTGCCTGATGAAGGATAGTCATGAGGCGGAGGATGTGGTGAGCGAGGCAGTGATATCTGCATATGAAAATATTCACAGCCTTCGGAAAAAAGAAGCATTTAAAAGCTGGATTTTTACAATCCTTTCAAATATCTGTAAAAAGCGGCTGAAAAAAGCATCCAGGGAGAATACATATCTGGAAAATATGAATTCAGAGAAAGAGCTGTATGAGAAAACGCGGATGGATGAATCCGACTATGGACTGGCGCTGGACGTCAGAAATGCATTTTTTATTCTTTCGGAGGAAGAACAGCTGATCATAGGATTGTCTGTTTTCGGCGGTTATAACAGCAGTGAAATTGCAGATATGTTGAAATTGAATGCAAATACAGTGCGCTCGAAAAGAAGCCGTGCGCTTTCAAAAATGGAATGTGTACTAAAATGAGTCTGAAAAGGAGTGATCGTGATGCTTAATCAGGAGCAGAATGTGATTGAGAAATTAAGGAAAAAAAGCAGTGATATCCAGGTACCGGAGAATCTCACCCCTGAATCAGTACAGCATATGCTGGAGAAAAAAGGGAAGAAGAAACGAAATGTCCGGGTATACCGGATCGGAGGAGTGATTGCCGCGTGCCTTGTCCTTGTATGTGGAGTGTTTATATATAAAAATGGTTACCTGAACCAGAAGACAGGATCCGAAGTCAGAAAGGTGGGTCAGATAAAAACTGCGGATGACTATGAAGAGGTGTATGAATGCTACCGGAACTGGGAGAAAGAACTGGAAAAAGTGGGTGCATATGGGACGGCGACCGCTGAGGATGCTGCGATGGAGAAAACGGAGACAATGGCGGATACAGGAAGCGCCAGGGATGTGGATGGAGGAATGTCTTATTCCAGGACGAATGTCCGGCAGGAGGGCGTGGACGAAGGAGATATTGTAAAAACAGACGGCAGATATCTGTATATTCTCAAAAACGGGCAGACAGAAATATCGGTAGTTGATACAATGGGTGATCAGCTGGAAAGCAGACAGACGATTAACCCGGAAGATGCTTCATTGATTTATGAAATGTATCTCGATGTGGAGGGTAAGAAGCTGGTTGCTATCTGCGAAAGGGATAATGGCCGCGCTGCAGTTGAAGAAATGGATATGTATAATCATAACGGGACGATAGAGGCAGTTACTTATGATATCTCCAATCCGGAAAAGCCGGAAGAACTCGGAAGAGTCAGACAGAGCGGAAGTTATGATTCTTCCCGTATGGCGGATGGATACCTCTATCTCTTCAGTAATTATGATATTACGGATAATGGAATTGCCAAAGACAGACCGGAGACTTATGTGCCGGCTGTAAATGGAGAGTTGATTGCAGAGAAGGATATCTGCCTTCCGACGGAACAGCTGGCATGTGGATATACGGTTCTGACGTCAGTCAGTATGGAAGCTCCGGATAAGGTTTGTGAGAGTAAGGCGATTCTGTCCGGAAGCGGTCAGATATATGTAAGCAACAGTAATATTTATTATTATGAGACAACATGGAATTATAATGAAAATACGATGGAGACAACGTCTCTGCAGCGGATCAGCTATCAGAACGGAGTGTTCCAGGGTGGCGCACAGGCGACAATAAACGGCTATATTCACGATTCCTTCTGTATTGATGAATATAAGGATCACCTTCGGGTCGTAGTGACACAGGGAGATACCAATGCGGTTTATGTGCTGGATATGGAGTTTGAGGAGACAGGATCTATTACAGAACTGGCAAAAGACGAGCGCATTTATTCTGCAAGGCTTATGGGCGATACCGGATATTTTGTTACATTTCGCGAGACAGACCCTTTGTTCTCTGTGGATCTCTCTGATCCGGAGAATCCGGAAATTATCGGAGAACTTAAGATTCCCGGATTTTCTGATTACCTGCATCCTTATGGAGAAGGAAAGCTTCTTGGAATCGGAATGAATGTGGATGAAAAAGGTATGATGGCGGATGGTGTAAAGCTCACCATGTTTGATATATCGGATCCGTCAGATGTGAAGGAAGAGGATACGTACATTCTGAAAAATGTATTTTCCACAGATGCGTCATACGACTATAAGGCGGTCCTTGCAGACGTCGGGAAAAATATCATTGGATTTTCCGGTTACACAGACGGAGGTCAGAACTATTATATTTTCGAGTATCAGGAAGGAAAGGGCTTCGTGTGTAAGATGGAAGAAGAAATTAATGGAAATACTTCTCTGGCAGCGAGGGGCGTGTATATTGATCAGGTTCTTTATGTGATACAGGGAAATGTCATTGAAGCATATAGCCTGGAGGAATATAAGAAGGTGAGGGATCTGATTCTGTAAGAGGCTGTGCTGGTGTTTTGGCAGACAGGTATGGAAGACAGTGAGGGATTGACGGATAAGCCGGACAATCCCTCACTGTTTCTTTAAAGCGTTAATGGCGCTGATATATTCGCGCAATATCCGGACAGCATGTTCCTGTGATGTTTTGTCCATAGAGCCTAACATTTCTATAATCATAGATTCTTCAAAATCGTGCCCATTTCCTAATATAATATAATCTGCAGATATGTCAAAAGCAGTGCAGATTTTATAGAGAGTCTTGGAAGTGATTGCTTTTTTTCCGCTTTCTACAGCAGTTAAGAAGCTGGGGGAAATATCACATTTTTCACTAAACTGTTCTCTGGTCATGTTTAAAACTTCACGTACTTCACGAATTCGTAATCCAACAGTCAAACTATAATCTTTACCTGGAGTCATTTTAACATCCGATCCTTTCTGTTTTTATATTTAGTGTAGCAAATATCATATTTACAAAAAGATTCTATAGAATGAATAAATATATTCTATAGAGTTGACTTTAAAAAATAAAATATTTATAATAGAGACAAAAATGTATGTGTTTTAATAACAGAAA
>DKYD01000028.1:0-7637 GCA_002492335.1 Lachnospiraceae bacterium UBA7109
TAGGTGTGAGACTATGTCAAATGTAATCGTGAAAGAAAACGAGACGTTGGATAGCGCTTTACGCAGATTCAAAAGAAACTGTGCAAAAGCTGGCATTCAGCAGGAAATTCGTAAAAGAGAGCATTACGAAAAGCCAAGCGTAAGACGTAAGAAAAAGTCTGAAGCTGCCAGAAAGCGTAAGTATAACTAATATGTGCAACGAGCAGGATGCCGGAAGGCATCCTGTTTTTAGCTACCATGCATCCGGGCGACTGTTGTTACAGACATCCGGATGCTTTTAATTCCTGGTACAGACGACCGACGGGGAGTCCGACTACATTGTTATAATCTCCCTGGATCCTCTTTACATGGATGGCAAAGTCTCCCTGGATTCCATAAGCCCCGGCCTTATCCAAAGGATCGCCGGATGAGATATAACGGTGAAGATCCTCCCTTGTGACGGGATAGAAGGTTACATCTGTTTTCTCATAAAAAGTCCGGCAGGATTTTATTTCGTTTTTTCTCGTAATCAGACAGACGCCTGTATAGACCTGGTGTGTACGGTCTGCAAGCATAGAAAGCATATCGTATGCTTCATCGGCGTCAGCAGGTTTTCCAAGAATTTCATCGCGGTAAACAACGATTGTGTCCGCACCGATAACGGTGACGTCACCGGAAAAAGTGTCAGTAAGTCCCTGATGATTATAAATATCGGAAGCTTTTTGTAATGCCAGCTCTGCAACAATGTCGGAAGGGACAGTCTTTGTGATAAGTTCCTCTATGGAAGAGGGAATGACATCAAATGTGATTCCCGTCCGGGAAAGTAATTCCTGTCTCCTTGGTGAGGCGGATGCCAGAATATATTTCATAATACGTCTCCTTTTTTTATTTTTTTCAACAATGGTAACATTATAACACGAAAAATGATATAATGTCCAAGAAAGTAATGAGTACAATTGTAACAGTTCAGCCCACGCCATTCGCAAAGGCGTCTACGACGCTTTCCCGCTGCTAAAGCAGCTAACTTTGCTCATAAAATGGCGTTCTGCTCATGACCAGTATAACGTGCTCATTCATGCAAGCATGATTCGCCCGTTTTACTGGTCATGGCTGAACTGTTACGTACAATTTGGAGGGATTGAATGATGAAAACAGCAGAAGATTTGAGAAGGCTTTTATATAATATAGACCATAAAGGATATCCGGCCTATAAAGGAACAAAAGGAGAGTACCGGTTTGGAAAGTACGTTCTTTCTATTGATCATGTGCAGGGAGATCCGTTTGCAGCGCCTTCAAAACTTCATATTGAGGTATCAGGTAAGACTGCAGGATTTCCAAAACGGCTTTATGATAAAAAACACAAAAAGACAGCGCTTCAGGATCATTTAATCAGACAGTTTGGAAAACTGGCGGATAGATATTCGTTCCAGGCAAAAGGTTCCGGAAAGAGCGGGATTTTGTCTGTAACAAGATGTGGACAGGAGATTCTTGAGAGAAGCGCATGTACGATCAACCCGGTAAATGGAAATGTGACGGTGCGATTTGAAGCGGGATTTCCTGCCAATGGAAGGACGATTAATTCCAGAGAACTGATGAAGATTCTTTTTGACTTCCTTCCGGAATGTGTGGAAAAGGCTTTGTTATATGATAACCTTAATAAGACATGCGTGGAAAAGGTGATGGAGCTTTCAGAAGACCGGGAATATATAAGAAGCAGTCTTAATGAGCTGGGACTTATCGCATTTGTGGCGGACGGTTCGATCCTTCCGAGAGAATCCGGAGTGTCCCAGAAACCGATGAAGGGGGCGGTTGCATTTACTTCGCCGGAATCTATGAAAGTTGTGTTAAAACTTCCCTATAAAGGGAACATTACAGGTATGGGAATAAAACAGGGGATTACGCTGATCGTAGGTGGAGGTTATCATGGAAAGTCTACACTTTTGAAGGCTCTGGAAATGGGGATTTACCCTCATATTGCGGGGGACGGACGTGAATATATCGTGACAGATGCAGAATCTGTCAAAATTCGTGCAGAGGATGGCCGCAGCATTAAGAAAACAGATATTTCCATGTTTATCAATGATCTTCCGAATGGCAGGGATACGAAAACTTTTTCCACGGAGGATGCCAGCGGCAGTACGTCCCAGGCTGCAAATGTAATAGAAGCGATAGAGGCCGGCACACATGCATTTTTCATAGATGAGGACACAAGTGCAACGAATTTTATGGTGCGGGATGAATTGATGCAGCAGGTGATTCACCGGGATATGGAGCCGATTACACCGTTTATTGAGAGGATGCGGGATCTGTATGAAATACAGGGTATTTCTACGGTTCTGGTTGCCGGAAGCTCAGGAGCATATTTTCAGACGGCAGATACAGTTGTGCAGATGGACCGTTATGTGCCAAAAGAGATAACGGCTGTGGCAAAGAGGGCGGCAAAAGGATACCCGGCTCTGGCGCTTCCGGATGTAAAAGCTAAGCTTCCGGGATTTGAGAGGCGTCCGGAAAAGAATCCCGGAATTGTGCAGAAAGGGCGGATTAAGATAAAAACATTGGGAAGAGACGGGGTACAGTTGAATCATGAAACTGTGGATTTGAGATATGTAGAGCAGCTTGCAGATTATGAACAGTTAACGTGCCTTGGATATATGCTGAAATATATGGAAGAGAAGATGTTAAATGGAAGGAGAACGGTGCGTGAGATCATAGAACACTTGTATGCGGATATAGAAAAGCAGGGATTTTCTGTAATCTGCGGAGGAGATTATATACCGGGAAATCTGGCTCTTCCAAGAAAGCAGGAGGTTTATGCCTGTGTAGACAGATACCGTGCATTGAAATTATAAACAAAATTTGCTTGCAATATACCCCCGAGGGGTATATAATGTGTTGTGTACAGGAGGTGGATTCATGAGTGAGCAGAAAGAATGTTGTCATAAGACAAAGGAACGTTCAGAGAAGGAATATAAGGATTTGATCCACAGGCTGAATCGTGTGGAGGGGCAGATCCGGGGAATTAAGAGAATGGTTGAAGATAATGCATACTGTACTGATATTTTGATTCAGGTATCAGCGGCGAATGCAGCGCTGAACAGTTTTAATAAAGTCCTTTTGGCAAATCATATCCGTACTTGTGTGGCGGAGGATATCCGGGAAGGAAAAGAAGAAACGATTGATGAACTGGTAGTAACGCTGCAGAAGTTAATGAAATAAAAATTGCGGCAGAGTCAGGAATATCCGGATATGAAATGATTTCAGATATTGAGGTTTCGTTTTGCAATTTGGAAAGGAAGGGAACAGGCATATGGAGCAATACAGAGTAACAGGGATGAGCTGCGCAGCCTGCAGTGCGCGAGTGGAAAAGGCGGTATTAAAGGTACCGGGAGTGACCGGATGTGCAGTAAGTCTTTTAACGAATTCCATGGGAGTGGAGGGAACGGCTTCCTCTGAAGAAATTATTGCATCAGTGGAAGAGGCAGGATATGGCGCGTCGCTTAAAACTTCCGGGGAACAAGAAAGCCGGAAGGCTGCCGGAGCTGAAGAAATGTTGAAGGACAGAGAGACTCCTGCGTTAAAGAAACGCCTGACGGCATCTTTGTGCTTTTTAATTCCGCTGATGTATGTTTCTATGGGGCATATGATGTGGGGATGGCCGCTGCCGGAAGGCCTGGGGCATAATCATGTTGCTGTAGGGCTGATCCAGCTTTTGCTTACTACAATTGTTATGGTGATCAACCAGAAATTTTTTGTCAGTGGATTTAAGGGATTGCTGCACCGGGCTCCGAATATGGATACTTTGGTAGCGCTGGGCGCCGGAGCTTCTTATATCTATAGTGTTTATGCGTTATTTGCCATGACAGACGCGCAAATGCGGATGGATATGGATGGAGTTATGAATTACATGCATGAGTTTTATTTTGAATCAGCAGCAATGATTCTTACTCTGATTACAGTGGGGAAAATGCTGGAAGCACGCTCGAAGGGCAGGACAACGGATGCCTTAAAGAGCTTGATGAAACTGGCGCCGAAGACGGCAGTAGTCATTCGAAACGGAGTAGAAACGGAGATATCCATCGGGCAGGTAAGAACAGGAGATATTTTTGTTGTAAGACCGGGAGAAAATATACCGGTTGACGGTATCGTGACAGAGGGAAATAGTGCAGTGAATGAATCAGCGCTTACAGGCGAGAGTCTTCCGGTGGATAAGGAGGCTGGAGACAGCGTGTCCGCTGCGACCCTGAATCAGTCAGGATTTTTGAAGTGCGAGGCGACAAGGGTTGGAGAGGATACAACGCTTTCCCAGATCATCCAGATGGTCAGTGACGCGGCTGCGACGAAGGCGCCGATTGCAAAAGTGGCGGACAAGGTATCCGGAGTATTTGTACCGACAGTAATCAGTATTGCGGCTGTTACAATTTTCATATGGCTCCTGGCCGGACAAAGTATCGGATTTGCTCTTGCAAGAGGAATTTCTGTATTAGTTATCAGCTGTCCCTGCGCACTTGGTCTGGCAACTCCGGTTGCGATTATGGTGGGAAATGGCATGGGTGCAAAGAATGGGATTATGTTTAAAACGGCTGTGTCATTGGAAGAAACAGGAAAAATGCAGATTGTTGCGCTTGATAAGACAGGGACGATTACCTGTGGCGAACCAAAGGTGACGGATATGCTTCCCTGTGAGGGAGTTTCAGAAGAAGAATTGTTGAAAGTGGCATATGCATTGGAAGAGAAAAGTGAACATCCACTTGCAAAAGCAATTATTTTGCTTGCAGAGAAGAAAGAGGTGTCGCAGGAGAATGCAGAAATGACGCAGTTTCAGGCACTTCCTGGAAATGGACTCTGTGGGAAGCTTGGAAAATCCTGGCTTGCAGGTGGTAACTTAACATTCATTTCTGAAAAGGCAGAGGTTCCTGCATCTGTAAAAATGGAGGCGGAAAGGCTTGCGGAAGAGGGAAAGACTCCTCTTTTCTTTAGCAGGGACGAGAAGCTTGTCGGAATGATTGCAGTGGCTGACGTCATAAAGGAAGACAGTCCCAAGGCAGTGAAGGAGCTTCAGAATATGGGCATTCACGTGGTGATGCTGACCGGGGATAATGAACGTACAGCAAAAGCGGTTGGGAGACAGGCAGGTGTAGACGAAGTGATTGCAGGAGTACTTCCGGACGGAAAGGAAAATGTGATCAGGGAGCTTAAGAAAAAGGGCAAGGTTGCCATGGTAGGTGATGGAATTAACGATGCCCCGGCGCTTACAAGAGCGGATATGGGAATCGCGATCGGGGCAGGAACAGATATCGCAATTGATGCAGCAGACGTGGTTCTGATGAAGAGTCGGCTGAGTGATGTCCCGGCGGCAATCAGGCTTAGCCGTGCAACACTTAAGAACATTCATGAAAATTTATTTTGGGCGTTTTTCTATAATGTTATTGGAATTCCGTTGGCGGCGGGCATCTGGTATCCGATTTTCGGGCTGAAGCTGAATCCGATGTTCGGAGCCGCAGCTATGAGTCTTTCCAGTTTCTGTGTAGTAACAAATGCACTTCGGATTAACTGGTTTAAGATGCACGATGCATCAAAGGATAAACCGTATAAACACTATAAAAAGAATGATACTATTTCCGGTGATATGGAAAGAATGTCAGATAAACAAGAAAGTAATAAGAAGGAGGAAAATGCAGTAATGACAAAGACGATGAAAATTGAAGGAATGATGTGCGGACACTGTGAAGCACATGTGAAAAAAGCTCTGGAAGCTCTGGCAGAGGTAGATACAGCGGAAGTGAGCCATGAAGCGGGAACAGCAGTGCTTACGCTGAATGCGGTGGTTTCCGAAGATGTATTGAAAAAGACCGTAGAAGAACTTGATTATAAAGTGCTGGGAATTGAGTAGATAAAGCAGAAACCCGGAAGGATGTCAGTAATCCTTCCGGGTTTTTGGATTGCGCATACGTTTTCGACGGGAACGTTTCCGTATGTCCCCGATAAAGCGGAAGGGTGCAAGAAAGGTCCAGCATGTAATGCGAACCGTCATAATGCCGAAAAAAACACCAATGCTGTCAATTAGCACATCTTTCTTAGAAGGACCTCTGCCTGCAACAAAGGATTGGTGGTATTCGTCTCCGGCGGCAAAGCCGACACAAATAATACCGGCGGTGAGAAGCAGGGAAAATCCCCGAAGGCCATATACATAAAATGGGAAAGAAACTGCGATAGCCAAAAAGAAATATTCCGTCATATGGGCAAGCTTTCTTACCGGATATTCAATTTTATGAGCATAGTCCTGAAGTTCCCATTCCTGAAGATTTTTATCCAGAATTTCATTTCCGATTTCCACGATTTTGTAACTTACTTCATAACTTAAGTTTCCTGATGTCTCACCGGTCTGCGCTGAAAAACTGTAAATAACATACATCATAAGGAGTGCAGGCAGAAAGGAGAGCGGTTTCAGGAAAAATAATAATATATGTTTCATATATCCTCCTTTTTTCAAATGCCTTCAAATATACTGATATTTATTCAGAACCCTGCCTCAAACATTTTCTAAGGGGTTCTGAATAGATAAATATATTTTAACAATATGCCATATTTTCTTTTATTTGTAAAGAGATTTGCCGGAAAAGGAATATTTGGCAGCAGATTTTATTACATTAGTAATAATCGTTTTGTGTGGAGAGTAATGGATGAAAAGGTTCGGAGTGTTTTTACTATGCACGGCATTGTGCGTACAACCGGTTATGGCAAAGGATGCGGAAGGAATCATAGCCCTGGAGGAAACGGAGGCACAGACTGAATCAGGCACAGAAGAAAAGACTGGAGACAGTATGGAAGTGTCTGCACCTTCGGCTGTTTTGATGGAGGCGTCTACCGGACAGATAATTTATGAAAAGGATGCAGATGCAAAGCGTCCGCCGGCAAGTGTTACAAAGATTATGACAATGCTTCTGATTTTTGATGCAATTGCAAATGGGAAAATAAAACTGGATGATGAGGTGGCAGTTTCTGAGTACGCCGCTTCGATGGGCGGCTCTCAGGTATTTCTTGAACCGGGAGAGATTCAGACAGTGGATACGCTGTTGAAATGTATTTCTGTGGCCAGTGCAAATGACGCATGTGTGGCATTTAACTATCGTAGACAGTAATTCGTTTGTATAAATCATAAGAGTAAAAAGGTGGCGCACGCCACTAATGGATGAAAGTTTCTAATCCGCCCAAGCAGTGGGAAGGATATAGCCGAAGCCAGGGGAACCCACCGTGAGATGGTGGGGGCTACTCAGCTAATGGGAGGTCTCCTGCCCGATAACTTTATAAAGTTACTATTTGAAATCTGTATAGCGATTGGGGTAGGGATAGCGAAGAAAAAAGGATTAAATAACTTCGGGGAAAATGAAATGCAGAAAACAATTGAAATTATTGAACCCAATACAAGCGATCCGGCAGAGGAAGGATTCGAAGAAGGGACGCTTGAGGAGGATTTTTAATCGCCCTTTTTCAGATCAACCTGAATAAACTTCCTTTATTAGATATACTGTCAATAAGAAGGACTCCACTTTGTGCCAAAGTATTAAGTGCGGCAAAAATATACACGAAGCAGGGAGTCCTTAAAGCTGTCTGAAGATATGACCGGATTTACGTAAGAGCATCATAACAGTAGCAGAAAA
>DKYD01000028.1:7884-8041 GCA_002492335.1 Lachnospiraceae bacterium UBA7109
AGAGCATCATAACAGTAGCAGAATGGTTTGGAAAAGCAGCAGTAAAATATTTTTTTATGATACTTGTCAGGATAACTGCAATATGTTAGCATAGTAAGCAAATCAGATATTCGTAATTTCAGAGATTCTATAGTCAAAGGCATATCGCCGGAATATT
>DKYD01000062.1:0-140 GCA_002492335.1 Lachnospiraceae bacterium UBA7109
GCGTTTAAAAAAGGTATCATATATAATATCCATACTAGAAGATAGCTTTCCCTGATAACGATGTTTTAAAACAAAGGAGGGATACTTAGTTTTATATATTCAATTTTCTTGAATTAATTCTAACAGAATCTGCCAAATTC
>DKYD01000062.1:448-1209 GCA_002492335.1 Lachnospiraceae bacterium UBA7109
ATCTGCCAAATTCAAATTAGAATCAAACAGTGCTGTTTCAGGCACGAACAATCAGAATGAAGAATAAAAAGTGTAATAGCAGTTAAGATAATTATAAGGTTTAATAACAATACAGAACTGTCTTCTTGATTTCTACAGCCATATAATACGATAATGTATCACGACACATTTCCTTTTGGAATATTATATGCGAAAAAAACGACATGGTTATCGGGGCTATGTATTGAAAAGAGGAGGAGACCGTGGGGGAACAAAAATATCAGGCGCTTTTTGCGGAATTGACAAGATATGAGCAGGAAGGAGTCTATATATTGATGAATGGTTTGCCTGCAAGCCCCATGCAGATTGTACAGGCACATGTGATGTGTGAGGATGCAGTTTATATGCGGGATTATGTGCTGAATGACAGAGGTGATATAAAAAAACTGTGTTTTGATGATGTGAAAAACAGGCAATAATATTTAGTACGACATATAGATACCCCTCAGTGAAGAAAAATGTCGAAATAATTGATGACGTGTGTCGACTGTTTTGTTATAATAAGGTCTGATAGGAGGTGCAGCATGGAAGAGAAGGATAAAAGCAGCCGACAGCCTTCAGATCGTAGGGAAAGCGTAAGAAGAGCGGCGTCAGATTCCGGAACTGCAAGAGCTTCTGCGGGAACAGCAGCAGGACGTGTAGTCAGAAGCCAGGTATCAGACGGGCAAAGAAATGGTTTCGCATCTGAGACTGCAAGAAGACGCAGACCGGAAGGCGAGACT
>DKYD01000062.1:1517-16101 GCA_002492335.1 Lachnospiraceae bacterium UBA7109
AGACGCAGACCGGAAGGCGAGACTGCAGGAAAACGCAGACCGGAAGGTACGGTTGTAAGAAAGAGCAGACCGGAGGGTGAAGCCGCGAGAAAGAAAAGAGCGGCATCCGAAGCTGTAAGGCGCAGGCCGCAAAGCGAAACTGCGGGACGCAGACCAGAGAGCGAGACTGTAAGAAGACGCAGACCGGAAGATGGAACCGTAAGAAAAAGCAGATCCGCATCCGGAAATATAAGAAGACCGGTGACAGAAAATACCGGGAATAGAAGACCAGTTGCGAGAAAACCTCAGAATAAGAGAAAAAGGAAAAGAAATCTTGGGCTTAAGATTTTTCTTTTAATCATATTAATCATAGCAGCAGTGGCGGCAGCATTTTTGTGGAAAAAATATGGTCCGTCTAAAGAATTGGCGAATCTGAAAGAATATTATGGAATAGAAAATGAGAATCAGCTGGCTGTTATCATTAATAATCAGATTACAGAACCGCATGCCAAAATAGAAGACGGCAAAGCATATGTACAATACGAGATCGTCAGGGATTATATTAATAATAGATTCTACTGGGATCCGAATGAAAATATTATGTTGTATACACTACCGGATAATACGGTTTCTGTTGAGGTGGGAAGTAAGGATTATACGGTTTCAAAGGAAAAAAACAGTGAAGACTATGTCATTTTAAAAACAGAAGGAAACACAGCGTATATTGCACTGGAGTTTATTCAGAAATATACGGATATTGAATATGAGGTATACGATAATCCGGGCAGAGTTATGATTATCAGCGACTGGGGTGAAACTGCAGTTGCAGAAGTAAAACGTGATACGCAGGTACGGTATCGGGGCGGAGTAAAGAGTCCTGTACTTACCGAAATCAGTAAAAAAGATGAAGTTACTATTATAGAGAGCGAGGCAAACTGGAAAAAGGTCCGCACGAAAGATGGATTTATTGGTTATGTGAAGAACAGCGCGCTCAAGAAAGAAGAAATGAGGGTTGCAGACAGAGAATTTGCAGAACAGGAATACACAAGTATAAAGAAGGACTATACAATTAATATGGCATGGCATAATGTCACAAATTCAACGGCAAATAACAGTGTTCTGCAAAGGATTGCCCAGAGCAAGGGGCTTACAACAATTGTTCCGACATGGTTCCATGTAAAGGATATAGAAGGAAATCTTGATTCCATCGCATCTTCTGAGTATGTAAATTATGCACATCAGGCACAGGTTGAGGTGTGGGCGGCAATCAGAGATTTTGACGGCGGGATTAGTTCAAACGATGAATCCTATGAGTTATTAAGCCACACCTCGAGAAGAGAGAATCTTATCAATCAGTTGATCGCACAGGCGCTGCAGGTGGGAGTCGACGGGATTAATGTTGACTTTGAAAAGATATCCGAGCAATGTGGAGAGCATTATATTCAGTTTATCCGGGAATTATCTGTAAGGTGTCGGCAGAATAATCTGGTATTGTCTGTAGATAATTATGTCCCAAAGGGATATAATATGCAGTACAACCGGAAAGAACAGGGAATTGTGGCTGACTATGTAGTTATCATGGGTTATGATGAACATTATGGCGGTTCACCGGTAGCCGGTCCGGTATCTTCTTATAATTTTGTAAAAGAAGGGATAGAAGAGACCTTGAAGGAGGTGCCGGCAGAGAAGATAATCAGTGGAATTCCGTTCTTTACAAGGCTTTGGTCGGAGACGCCGAAGACTCAGGCTGAGATTGATGCAGATGCGGGAACAGACGCCGCGGAATATTCGATGAAAGTATCCAGTGAGCCACTGGGCATGTCTGCGGCAAAGGAAAGGATCGCGCAGGCCGGAGCTCAGATTACGGTGGATAGTGCAGCGCAGCAGAATTACGCAGAGTGGTCTGCAGACAATGTGACCTATAAGATCTGGCTTGAGGACGAACAGTCTATAGAGCCGAAGTTAAAACTTATGAAAGATTATAAACTTGCAGGCACGGCTGCATGGGCAATCGGACAGGAAAGTCCGGAGATCTGGCAGCTGATTCAGAAGTATACAAACTAATATTTTTATAAGTAAATAAAAATAAAATACCCCCGGCAATCATATATTTTAAAAAATAAGGATCGTCAGGGGGTATTTTTTGCATAAAAAAGCAGAGCTCATTCTGATTATTATTATACTTATCGGTTTGATAGGAGCCGGCAGAAAACTTGTAGACCTTGTTTCATCCGGGAAAGTAAAAACAGGAGAGGATACGGTGATTATTGATTGCGGACACGGAGGCGGAGACCCCGGGAAGGTAGGAATAAACAACGCACTTGAGAAAGATATTAACCTTCAGATTGGAAAAATGGTAAAAAAAAGGTTAAAAAAAGAAGGAATAAAGGTATGGATGACAAGAGAAAAGGATGAGATGCTGGCCGGAGAGGAAGTTGATAATAAGAAAGTGCAGGATATGAAGACCAGGGTGGAGTATATTAATAAAACTGCGCCGGCGCTGGCTGTAAGTATTCACCAGAATAGTTATCATGAGGAGAATGTCAGAGGCGCCCAGGTCTTTTATTATTCCCATTCAAAGGAAGGAGAGCAGGCGGCGGATATTATGCAGGCGGCGCTGCTTTCTCTTGATATGGAAAACACAAGGGAAGAAAAGCCGAACGACAGTTATTATCTGCTCAAGAAGACGGAAGTACCGACAATTATTGTGGAATGTGGATTTTTAAGTAATTATGAGGAGGCGCAGCTTCTGGTTTCAAAGGAATATCAGGAGAAAGTTGCCGATGCAATTACGGAGGGGATAAAAACGTATCTTGCATCAAAAACAATTGAAAAGTAAAAAAAGAGTGTAGTATAATAAAAATATGGATACGATAATAAAAAAAATAGACAAACTACAACCGAATAGTGAAGAGAACAAAAGAATATATGAAAAAGCCGGAGCAATTCTGAAAAAAGGAGGCCTGGTTGCGTTCCCGACAGAGACAGTATATGGACTGGGGGCAGATGCGCTTAACCGGGAAGCATCTGAAAAAATTTATGCAGCGAAAGGGAGGCCGTCGGATAATCCTTTAATTGTACATATTACGAATATGGAGGATTTGGAAAAGATAGTGGAAACGATTCCAAAAGAGGCATATATTGTCGCGGAGAAGTACTGGCCGGGTCCGCTTACAATGATATTTGAAAAAAGGGAGATTGTTCCGTATGAAACAACAGGCGGCCTTGATACTGTTGCAGTACGGATGCCCAGTGATGAGACGGCAAGAGAGGTGATTCGGGCAGGCGGAGGGTATATAGCTGCTCCCAGTGCAAATACTTCCGGACGGCCCAGTCCGACGATGGCCGGGCATGTGGAGGAGGATCTGGGCGGCAGAATTGATATGATTGTAGATGGAGGTGCTGTGGAAATTGGCGTTGAATCTACGATACTTGATATGACTGTCACTCCGCCGATGATTTTAAGGCCGGGAAAGATCACGAAGGAGATGCTTGCCGGGGTAATTGGGGAGGTTTCGGAGGACCGGGCGATCATCAGACCGGACAGCGGCGTTGCACCAAAGGCTCCGGGCATGAAATACAGACATTATGCGCCGAAAGCTGAATTAAGTATTGTAGAAGGTCCTGCAGAGCTCGTGGTGGGCGCCATTAATCAGATGGCAGTCGGATATATTTCAAAAGGATATAAGGTGGGAATTATCGGCACGGAAGAAACGGTGGAGAAGTACCGGGCAGGAGTTGTGAAAAATATCGGAACCCGCTCGGATGAAGCGACCATCGCAAGACATCTTTATGCTATTTTACGGGAGTTTGATGCAGAGAATATGGATTATATTTTCAGTGAATCATTTTCAACAGGAGGGATTGGAAATGCAATTATGAACCGCCTGTTAAAAGCGGCGGGGCATCATGTGATAAATGTTTAAAAACATTGCAGGGAGGAGAAAGAAAATGGGAAATAAACGAGAAGGTTATATAAGCTGGGATGAATATTTTATGGGAGTTGCGATGCTTTCCGGCATGCGTTCAAAGGATCCGAATACGCAGGTGGGATGCTGTATCGTAAGTCAGGAGAATAAGATTTTGTCCATGGGTTATAATGGACTTCCGTGGGGATGTTCTGATGATGAATTTCCATGGAACCGGGAAGGTGAAGACCCGCTTGAGACAAAATATGTATACACGGTACACAGCGAGCTGAATGCGATCCTGAATTATCGCGGAGGAAGCCTGGAGGGAGCGAAGCTGTATGTCTCTTTGTTCCCGTGTAATGAGTGTGCGAAAGCAATTATTCAGAGTGGAATTAAAGAGATTATATACGACTGTAATAAATACGATCAGACTCCGTCCGTACTGGCTTCCATGCGGATGTTTGATGCGGCCGGGGTAAAGTATCATAAATATCAAAGAACCGGCCGTAGTGTGGCGATTGAGCTTTAATCAGCTGTCATTTTTATTTGCTTCAGCAGGAAGCGGTAACGCTTCCATGCTGCATTTCCTTCGTAAATATAACAGTCGATCATATCCGGATCAGATGCATTCTGGAAATTTGTATAAGCATCTTCTATATCACGCCGGACTTGTGCAAGCTCTTCCATAATTGTATTGTTTTCCGGATCAAAAGTCAGTCTTTTGTAAATGTCTTCTTCTGTGCTCTGTCCTCTTGGAAATAATTTCATAATCTGCCTCCATCTGACTTATCTGTTTTCTGGTTAGTATGAGCAGATTTCAGGAATAAAATGCAGCAGGACAGGATATACATGGAAGTAGATAGAGGAAAGAGGGGATGGATATGCCGGAAAAAGGTTCCCGTATGGTGGCTGGCTTCTTTGTTCGTGCAATTTTGGGACTCACACTGATATTTTTTATAAATGAATTTCTTGAGGTGAATGATATTTCGTTAAGTGTCGGGCTTAATCCCGTTACGTTTGCCACATCCGGAGTGTTGGGGACTCCGGGGGTGGCGCTCCTTTACGGAATTTCATTTTACCAGGGATTATAGTTTTTGATATGCGACGGTGCATATATAGTCGTCAGGAGCGGGAATAGGGGTGAGACGCCAGGAGGCAGATTCATCCTTTAGCTTCTCGTCGGAAGAAATGATGTGAAATGAATTTATGCCTGCCTCACAGGCATAAAAGGAGGAAGGTCTTATGGCAAACCCTTCTCCTAATCCTTTTAAAAAAGCTTCTTTTATTGTCCAGAGGCGAAAAAAAGCCTCTTTTTTTTCTCCTTTTTTTAGATTGCTAAATAATTTGGCTTCCAATGGGTGAAAAAAATGTTTTACAATTCTGTCAATATTCACTTTCCGATTCATATTTTCGATATCAATTCCTACAGGAGTGCAGGCGGATATTGCAAGGGTCATATATTTTCCGGAGTGGGAAAGATTAAAATAAAAATTTTTCCCATAAGGAACATTCGTTAAATATGGCTTTCCATGGCGTCCGATTTCAAGGCAAAGAGATTCTTCGGGGATATTTGTATAATGAGAAAGTATTTTTTTAACCTTTCTGTGGCTTTCTTTGTGCAAATTGCTTATATCCTCTGTGGGCAGAATCCAGACATGTATGGCGCGGTCTTCCGGAAAGGGTACGCGAAGTGCTTTAAAGTCTTGCAAACTCAATAATTTAATCTCCATGGGAGGGTCCTTTCTGAAAGCGGATATTTCCGTTTTCCGGATGGCAGTTTCTGTTATTATTATAGCCTTTTGGAAGGAATTTTCAACAGAAGCGCCTTCTTTTTCTATCCATGTTGCACAAAGTTTTACATTTTTTAAAAGAGCTATAGACAAGAGGGAAATGTGAGGTTATAATCGACCTACAAGTTGAATGTAACAGCTTGTATCTGATTGTTTTATTCTTATTGGCAGATCATGTTGACCTGAGTTATATTCTTAATTATTCAGCCGTTTCGGCAAAGGATTCGTACAGAAATAACTGATTATTTACATGAAAGAACAGGAGGGATATTATGTGCAAAGTAAAAATCTGATTATCTGCGACAGCGAGGAAGAATATGCAGACGCGTTAGCGCAGTACATTATGAAAAAGGATGAACTGGCTTTTCAGGTGCAGACGTGCAGCGATATTTCTTATGTCTTATCTTTGCAGGAAAATACAAAGATTCATTATTTGTTTATTTCATCTGATTATTCAAAGGAAGAGCGTAAGAAACTGACTGCGGAGAAAGTGTTTGTGCTGACGGAAAAAATTCGGGATGATGCTCTCGAAAATGAGGCTGTTGTTTTCAAATATCAGCCGGGAGATGAAATACTGGCAGAGCTGATCCGCAGCTGCAGGGATGCGGGGATGGAGGGAGATGGATTTCTTAAGACAGTAAAGAAAAAGAAAAGTAAGATTATAGGAATCTATTCACCGGTTCACAGAATTGGAAAAACTTCTTATGCGCTGGAGCTTGGGCAGAAGCTTGCGCTGGAAGCAAATGTCCTGTATCTGGGGCTCGAGGCTTACGGAGGCGTGGGAGGACAGTTCCCGGAGAGGAAAGAGACCTTAAGCGACGTGATCTATTATGCCAGGCAGGAGCAAAGTAATCTGGGGCTGGTGCTGACAACGATCGTGCAGCACAGGGGCAGACTGGATTATGTGAATCCGGTACAGATATCGGAAGATATTAAAACAGTATCCGCCGGAGAGTGGATTGATATTATTACAAGGATTATGGAGCAGAGTATTTATGAAATATTGATTCTGGATATGGATGAGACTGTCAGGGATATCTATTCTGTTCTGCAAATATGCAGTGAGATTCATATGCTTACAATTGGAGATGAATATGCCCGGTCGAAGGTCAGACAATTTGAAGAAGAGCTGACGCTTCTGGGATATGAGGATGTCTGGCGAAGGATTATCAGGAAGGAGCAGAATCTATGATTCAGGCAGAACAGCTCCACGCAAGGGTTCTGGAAGAGCTTGATATGTCCAGAGAGATTGAGGATGAAGAACTGACAGAGCTGATCCATCGTATTCTGAAGGAAGTATCAGAGGAAGAATATATATCACTGGAACAGAGAACGGAATTTGGAAAAGAATTATTTAATGCCTTTCGGAAGCTGAATCTTCTCCAGGAATTTCTTGAGGATGAAGAGATTACAGAAATTATGATAAACGGAACGAAAAATATATTTCTGGAAAAGGCAGGGCATGTCTATCTGTCTTCGAAGCGTTTTGTGTCAAAGGAAAAACTGGAAGATGTGATTCAGCAGATTGCAGCGGGTGCAAACCGTATTGTAAACGAAGCGTCGCCGATTGTAGACGCAAGGCTTGGTGATGGCTCCAGGGTCAATGTGGTTTTGTCTCCGGTTGCGATCAATGGACCGATTGTTACAATCCGTAAATTTCCGAAAGAAACAATTACAATGAATCAGCTGATTCAGTGGGAATCTATCAGTACAGAGGTAAAGGAATTTCTTTCCACGCTTGTAGCGGCAGGCTACAATATATTCATAAGCGGAGGAACCGGATCCGGGAAGACTACTTTTCTAAATGCGTTATCGCAGTATATACCAAAAGATGAAAGAATTATTACAATTGAAGACAATGCAGAACTCAGGATTCTTGATGCGCCGAATCTTGTCACTTTGGAAGCGAGAAATGCGAATACGGAAGGGAGAGGAGAAATTACGATCCGCGATCTGATTAAGACAGCGCTTCGTATGCGGCCGGATAGAATCATTGTAGGCGAGGTGCGTCAGGCAGAGGCAATCGATATGCTGCAGGCTTTTAATACAGGGCATGACGGGAGTTTAAGCACGGGGCATGCAAACAGTACGAAAGATATGCTGAGTCGTCTTGAGACGATGGTCCTGATGGGAATGGAATTACCGCTTTCTGCCGTACAGAGACAGATTGCATCCGGAATTGATATTATCGTGCATCTGGGACGGCTGAGAGATAAGAGCAGAAAGGTTCTTGAGGTGACGGAGATTCTGGATTACCGGGATGGAGAAATCTGTCTGAATCCACTCTATGTTTATGAAGAGACAAATGAAAGGGACGGCAGGATATATGGGAATTGGAGGAAGGTTCAGGAGCTTGTTCATACAGAAAAGCTGCTGGCAGCAGGATATAAGTATCCGGGAAAAGATGGGGATGATAATTAAAGCCTTCGGAATTATTTCTGTAACGGCGTGGCTTTATTATCGCTCTGTATGGGTGATACCGATATTATTCCCGGTTGGAATATGGTATTACCGGCGGTTTGAAAAAGAATGTATCCGGAAAAAGCAGGAAAAATTCAAACTGCAGTTTAAAGAAATGATACAGGCAGTTTCGTCGGCGTTGAATACGGGATACTCAATAGAAAATGCATTTAAAGAAAGTAAAAAGGAACTGGGGCTTTTATATTCTGAAAAAGAGCTGATATCAAGGGAGCTTGCCGTTCTTCTCAGAAAACTTAGAATACATATCCCGGTAGAACAGGCGGTTCAGGAATTTGCGGATACGGTGAAGCTTGAAGATGTGGATAATTTCTCGGCTGTATTTGCAACGGCAAAAAGAAGCGGCGGAGATATGATTGCAATTATTCAGAATACGGCAAATCAGATTGCAGATAAAATAGACGTACATAGAGAAATTCAGGTTATATTGGCTTCGAAGCGCTATGAATTCAGAGTGATGTCAGTAGTACCGTATTTTATTATCGCGTATATGTCTTTTAGCTTCCCGGAGTTTATGGACACTTTGTATGGAAATGTTGTGGGAATAGGAGTGATGACAATATGTCTCGTAATTTATGCAGGCGCATATTATCTGGGTGTAAGGCTGACCGAAATAGAAGTCTGATTATTTGCGGAGTGATGATTTTGTTTCTGGCAGGAGCCGCCTGTGCAGTATGGGATTATTTTTCCTCTGCCGGGGAGATTGAAGAAGGAATTTCCAGAAATGCGTATGGAGAGGGGAAGCGGACGGAAGATCTGAAAGTGCAGGTCGGGAATAATCCGGAGAAAAAGGATATTCAGATAGAAGTAGACGAGCAGGCATACACATCGGATGAAATCAGGAAGCTGTTTGCCCGGACAATCAAAAAAATGGATACCTGGATACTGGGAGAAAATAAAAGCCCGGACAGAGTAGAGAAAGATTTGAATCTGCTTACAGAGATTCCCGGACAGCCAATTGATGTTTCATGGGAGCTGGACCGATATGATGTGATGAATGTGTATGGTGAATTAAACAGGGACAGGCTTACAAGGAAAGGAACCCAGGTAACCTTGCAGGCGGTTCTTACTTATCGGGAAAGAAAAAATGATCAGGCGCTCTATGAATGTACCGTTATGGTATATAAAGAAACTTTGTCGGAGGGAGAAGCAGAGGTAGAACAGATAAAGCAGGAGACACGGAAAAAGAATAAGGAAACAGTAACACAAGACCGTCTGCTGCTCCCACGGACATTAAACGGCAAGGAACTGCATTTTTATAAAGCTATGGACAGAAAAGGAATTGTTCTTATGGTCATGTCTGTTCTTGTGGTGTTTCTTCTATATGCATTGGAAAAGCAGAATCAAGGAAAAGAGCTGGAGAAAAAACGTCGGCAGATGCGGCTGGATTATCCGGAAATTGTAAGCAAGCTCATCTTGCTGCTTGGCGCGGGAATGACGGTAAAACGGGCATGGAGAAAAATTACAGAGGATTACAGAAAAGGAGAGAAAAAAGAGAAACGGTATGCATATGAAGAAATGTGTACCACGCTGTATGAGATGGAAGGAGGAATTATGGAGTCAGAGAGTTATGAGAGATTTGGAAGGCGCTGTAATATACAGGAATACTTAAGGCTGGGCGCATTATTGTCCCAGAATCTCAGGAAAGGGACAAAAGGACTGAATGATATGCTTCGGCTGGAGGCGGTTCAGGCGTTTGAAGAACGAAAAGCGGCAGCGAAAAGGCTGGGCGAGGAAGCCGGAACAAAATTACTCCTTCCAATGTTTCTCATGCTTGCTGTCGTGTTGGTGATTGTCATAGTTCCTGCATTTTTCTCGATGTATTAGTCGGGAAGGGATGGAAATACAGCAGAATCTATAAATAAAGAATACAGGCGGAGGAATGTGTATGTGGAAATTACAATGGATAAAACAGCGTATCAAAGCTGTATTAAAAGAAGAAAAAGGAATCGGTGTTGTAGAGGTTATCTTGATATTGGTCGTATTGATTGGGTTGGTTATTATATTTAAATCACAGCTCACAAGTCTTGTACAGACAATATTTCAAAAGATCACAAGCGAAAGCGCAGGGATTTAAAAAGTATGAAAACGCTTCGAGGTGAAATTACCGTATATGTAAGTCTGATCTTTATTCTCCTTCTTACGCTTGTGAGCGCTCTGATAGAAAGTGCGTCTGTTCAATCAGCAAAAAATTACCGGCGTGCAGATATGGTACGTGCGACGGAGTGTATTTTTGCAGAATATCAAAAAGAATTGTTGGAGGAATATGATATTTTTGCCCTGGAGGGAAGTTATGAAACCGGGGAGTATGAAGAAAAGAATATTACAGACCGATTGAAATATTACGGAGTGCAAAATGCAGAGCAGGAGATTAAGAGAATTCAGTTTTTGACGGATAGTGGCTGTCAGGCATTTTATGAGCAGGTATGTGCATATATGAAAAATAAATATGGTTTAGATAAGGTGAAAAAATTTGTGGGGCAGACAGACTTGTGGAAAAAACAGGAAGAAGATGTAGAAGATTACAGTAGTCAGGAAACCCGAAAGCAGGAAGACCTTGAAGCATTGCTTGAAGAAAATGAGGGGCAGCTGCCGACAGAAAATAACCCGATTAACCATGTAAATAGTCTGAAAAGTTCACCGATTCTGACACTGGCAGCGCCGGGAGATATGCAGATATCGGAGAAAAGCATTTCTTTAGGTGAGACAGTGTCCCACCGGAGCCTGAATAAGGGTTATGGGAATTTCGCAGATGAGGAGCAGGAGACAAAGACGCTGTCTATGCTTTTGTATGGGGAATATGTATTAGAGCATTTTACAATGGCAACCGATGAAAATAAGACCGGAGCGTTGGATTATGAGGTGGAATATATTCTGGAAGGAAAGGCAAGCGACAGAGAAAATCTGGAAGCGGTGGCAGGGAAATTGCTGCTTTTGAGATTTGCCTCAGATTATGGATATATTCAGACAGATTCGGGGAAGAAAGCAGAGGCAGAAGCGATGGCATTATCTTTGTGCACATTGCTTGCGGTTCCGGCAATTACAGAGGCGGCAAAACAGGTAATTCTTCTTGCATGGGCATTTGGCGAAGCGGTTATTGATGTGCGTTCGCTTTTAAAAGGGAATAAAGTGCCATTGGTTAAGACAAAGGAAAGCTGGCAGTTATCACTTTCTTCTTTGCTGACGCTTGGGACAGAAAACGATCAAAATGATGGCGCGGACGTCGAAGGTGGTCTTAAATATAAGGATTATCTGAGAATTCTTCTGTTTTTGGAAAAAAGAGAAACTGCCGGAGCAAGAACATTGGATTTAATAGAAAAGAATCTGATTACAGAATATGGGCAGGAATATTTCCGTGCGGATTTGTGCATCAGTAAGGTGGAGTTCTTAAGCACATGCAGTTTCCGGAGAGGGATTACCTATCGTTTTCCCACATATTTTGGATATCATTAGAAATCAAAACAGGCAGGTGAAGATGCCCTTCCGGCATTCTCACATGACCACGAAAGCCCGTTCGGGCAAGATCTCATTAAAAAAATAAGAAAAGAAAGGAGCGAGATTCGTGATGTCAGACAAAAAACTCTCCTCACACGATATAAAAAAGTATTTTCCCGGGAGGGCATCTTCATCTGCCTGTGAAAAAGGAAGTATTACGGTGGAGGCTGCGCTTGCGGCGCCGATTTTCTTTCTGGCGGTCGTAAGTCTTCTGTATCTGCTGGAAATCATGGCAATACGGACAGCCGTTCATGCAGGGCTTCAGGCGGCCGGACATAAGGCGGCAGAGGAGGCATATCCGATAGCGGTTGTAGTTCCGTCAGAGCTTGAAGACGATGTGGTGCACGCAATTGGCGCAGAGCGGCTGGAGCGGAGCATCGTAGAAGGTGGAAGTGCAGGCATACATTGTGAAGGATCTTATTTATCTCCGATAACAGGAATTGGGGTCATAAAAGCAAGCTATGAAGTAAAGCTGCCGCTTCCCATTTTTGCTGTTCCACCTGTTCAATATGAAGAAACGATGCGGATAAAAGCATGGACGGGTTATGAAAAGAATCCACTTGATATGAGCGGGGAGGAGATTGTATATGTCACTGAGACAGGACTGGTGTATCATCGGGATTATCATTGCACATACCTGGACCTGTCTGTTCACAGGGTGGGAGTTTCTGAAATAGAAGGACTTAGAAATCAGGATGGCGGAAAATATTATCCATGTGAGAAATGTTTTCGTGGAGTGGTTGACGGAGCTTATATAACCGATACGGGTAACCGGTACCACGCGTCTTTGTCCTGCAGTAAACTAAAACGAACAGTTTACGCAGTACCTTTATCAGAAGTATTCGGAAAGGGGGCGTGTTCCAGATGTGGAAAATAAGCCGGGGATTGCTGTTGATTTTTCTGGCATTGTTATCTTATATAGACGTCCGGGACAGAAAAATTCCTGTGAGGATACTGCTCCCAGGCGTTTTGGGAGGAATTCTTTATCAGGCCGTCTGGAACAGAGGAGACTGGATGACGTCTGTCATGGGAACTGGAGTGGGAATTGTATTTCTGCTTATCAGTAAGGTGACATGTGAAGGGATTGGATATGGAGATAGCGTTGTAATTCTTATTCTGGGTATATTTCTGGGAGGAAAAGAACTGGTTGAGGTATTATTTTTTTCATTTTTCATATTGGTTGTTTTTGCAATTGCAATATTATGCAGAAAGAAAATGTCCCGGAAGTATGAAATGCCGTTCCTGCCATTTCTGACAGCTGGTTATCTATGTTATCTGATTGGAAATTTACACTAGATAAAATGAAAAAAATTCAGTATGTCGGATAAAAATAATTTGCAGATATCGTTCATGGAGGGAGACGAAGATGAGAGGGTATACTGTAGAAATGTCGTTTCTTATGCCAATTCTGCTGCTTCTTATTATGAGCAGTATTTTGGGGGCGTTCTACTATCATGATAAGAACGTAATTGCATCGGCGGCATATGAGACTGTGGTACAGGGAAGCAATAAAGCAAGGGAAAGAGATGGAGTGGAAGCGGAAGAGCTGGAAGCGCTTTTTCGGGAACGGATAAAGGATAAGTGTATTCTTTTTTCAGGCGCAGAGGTATCAGCAAGCATAGAGGAAGAAGAGATTGTGGTGACTGCAAAAGCTTCAAAAAGGAAAATGGTGGTAACAGTAGAAAAGAAGATGCCTGTTACCGATCCGGAAAAAAGAATCAGAGAAATAAAAAAAGGGAAGGATTTGCTTCATGGAAAGGAAAGTAACAATTGAAGAACAGGGAATCTACAGAGAAGATTATCAGATGCGGATACTTCAGGCAAATGATATACAGGGGTTTCTGAAGGTGAGAGGAAGGGGAGCTGATAAAAACAGTTGCTATGATTATAATGTCAGTGGGAAAATATCATTGCAGGCATTGTATGATAGAAATGATATAAGTGAAAAAGAAATAAAAAAGTTTATAAAAACACTTATGAATATTATAGGTGAAACAGAAAGGCATTTACTTAATATCAATCGGATATTGTTGAGGCCGGAATATATCTATTATGAAAATGGGGAATATTATTTTTGTTACTATCCGCCCGGAAAAGGAAATATATGGGAAGAATTGCATACATTTACAGAATATCTGGTTAAGCATGCTGATTATAATGACTCGGAGTGCGTCCGGATTGCGTTTCTTCTTCATAAAGAAACCATGGAGGAAAATTATAGCCTGAAGAAAATTGCGCAGGAATGTATGGCGCCATCTCAGGCGGAGAGTGAGGATCATAAAAAGCAGGATATGGAAAAAATACACAGTACGGTAGAATATGACAGTGAGCATCATGACTGGATTGCGAGCCAGGAGAAGGGCAGCCTCATTATGGAGGAGACAGAATATATGTGGAGTCCTGTGAAACGATTCCTTAGAAAGCATAAAAAACCAAAATGGGGAGACTGGGACGGACTTTATATTGAAGAGGAAGAATTATAGAAGGTTCTTCTTAAAATCCGATTGTGAAAAGGCAGATTAGAAGGTATAATGTAATTGGGAATATATATGATAAACTTGGAAGCAGATTTGAAATAGGGTGACCGCAATCCCACTGGCTTTAGACGGTGGGTTAAGGTCGCCAAAAGTAGATTTTTGTGTTATACTATCGGCATGAGAACATGGAAATCAAGAAACAGACACAAATACCTGTTACAGTATCATATCATTTTTGTATGTAAGTATAGGAAAAAATTACTTGCATCAAGACAGATATCGGATGATATAAAACAACTTTCGTATGAGATATGCCAAAAGCATCATGTAATAATCAGATACATGGAGACAGATAAAGACCATATTCATTACATGATAGAAACAGAGCCAACAATGTCAATCAGCAAAATCGTAAATCTGATGAAAAGTTACACAACATATCACATATGGGAAC
>DKYD01000062.1:16396-48324 GCA_002492335.1 Lachnospiraceae bacterium UBA7109
ACACAACATATCACATATGGGAACAGTATCCGATATATCTGCGGAAACAATTTTGGAAAGAACATACATTTTGGACGGACGGATATTTTGCATGTAGTGTCGGTAATGTTTCAGAAGAAATGCCGCGGAAATATATAGAAAATCAGGGATGAGGAGGCGCGGTCAATGCTAAAGGCATATAAATACAGAATTTATCCCAATAAAGATCAGGAAGAAGTTCTTGCAAAGACATTTGGCTGCTGCCGCTTTGTTTACAATCAGACATTGGCATACCGGAAAGAGAAATATGAGAAAGAAAAGAAATCCATGAGCAGAACCGATTGTAATAATTACTGCAACAGGGAATTAAAGACACAGTATGAATGGTTAAAAGAAGTAGATAAATTTTCCCTGACAAATGCTATATATAACATGGATTCCGCATATCAGAAATTCTTCAAAGAGAATGCAGGATATCCGAAATACAAAAGCAAACATGACAGCCGTAAATCATATACGACAAATTTTACGAATGGAAATATCAGCGTGGGATTTGAGACCGGGAAGATAAAACTTCCCAAGCTAAAGCAGGTCAGGGCGAAACTGCACAGAAAATTCACCGGGCAAATAAAGTCGGCAACAGTATCTTGGGCTCCGAGTGGGAAATATTATGTTTCTGTTTTAGTAGAGACGGAACATGAGGCATTAGCGGAAACAGGAGGTAAAATTGGTCTGGATTTAGGGCTTAAAGACTTATGTATTGCATCAGACGGACGGAAATATAAGAATCCCCAAACACTGGCAAAAGAGGAAAGGAAGCTTAAGAAACTGCAAAGACAGTTGCCACATAAAGAAAAAGGAAGCAATAATTATAATAAAACAAGGAAACAGATAGCGTTATGCCATGAGAAGATAACAAACACTAGAAAAGATTATCTGCATAAGATATCGCATGAGATTATCAGCGAAAACCAAGTGATAGTATCAGAGGATCTGCAAATAAAAAACATGGTAAAAAATCATCGTCTGGCAAAATCCATATCGGATGCATCATGGTATGAGCTGACAAGACAGTTAGAGTATAAGGCGGAATGGAACAAAAGGAAATATATCAAAATAGACACATTCTATGCCAGCAGCCAGTTGTGTTCAGGTTGTGGCTATCAAAACGCAGACACAAAAGATATGTCAGTAAGGAAATGGATATGCCCAAAATGTGGAGCAGAGCATGACAGGGATGTTAATGCTGCGAAAAACATATTGGCAGAAGGGTTAAGACAAATAGCATAAAGAAACCTGTATAGGGCAGGGACTGCCCGAATAAACGCCTGTGGAGATAGTAGGTTACGAGGTCGATGAAGCAGGAAGCCCATTGGCTTTAGACAATGGGTAGTTCACTAGATATGGCAATTTAAGAAAGGGTGATTTTATGACTTTTACAGATGTGAGGATTAAGGTGCCAGAAGAAATGGCTATGTATTTACGTCCGCAGAATCAGCGGGCGGAAATGGAGAGAAATGCATTACTTCTTTACCCATATATTAACAATAAAACTATTTCCCACGGAAGAGCTGCGGAAATTTTGGGAATTTCCAAGTATGATTTAATTGAATTGTATAATCAAATGGGATTGTCATATCTTTCTATGGATATTTCAGAAATTGAAGATGAAGTTGCTAATTGGGAAAAATTAAAGGGGGAATTGATTTGATAGTAGTTTCTGATACGACACCGCTAATTTCCCTTATGAAGATTGGGCAGTTAAATTTAATCAATCATCTATTTGGAGAAGTACAGATTCCAAATGCTGTTTATGAAGAACTCGTTTCTAACACAAGATTCCCAGGTGAAAGCAGACAAATCAGAGAATGTGCATTTATAAAGCGGGTGGAAGTCACAGATGTACAATCTGTAAATCTGTTGAGGCGTTCTGCCGGATTGGATGCGGGAGAGAGTGAGGCGATTGTTTTATCGGATTCATTGAGTGTTTCGTTACTGCTTATGGATGAGGTAAAGGGGCGTCAAGTCGCTATGCAGATGGGAATTCAAATAATGGGAACAATTGGGATGCTTTTGACGGCATATAAGGAAGAACTGCTGTCTAAAGAAGAAATTCTGCAGTGTATAGATATCTTGAAAGCGGCTGGGCGACATATTAGCGAAAGGTTGTATAAGCAGCTTATAGAGAAGATGTCTGATTCGGATGCCTGATTTTAAACTTTTTGGTTGACATTCCTACAAAATAATGAGAAAATTTCAATATGAAAAAACCAGTTTGTACCATTAGTTTAGTAGTTGTAAATGTAGCCGTGTTTATTGTCCTTTCTTTTTGGGGAAGGACGGAGGATGCCCGGTTTATGTTAGAACATGGAGCTATGTATACGCCATATATTACAGGTTATGGCGAGTATTACCGGATTTTTACGGCTATGTTTCTTCATTTTGGATTTGAACATTTATTTAATAATATGCTGTCGCTTTTTGTTATGGGGCGGATACTCGAAGCAGAAGTCGGCAAGTGGAAATTTTTGCTTATATACTTTATAAGCGGCATCTGCGGGGGTGTTTTGTCTTTGTGCCACGATATCATAATCGGACAAAATGCAGTTGCGGCAGGTGCATCAGGAGCTATTTTTGGACTCATAGGCGCGGTATTATACATTGCAATACGAAGACGGGGAAGAGCCGGGAATATATCCGGCAGAGGTCTTCTGGTTATGACTATACTGAGTCTGTATCTGGGATACGCGGAAGGCGGAATAGATAACTTTGCACATATCGGAGGTTTGATCGGAGGTATCATACTTGCCGTTATTTTATATCGTGATAGTAAAAGTAGTGCCTGTTCCGGGTTCTGATGATACGGTCAGTGTTCCGCCGTGTGCTTTTACGATACGGCGGGCAATGGGAAGACCAAGTCCGGTACCGTCCGTTTTACAGGTGACAAATGGTTCAAATATATGTTCCAGATTTTCCGGGGTGATGCCGATACCATTGTCGGTGATCGTGATCTTAATCGTTTTGCCGGAAAGGGTATCGGGCATAGCTGCATGGAATGTAATGCATGGAGAGGCGCTGATTTCAGAGACCGCTTCCCGTGCGTTTTTCAATAAGTTTATAAGGACTGCGCGGAGTTTGATACCATCCGCGTGTATGACAGGCAGTCCGGGTTCAATTTTTGAAGTAAATTGAATATCTGTGTCAATTAATGATGAAGCAAAAGACAGAGCCAGGGACTTGAGGAAAGTCTCCGTATCTAATGGGGAGATTGATAAGCGCCCGCCATTGTTATAGGAAGAGAGGTCTCCCAGAAGCTGCGTCATATATTCGATATCCTGATGAAGAGAATCCCAATGTTTAAATGTATGTACCTCCGGGTGGGCTGATTCGATCAGTTGAAGCGTGCTGTATACGAGAGTCAGGGGATTACGTATTTCGTGGCTTATGGAGCTTACCTCCATACGGTGAGATTCCAGAAGCCGTGACAGAAGCTCCGCTTTTTGTGGACTCTCATTCATAATTTGTTTTAATTTGTCGTAGTCAGTTTCAGTAAACATAGCATTTTCCGTCCTTTCTGAACTATCAGTTTAGCATCGGCGGTTAAAATAATCAATCACTTTATTATGAAGAAAGAAGGATTTGAATATGAAAGATGAAAATTGCATTTTCTGTAAGCTTGCAAATGGCGAGATTCCGACAGCTACTTTGTATGAAGATGAGAGCTTCAGGATTATACTGGATGCAAGCCCGGCCTCAAAAGGACATGCTCTGATTCTTCCGAAGGAGCATTATGCGAATTTGTATGAGCTGGATGATGCGGTTGCATCAAAGGTTCTGCCTCTTGCTAAAAAATTAATTAAAAAGCTTACAGAAATTCTCGGATGTGACGGTTACAATATTGTACAGAATAATGGTGAGACAGCAGGGCAGACGGTATTCCATTACCATATGCACCTGATCCCAAGATATAAGGGTGATACGGTAGGACTGGGCTGGAATATGGGAAAACTGACGGAAGAAGACAAAGAAGAGATTCTTTCTAAAATGAAGTCAATATAAAAGAAAAAGGAAAACAACAGGCAATGAAGGCTATTGGAAGAGCCGCGTTTGATGCAATTTATGAAGAAAACATAGAAAGTGTATATAAAACGGCGCTGTTTTATTCCGGTAACCACCATGCGGCAGAAGAAGTTACGCAGACAGTTTTCATGAAATTATATGTAAATATTGAAAATGTTAATCTGGATGCGGTAAATTCATGGCTTTTAACAGCAGCCAAGCATATGGCGTTGAATTATCAGAGAGAAATCAAGCGGGAAGTTCTGATGGAAGAGGTTGAGGTATCAGATGAACTGGTACCTTATGTGCCCAGCTCGGAGGATATTGTGCTACAGAAGCTTAAGAAAGAAGAGCGCAGAGAACTTGCCGGAAATATATTTTCTGAACTATACAGAGTAAATCCAAGATGGTATGAGGCAGTGACAATTACCTATTTCCTGGAGAAGCCAGGGAAAGAAGTGGCAGAAATTATGGGAGTCAATCTGGATACGTTATATAGTATGCTGTATCGTGCGAAGCGGTGGATAAAGAAGAATTATGAAGAACAGTATGGTCGGCTGGACGTTAAATAAAAACAGGTGTCACATTTTGACACCTGTTTTCTGATAGTGCTTCATAAAGACACGATCGGGTAAACCTGGTCATTGATCAGGTTAAGGATTCTATCAGATCAATAATTGTGTCAATGGAATTTTGCTGAGAGGAATTTTTCATAGTTTCTATGTAAGATTCCCGATTGGCATATAATTCATTGACAGATTTGAGGAGAAGCTCGTCAGTCAGTTCTTCCTCCTCCAGAACGATACTGAATCCCTGCCGTTCAAATGAGCGTGCATTCAGAATCTGGTCTCCGCGGCTTGCGTTTGCGGAAAGCGGAATCAGGAGATTCGGCTTGTGTAAAGCCAGAAGTTCACAGATGGCATTAGCTCCGGCTCTTGAAATGACAATGTCCGTCAGTGCGAAAAGATGGCGCAGTTCTTCTTTAATATACTCAAATTGCGCGTATCCTTTCAGACCATCCAGTGAACTGTCCAGTTTTCCTTTTCCACACAGATGGATGACCTGATAAGATTTCAGCAGCTTGGGAAGGATGGAGCGAACCGCTTCATTGACAGCTACAGCGCCAAGGCTTCCGCCGACAACCATAATGACCGGTTTGTCATCCGTGAAATGCAGGAATTCCAGTGCGCGGTAACGGTCTCCGGACAACAGCTCCTGACGGATCGGGGATCCGGTCAGAACCGCCTTTCCCTCCGGGAGATGCTCCAGCGTTTCCGGGAAATTACAGCATACCTTTGATGCGGAAGGAATGGAAAGCTTGTTTGCCAGCCCCGGAGTCATGTCTGACTCGTGTATAATGGCGGGAACGTGACAGCTTTTCGCGGCAAGAACAACCGGAACGGATACAAATCCGCCTTTGGAAAATATAATATCCGGTTTTAATATTTTTACCAGTTTCTTCGCTTCATGAAGACCTTTGACTACGCGGAAGGGGTCTGTGAAGTTCTGAACGCTGAAATAACGCCGGAGTTTTCCGGTGGAAATTCCGTGATAAGGAATGCCGAACTGTTCGATCAGGTCTTTTTCCATGCCGTTATAGGAGCCGATGTAATGAATGTCATACTTTAATTCTTTCAGGCGCGGCAACAGAGCAATATTCGGTGTGACGTGTCCGGCTGTACCGCCTCCTGTTAAGATAATCCGTTTCATAATGCCCTCCTTTGGGTTAAACGATATATTTAAGATGGCGGGGCTTTTGACCCCAACTATAATGCCTGCGGATTGTTTCGCGCTGTGCGCTCTCACAATCCTGCATTATATTTATATTATACGTTTCTGAAAGATTTGGTCAAGAGAGAATAGTAATTGTATCTGAACTGTTGTAACAGTTCAGCCATGCCCTGTAAGATACGCGCATCATGCTCGCATGAATGAGCGCATCTTACAGGGCATGAACGGAACGCCCATTCATGAGCAAAAACAGCTGCGCAGCAGCGGAGAAGCGTCGTAAGACGCGTTTTGCGAATGGTTAATGGGCGTGGGCTGAACTGTTACGAACTGTTATATTTTATGAGGTAGATATTATATGAATGAGAAAAAAGATAATATTGAAAAATTTATAAAAGAAGAGCTGGAAAGGGAGGCAGAGGATATTCGCGGAGAGGTTCAGCTGAATGGTGAGACGATGCCGCAGGATGTCAGAGAGCGGATACAAAACAATCTGAAGCAGCAGATGAAGGAATATGACAGGGAGCGGCTGTACGCGGAATTGTCGGAGGAAGACCGGGAAGCGCTTCGTCTGGGCTATGAGCTTCTCAGGAAAAATGTGGATGAAAATGCAGATAAAAGTGCGGATAAGGCGGCAGCAGAAGAACCGCACGGCAGGAAACCGGGAAAAGTTGTCAGAAAGAAACGGCGGCTTCGGATTTCTCTTGCGCTGGCGGCAACACTCGTTCTCGTAGTGGGACTTGGACTGAACAGCTTTGGTGTGACGGAGAAGGCAATACATGTTATACAGGTTGCGATAGGAGGAAGAGAGGTTGTGCAGATGCATTCCAGTAAACAGGATAAGACTATTACCGAGGAGCAGGAAGAAGAGGCATATCAGCTTGTCAGGGATAATTTTGGCGTTGAATTAGTAAGAATTGTAGCAAGGCCTGAGGGGATGGAATTTCAGAAATTGAAACGGGATGAGGGGCTGCGGATTGCAGAGTTTTATTACAGTTATAAAGGTGAAGAATTATTATATTTGATGAGTGCAGGTTATCGCGAATCCTCCTGGGGGATTGATGTGGAGGATAAGGCGACGAAGGAATATCAGGTGGAAACAAAGGAAGGTGCAATACAGGTGAAGGAGTATGAGCTGCCGGAGTCAAAAAAGCACAGATATTCCGCCAGATTTAAATATAACGGAGTCGAATATTTTATGGTTGGAACGATGAAACAGGAGGAATTTGACGAAATTTTGACGAATTTATATTTTTCTTTATAAAATCGCGTCAGTTTTTGTCGGGTTGTGTGTCTTATATATAGAGGGGTTCCGGGGAGGAATGGGAGGTGACGCTTGAAGAAGAAAGTATTGTCCATTTGTTGTGCAGCAGCATTGATGGCAGGAATGTTATCTGTAGCTGCAGTAGAGAGCCGCGCTGCCGAACAGCGCATGATTGACGGATCCTATCTTACACATGAAGAAGAATCCATTGGTTATGATACGAAGCTTACCCGGGGAGAGGATCTGCTGACCGGATACTCCAAGTGTGCGAAGTTAGGTCCGGGGAAGATTTATATGGGAGGTACGACGATTGCGGCTCATGAAGTGGAGGAAGTCGGGATCGCGGTAATTATTGAGAGAGCCGCCGAAGAGGATACGACATGGTCGTATTGTGACAGCTGGCAGAGATTTTTGAATAATACGGATCGTGTGGGATCAAACCGTACTTTTTTAGTAGAGGGCGGTTACTATTACAGAGTGAGATGTATACATTCTGCGAACAGCGATATGAGCAGCAGCTTTACGAACGGAATTTACATGGAGTAATCTATCATTGCACAGAGACAAAAGGATAATGACTGTATAAGAAATAACAGTAATACACGGTGGGTATGACACGGATCGAAGGCGCGGGACAGGCTGGCTGGCCTTACACCAAGGAACCGTCGCCTTAAGCATCCGGAATAATACCAGGAAAAACAATAAGCGAAGCAAAAAAAAGATACGAGGTTCAGCCGCCTGCGTATCTTTTTCCATGTAAAAGTTTATTCTTCCTTTGCAAGTCTCAGCGCCTTTGCAAGCTGATCCGGGCAGGATGTGGATTTGAATCCGCAGGTGATGCCCTCCAGGCGGGAGATGGCTTCCTCCACAGACATTCCACGCACCAGGCGGGAAATGCCCTGTGTATTTCCGCTGCAGCCTCCTGTAAATTGTACATTTTTAATGACGTCGCCGTCCAGTTCGATATGAATGGATTTTGAACAGACGCCGGTTGGTTTATAATCCATATAAAGAACCTCCTTACAAAATAATATCACAGTTCAGCCCGCGCCATTCGCAAAACGCGCCTGCGGCGCTTCTTCGCTGCTGTGCAGCTGTTTTTGCTCATAAACGGGCGCTCCGCTCATGCCCCGTAACATGCGCTCATTCATGCGAGCATGATTCGCTCATTTTACAGGGCATGGCTGAACTGTTACGACTAAAGTATATCAAAAAAGTAAACAGATTTACAAGTGATTTTGGGTATGTTAAAATACAGGGGTAATAGTTCAGCCATGCCCCTTAAGATGGGAACATCATGCTTGCATGAATGAGCGCATCTTAAGGGGCATGAGCGGAACGCCCGTTTATGAGCAAAAATAGCTGCACAGCAGCGAAGAAGCGCCGCAGGTGCGTTTTGCGAATGGCGTGGGCTGAACTGTTATTACAGAGGAGAATTTGGGAGAGGACATTATGATTGGAATTATTGGAGCGATGGAAGAAGAGGTAGCGGCGCTGAAAGAGGAAATGGAAGGCGCGCTTATCAAGGAATATGCATCTATGGAATTTTGCAGGGGTATCTTATGCGGCAGAGAGGCTGTCGTTGTAAGAAGCGGAATTGGGAAAGTGAATGCGGGAATCTGTGCACAGATCCTGGTGGACCGATTTGGAGTGGATGTATTGATTAATACAGGAATTGCCGGTTCGCTGGACGCAGATATTGATATTGGGGACATGGTTATTTCTACCGACGCAGTGCATCACGATATGGACGCGACGATTTTCGGTGACCCGGCAGGACAGGTTCCGAGAATGGATACCTTTTCATTTCCGGCGGATGAACGTCTGGTGGAGCTTGCAGTAAGGGCAAATGAGAAGGCGAATCCGGATATTCATACATTCCGGGGAAGGATCGCAAGCGGGGATCAGTTTATTTCCTCCCAGGAAGCAAAGGAGAGGATTTCCTCGAATTTTCATGCATTGTGTGCGGAGATGGAGGGGGTCGGGATTGCCCATGCGGCATATCTGAACAAAGTTTCGTATGTCATTGTTCGTGCGATTTCGGATAAAGCTGACAACAGTGCGACAATGGATTATCCGGAGTTTGAGAAGCAGGCAATTGCGCATAGTGTAAGGCTTGTAAAGGAATTACTTGCAAATCTGTAGACGGAGAGCCTGACAGAAGGCGACAGCCTTCCTCTTATTTTGACATCGGTGTGTCGAAATAAGAGGAAGGCTTTTTTCACCCCTGGAAGGAATTTACGGTATAATTCATAAAAAAAGGAGGGTTCTATTATGATAGAAATGATGTTGGACAAGTACATACTGTATGTACTCATGGGGTGTGCGGCAGCAGCGGGAATTGTGAGTAAAGTGATTGTGAGCGTTGCACTGAAGCGGCTTGTACGGGCCGCCGGAAGCATGGGAAAAAGCACGCATCCGCTTATGCGGCTTGTGCGGGCCAAATTCGAACACACTTGTATGATCAGCGACAAGGTGGAAAACGTGGGTGTGTTTGTGGACAAGTTTCTGTATGAGTACAAGACGGCAGGAGTCAAATTACATACGATAAGAAGAGCGGAAACCGCTTCGTCGGTTTTGTGCCTGATACTGGGGGCTGTGGGGGCGTTTCTGGCATACATGACTTATGGAATGCAGGAGGAAGTATTTAGACTGGGCGGCGTCGGCGCGGGACTTGCAGTTCTGGTATATGCAGTACATCTTTTGACGGATGAGAAATACCGCCTGGAAGCAGTGAAGAACTATATGGTTGATTATCTGGAAAATATTTGTCTTAAACGGTATGAAAAAAATTACCGCCGGGAAATTCACGCGGTGGCGCCGGAGGTTCCGATTCCTGATTTTGGTGAAGCGAATGAAATCCGTGAATCAGAGTCCGTGAGAAAAGAGTCCGCGGGAAAAGAGTCTGTGGAAATAGAATCTGTGGAAATGGAAGATTTAGAAGTGGAAGATATGAAATTGAAAGCTGCAGAAATGGAAATTGAAGAAGAGAAAGCGCCGGAAAGAAGACAGCAGGAACCGATATGTCCTCGTCCGGGCAGAGAAGTTCCGTCACCGGACGCATCGCCGGAGATAGAGCCGCCTGCAATGCCGGAGCCTTATGAAGTACCGGACGTCACTGCCCCGGTTCGTGCGTCAAAGAGCGGAAGGGGCGGAAAGAAGGCTTCGAAAGAGAAGGTACAGGAACCAGCGAAGGATGAAAAGAAGGATGTGTTGATTCGTCAGATTCTTGAGGAGTTTATGGCTTGATTAAACCGCTCCAATTTGTTAAAATAAACATATATGTATTCTTAAAAAGAAAGAAGGAGCGGTTATGGGAAACAAAGTAACATTTGATTATTCAAAGGCGGGCGCATTTGTCAGTGATCATGAGATGGAATCTATGAAGAAGATTGCCGAGGCAGCGAAGGCAGAACTTCTGGGAAGAGAAGGAGCGGGAAATGATTTCCTTGGATGGATCGATCTTCCGGTTGATTATGATAAAGAAGAATTTGCGCGGATTAAAAAAGCAGCAGCAAAGATTCAGAGTGATTCAGAGGTTCTGGTTGTAATCGGTATCGGTGGTTCTTATCTGGGCGCAAGAGCGGCGATTGAGTTCTTACGTCATAATTTCTACAATATGGTGTCCAGGGAAGTCCGCAAGACTCCGGAGATTTATTTTGCGGGAAACAGCATCAGCAGCACCTATCTGAAGCATCTTATGGATGTGATCGGGGACAGAGATTTTTCTGTAAATATTATCTCTAAGTCCGGAACAACGACGGAGCCGGCAATTGCATTCCGTATTTTCAAGGAAATGCTTGAAAAGAAGTATGGAAAAGAAGAAGCGGCAAAGAGAATTTACGCAACAACAGATAAGGCAAGAGGCGCTCTTAAGAAGCTTGCGGATGAAGAAGGTTATGAAGAATTCGTTGTGCCGGATGATGTAGGAGGACGTTTCTCCGTGCTTACGGCGGTTGGACTTCTTCCGATTGCAGTCAGCGGTGCGGACATTGACAAATTAATGGAGGGCGCTGCATCCGGAAGAGAGATGGCGCTCAGTCATCCATATGAAGAAAATGATGCACTCCTTTATGCGGCGGTTCGTAATATTCTGCACAGAAAAGGTAAGGGTGTGGAAATTCTGGCAAACTATGAGCCAAGCCTTCATTATGTATCCGAATGGTGGAAGCAGCTCTATGGAGAGAGTGAAGGAAAGGATCAGAAGGGTATTTTACCGGCGTCTGTTGACCTTACAACAGACCTTCATTCCATGGGACAGTTTATTCAGGATGGAAGCCGTATTATGTTTGAGACGGTTATGGAAGTGCAGGAGTCGACAGAAGAGATTGTAATCGGAGAAGAGCCGGTTGACCTTGACGGACTGAATTATCTGGCAGGAAAGAATGTGGACTTCGTAAATAAGAGCGCAATGAATGGAACGATTCTTGCACACACAGACGGAAATGTACCGAACCTGCTTGTTAAGATTCCGAAGCAGGACGAGTATTCTCTCGGACAGCTATTCTATTTCTTCGAATTTGCCTGCGGTGTAAGCGGATATATTCTTGGAGTGAATCCGTTCAATCAGCCGGGTGTAGAGAGTTATAAGAAGAATATGTTTGCGCTTCTTGGCAAGCCGGGATTTGAAAAAGAAAGAGAAGAATTATTAAAGAGACTGTAAATGGGAACAATATATGAAAAGCTGAAAAATTACAGTGATTCCGATTATTATGGGTTTCATATGCCGGGGCATAAGAGAAATGACCGGCTGCCGGGACAGGCGGAGAGTCAGCTGCCGTATGCGATTGATATTACAGAGATTGATGGATTTGATGACCTGCATCATGCAGACGGAATACTTCGGGATGCACAGGAGCGGGCGGCACGCATTTATCATGCTTCCGAGACGCATTTTCTGGTCAATGGGAGTACGGTGGGGATTCTGAGTGCGGTTCTGGGGACAACGAAAAAGGGTGATACAGTACTTGTGGCAAGAAATTGCCACAAGTCTGTTTATCATGCGATATATATGAATGAATTAAAACCGGTATATTTATATCCGGGATTTGATGAAAAATATCAGCTTAACACGAGAATTTCTGTCGGTGAAGTGAAGGAGGCGCTCGAAAGATATCCGGAAATCCGTGCGGTTATCCTTGTTTCTCCTACTTATGACGGAATTGTCAGTGAAATAGAAAAAATTGCGGATGTGGTGCATGGAAAGGGAATTCCGCTTATTGTAGATGAGGCGCATGGCGCACATTTTGGCTTTCATCCGTATTTCCCGGAGAATTCAAATGTGTGCGGCGCAGATATTGTAATCCACAGTGTTCATAAGACGCTGCCGTCTCTGACCCAGACGGCGCTTCTTCATATAAATGGGAAGGTTGTGGACAGAGAACGTGTAAGAAAGTATCTGCATATGCTGCAGACGTCCAGCCCGTCCTATGTGCTTCTGGCAAGTATTGATTCCTGCATGGAAATGCTGGACACAAGATGTGAGGAGCTTTTTGAGCCTTATGTGAAAATGCTTGCAAAGGCGAGAAATGATTTGAAGGAATTGAGACGTCTGAAGCTTGCCGGATATGAAGATGGCAGAGGGTATGATTTCTCGAAAATGATTTTTTCAACTGTGGATACAGATATGACCGGGCGGGACTTGTATGAGATTCTTTTGAATCGTTATCATCTGCAGATGGAAATGCTGGCGGGTGATTATGTGCTTGCTATGACAGCGCCGGGAGATACGCCAGAAGGATTGGAGAGGCTTGTCCGTGCAGTAAAAGAGATTGACGGGGAAGCGAGGAAATGTTCGGGGAAGAGGAAGCCGAAAGGGGAAATATTACGGCTTCCGTGTATTTATACAAGCGCCGGGGTGGAAGCGGCAGTGGAAAGAGAAGGAGTGCTTTCAGGATTTGTTCCGTGGGAAGAATGTGCGGGATATATTTCTCTTGAATATGCTTATTTATATCCTCCGGGAATTCCGATCGTGGCGCCGGGGGAGCAGATTACTGCGGAAGCGACGCGGCAGCTGCGGAGTTATGCGGAGTGCGGGTATTCGGTAGAAGGGATGAAAAAAGAGGGACAGATGGAGGTAATACTGTTCAGAAACCAGGAAAATATGTTACAATAAAGAGAAAAAGACAGAGGAAATGCGGCATGGGAAGTTTTAGAGATGTAGTTGGACACAAAGATGTTATTCGATATATACAGAGTGCAGTGAAGGAGAATAAGGTATCACATGCATACATCATGAATGGAGAAAGAGGTTCAGGCAAGAAGCTTCTGGCAAACCTTTTTGCCTCTACACTTTTATGTGAAAAAGGCGGAGAAGAACCGTGCAATGTGTGTCATTCCTGTATTCAGGCGGAAAGCGGCAATCATCCGGATATTATCTGGGTGTCGCATGATAAGCCGAATTCAATAGGTGTGGACGATATCCGGGAACAGGTAAATAATACGGTTGGGATCAAGCCTTATCAGGGTCCATATAAAATATATATTATTTCCCAGGCTGATATGATGACTGTGCAGGCGCAGAATGCGTTGTTGAAAACAATTGAGGAGCCGCCGCAGTATGTGGTGATTCTGCTGCTTACAGAGAATGCGGAGACATTGCTCCCGACGATCAATTCCAGATGTGTGATGTTAAAGCTTCGCAATATCAGAGACGCACTGGTAAAAAAATATCTTATGGAGAAGCTTCAGGTGCCGGATTATAAGGCGGATATCTGCGCGGCATTTGCACAGGGAAATGTCGGTAAGGCGATTATGCTGGCAAACTCAGAGCATTTTAATGAAATTTATGAAGAGGCGGTGCATCTCTTACAGTATATTCATGAAATGGAGCTTTCGGAGATTGTATTGGCGGTAAACCGGATTACCACTTATAAAATTGAAATTACGGACTATCTTGATATTATGATGATATGGTACCGGGACGTCCTGTTATATAAAGCAACGAAGGATATAACAAAGGTTATCCTCAAGGATCAGATAAAATATATGAAGGAACAGGCAAGAAGAAGCTCTTACGAGGGAATTGAGCATATTCTTGAGGGGCTTGAGAAAGCGAAAGCCAGGTTGAAAGCAAATGTGAATTTTGAGCTGGTTATGGAGCTTTTGTTCCTGACGATAAAGGAGAATTAATATATGGTAAAAGTAATTGGGGTAAGATTCCGCAAGGCAGGAAAGATATACTTTTTTGCTCCGGGGGAACTGAATATTAAAGTCGGTGATCATGTAATTGTAGAGACTGCAAGAGGGGTCGAATATGGCTCTGTGGTGTCAGGAATCAAGGAAGTGGACGACGGGCAGATTACACAGCCGCTTAAGCCGGTGATACGTATCGCGACACAGGAGGACAGGAGAAGGCAGGAGAGAAACCGGGAAAAAGAAAAAGAAGCATTCCGGATCTGCCTGGAAAAGATACGGAAGCATGGGCTTGAGATGAAGCTGATCGATGCGGAGTATACATTTGATAATAACAAAGCACTTTTCTATTTTACGGCAGATGGAAGAATTGATTTTCGTGAACTTGTAAAGGATCTTGCAAGTGTATTCCGGACAAGAATTGAACTCCGGCAGATTGGCGTGCGGGACGAGACGAAGATACGAGGGGGGATTGGTATTTGCGGAAGGTCTCTGTGCTGTAATACGTATCTGTCTGAGTTTGCGCCTGTATCAATTAAAATGGCAAAGGAGCAGAATCTTTCACTGAATCCGACGAAGATATCGGGTGTGTGTGGAAGACTGATGTGCTGCCTTACAAATGAGGAAGAGACTTACGAAGAACTCAACAGACACCTTCCGTCTAATGGTGATTATGTAACGACGCCGGAGGGCCTGCATGGGGACGTGCAGTCCGTAAATGTGTTGAGGCAGCTTGTGAAGGTGATCGTGACTCTGGATAATGATGAGAAAGAAATCCGTGAATATAAGGCTTCTGAGATTAAGTTCAGATCCAGAAAAAAGAAGAAGGATATGAAGCTGTCTAAAGAGGAGATGGCGGAGCTTAAGGCGTTGGAGGAAAAGAACGGAGCATCGAAGCTGAATGATGAGTAAAGAGAATATATTAAGAGAAGGCGAACGTCTGGATGATCTGCAGATCAAAGGATATGAGATTATCCAGCATCCGGGCAGATTTTGTTTTGGAATGGATGCGGTGCTGTTGTCCGCGTATGCAAGAGTAAAGAAGAATGAACGTGCGCTTGATCTTGGAACCGGAACCGGTATTGTACCTCTGCTTCTTGAGGCGAAGAATGCGGGGATGCATTATACGGGACTTGAGATTCAGGAAGAAAGCGCTGATATGGCAAGGCGCAGTGTCTTATGGAATGGACTGGAAGGAAAAATAGAGATTGTGACGGGGGACATCAAGGAGGCTGCGCAAAGGTTCGGTGCGGCCTCTTTTGAAGTTATTACGACGAATCCGCCGTATATGATTGGCGAGCATGGGTTAAAAAATGAAAATGAAGCGTTATATATTGCACGGCATGAAGCTTTGTGTACGCTTGATGACATTTTAAAAGAAAGTGCAAAGATACTTAAGGTCAAAGGAAGATTTTATATGGTGCACCGTCCGTTCAGGCTACCGGAGATATTTACGAAGATGTGCACATATGGTATAGAACCCAAACGGATGCGGCTGGTGTATCCCCATGTGGATAAAGAACCTAATATGGTTTTGATCGAGGGTATGAAAGGGGCAAAGCCGAGACTGCAGACGGAGCCGCCTCTTGTGGTTTATGAGGAGAATGGTAAATATACCAGGGAAATTCTGGAGATGTATGGATTAACAAAGTAAAGCTAAAATAAACAAAGTAAAGAGTAAACAAATAAGAAAAATAAACAAAGTGAAGAGCGAATAAGCAAATAAATAAAAAAATAAACAAAGTAAAGAGTAAATAAGCAAACAAATAAACAAAGTAAGGTTTGCTTATTTGTTGTTTTGTGATAGAATAAAATCATTCTTCAGAGGGTTCATCCTCTGAAAATTTAAAATTCTATAATTTCAGAAAGGACTGCATATCTATGACAAACAATTCTAAAAATTCAAAGAGAATCGCGCAAATCTATGACAAAATATTTAAGAGAATCCTTACATTATCGGGTAAGTCGGTGATCGGATTCATTAATGGCCTGTTTGGTACGGACTATCCGGATGACAGTACAATTGTCTATAACTGGACGGAGCATGTGGATGATGAACTGCATCGTACGGTTGCAGATGCAATTATCACGATTAACGAAAAACATGCATATCATATCGAGGCGCAGATGTATGAGGATGAGGCAATCGAGCTTCGGATGTTTGATTACGGCTATCGCTATGCTTTGAAAGCAGGGCATGAGCGGGATGTCCTTACGTTTCCGGAGCCGAGGATTATCTATCTGTATGAGCATGAGAATATACCGAATGTGAAAACATTAATGCTTGACTTTGGAGAGCAGGGACGGTTTCAGTACCAGATACCGGTCTTTAAACTTCTGGAGCATGAGCCAGAGGAATTAAGTAAGAAAAATATGATCATTCTGATTCCATTTATGATTATGAAACTGCGTAAAAATATTGAAAAAGAACGGACAAAAGAAAATATGGAAGCCTTGCGGACGCTGATATCAGATGATATACTTGGAGTAATCAAAGAGAATCAGGTGGCAGGCAATCTTACGATGGCTGATGCGAACCGTTTAAGAAACCTGATACATAAGCTGTATAATCATTTGTATGCGCATTACAAAGAGTTTATCGAAGGAGGGTTAAACGACATGATGGAAGACGATCTGGTATTAGAGATGGATATCATAGAAGAAAAGATGAAAAAGGAGATGGAGGAAGCACTTCGGGAAAATACAGAGCAGGTGACAGAGCAGGTGACGGCGAGGGTGAGTAAAGAAAGTGAGTTAAAGATGATTCGCAAGTTGTATGCGAAACTCCAGGATGTAAGTCAGGTGGCGGAACTTATGGATATACCTGCGGAGGAAGTAGAAGAAATGTTGAGGTAAAGGAATAGCGGGCAATATGCAAAAGTATTGCTTGCTTATTTTTATGCCAATGCATGGATTTCATTTGCTATAGAGAATATCTGTGAAAAAATGTGTCTTTATGTTATAATAGGCTGGACAAAGAAGTCAGGAGGCAGCTTTATAACATGACAGGAACATTAACTTTATGTGCAACACCGATCGGAAATCTGGAAGATATGACATTTCGCGCAGTCCGTATACTAAAAGAAGCAGATTTGATAGCGGCGGAAGATACCCGCAACAGTATTAAGCTTTTGAATCATTTCGAAATAAAAACTCCGATGACCAGTTATCACGAGTATAATAAGATGGAAAAAGGGCGCAGGCTCGTAGAGCTTTTGCTTGCAGGAAAGAATATTGTGTTGATTACAGATGCAGGGACACCGGGGATTTCCGATCCCGGGGAAGAGCTTGTGCGGATGTGTTATGAGGCAGGGATTACGGTAACGGCAGCCCCCGGAGCGGCCGCATGTATAACAGCGCTTACAATATCAGGACTTCCGACGAGAAGATTTGCATTTGAGGCATTTCTTCCGACAGAGAAGAAGGAACGCCAGGAGGTGCTGGATGAACTCAAAAATGAGACGAGGAGCATCGTTTTATATGAAGCGCCACATCGTCTGCTGAAAACACTTAAGCTTCTTTTAGAGACGCTTGGCAACAGACCGATTGCAGTGTGCAGGGAACTTACAAAAAAGCATGAAACGGTATTTTCTGCGACGATTCAGGAAACAATTTCTTATTATGAGACACAGGAACCGAGAGGGGAGTGTGTGCTTGTGATTGCAGGAAAAAGCAGGCGGGAAATGAAAGAAGAGTCTATTGCCATGTGGAAAGAAATGAGTGTGAGACAGCACATGGAATATTATGAGCAGCAGGGAATGGACAGAAAAGAAGCGATGAAAAGTGTTGCAAAGGACCGGGGCGTAGGAAAGCGGGAGATTTACCGGAGCCTGTTAGACGACAGTGAATAAGAATGGATTGTAATGAGGTTTCATATGGCAGAATTAATATTAGATCATGTTAGCAAAGTGTATCCGAACGGGTTTGAGGCGGTTCGGGATTTTAGCCTTGAGGTAGAGAATGGAGAGTTTTTGACCGTGACAGGACCTTCCGGATGCGGGAAATCTACCATACTTCGGATGATTGCCGGGATGGAGGAGATTACCTCGGGGAAGATTGTCATTGATGGCAAGGTTATAAACCATGTCGCACCGGAGGACAGAAACCTTACGATGTTATTTAAAAATTATGCGTTATATCCGCGTATGACAGTCTATGATAATATTGCGTTAGGACTGAGGCTTCGAAATGTGCCGGAGACGGTGATTGATGAGAAGGTCCGGGAGACAGTGGGATTTTTATCTTTGGAGAAGCTTTTGTACCGTAAGGTGAAGACGCTTACTACATGGCAGAGACAGCGGGCTGCCATAGGCCGTGTAATCGTAAGAAAACCGGGGCTTATTCTTATGGAGGAGCCATTTGCTGATCTGGACAGGGACATGCGAATGCGGATGTGGAAGGAGACTTTGAGGATTCACAAAGAACTTGGCACAACGATTGTTTATGTGACGAATGATCCTGCGGAAGCGCTGGCTCTTGGAACAAAGGTGATTGTTATGGCGGAAGGGGAGATCCAGCAGCAGGGGACTCCGCAGATGCTCAAAGAACGGCCGAACAGCCTTCTGATAGCCGGATTTATCGGAAATGGTTTTGCTACTTGACATTTTGCAGAGGATTGTGCTTATATAGATGATATCTTATAAAAATAATTCAAATGAACATATAAAAGGAGAAGATATAACATGGACAAGCAAAAGTATTATATTACGACAGCCATTGCTTACACATCGGGAAAACCGCACATTGGCAACACATATGAGATTGTGCTGGCGGATGCGATTGCAAGATATAAAAGAAGCAAAGGTTATGATGTGTTCTTTCAGACAGGAACGGATGAGCATGGACAGAAGATTGAGTTAAAGGCAGAAGAAGCATGCATTACACCGAAGGAATTTGTGGATAATGTTGCAGGAGAGATTAAGCGTATCTGGGATCTGATGAACACTTCTTATGATAAATTTATCCGTACTACAGATGAAGACCATGAGAAGCAGGTTCAGAAGATTTTTAAGAAATTATATGATCAGGGAGATATTTACAAGGGATCTTATGAAGGGCTTTACTGTACACCTTGCGAATCTTTCTGGACAGAGTCACAGCTGGTAGACGGCAAATGTCCGGACTGTGGACGGGAAGTAAAACCGGCAAAGGAGGAAGCATATTTCTTTAAAATGAGTAAATATGCAGACCGTCTGATTGAACATATTAATGCACATCCGGAATTTATCCAGCCGGTATCCCGTAAAAATGAGATGATGAATAACTTCCTTCTTCCGGGACTTCAGGATCTGTGTGTGTCCAGGACTTCGTTTAAATGGGGAATTCCGGTAGATTTTGATCCAAAACATGTTGTTTATGTATGGCTGGATGCCCTTACCAACTATATTACCGGAATTGGTTATGACTGTGACGGCGATCATACAGAGCAGTTCAGGAAGGACTGGCCTGCTGACCTGCATCTGATTGGAAAAGATATCATTCGTTTCCATACGATTTACTGGCCGATTTTCCTGATGGCTCTTGATCTTCCGCTTCCGAAGCAGGTGTTCGGACATCCATGGCTTCTGCAGGGAGACGGCAAGATGAGTAAGTCTAAGGGTAATGTTCTTTATGCGGACGAACTGGTGGATTTCTTCGGGGTAGACGCGGTACGTTATTTTGTTCTTCATGAGATGCCGTTTGATAACGATGGTGTTATTACATGGGAACTGATGGTAGAGCGTATGAATTCCGACCTCGCAAATACCCTTGGAAATCTGGTAAACAGAACGATTTCCATGACAAATAAATATTTTGGCGGGTCAGTAACAGATAAGAAAGTTACAGAGGATGTGGACGCTGAACTTCATGCGGTTGTAGAAAATACACCGAAAGCAGTTGACGCGAAAATGGATAATCTGCGTGTGGCAGACGCCATGACGGAGATCTTTAATCTGTTTAAGCGCTGCAATAAATACATTGATGAAACAATGCCATGGGCACTTGCAAAGGATGAGGAGAAGAAGGATCGCCTGGAGACTGTGCTTTATAATCTGCAGGAAAGCATTAAGGCAGGCGCAAGACTGCTTGAACCTTATATGCCGGAAACCTCTGAAAAGATTCTTGCTCAGCTGGGAGATGGTAAGGTGACTGAGAAACCGGAGATCCTTTTCCAGAGATTAGATATAGAAGAAGTTATGAAAAAAGTAGAAGAGCTTCATCCGCCGGTAGAGGAAGAGAAAGAAGCGGAAGAAGAAGTCATTGATATTGAGGCAAAACCGGAGATTACATTTGAAGATTTTGAAAAGATGCAGTTCCAGGTGGGAGAGATCATCGCCTGCGAAGAGGTAAAGAAGTCAAGAAAGCTTCTGTGTTCCCAGGTGAAGATCGGCAGTCAGGTAAAACAGATCGTATCTGGAATTAAGGCGCACTATACGGCAGAAGAAATGGTTGGCAAAAAGGTGATGGTGCTTGTGAACCTGAAACCTGCAAAGCTTGCAGGTGTTTTGTCGGAAGGAATGCTTTTGTGTGCTGAGGATGCGGAAGGAAACCTTGCGCTTATGACGCCGGAAAAAGAGATGCCGGCGGGAGCGGAGATCTGCTAAAATATTGAAAGGAATGAATGGAATTATGGAAAAAATCAGAATAGGCATTGTTGGATATGGTAATATCGGACGCGGTGTGGAGTGTGCGATCGCCCGGAATGAAGATATGGAGCTGAAGGCTGTCTTTACAAGAAGAGAGCCGGAATCCGTAACAATCAAAACAGAAGGCGTAAAAGTGGTACATATGGATGATATGCTTTCTATGAAGGATGACATAGATGTGATGGTATTGTGCGGCGGATCTGCCACAGACCTTCCGGTTATGGGACCGGAGATTGCCGCAAACTTTAATATTATTGACAGCTTTGATACACATGCCAGAATTCCGGAGTATTTCGCAAATGTAGATAAGGCGGCGAAAGAGGGAAAGAATATCGGTATTATCTCTGTCGGCTGGGATCCGGGAATGTTCTCTCTGAACCGTTTATATGCGGAGGCAATCCTCCCGCAGGGAAGCACCTATACTTTCTGGGGGAAGGGTGTAAGCCAGGGGCATTCGGATGCAATCCGCCGGATTGAAGGTGTAAAAAATGCAATCCAGTACACGGTTCCGGTTGAGAAGGCTGTTGAATGTGTAAGAAGCGGAAGTGAGCCGGAGCTTACAACGAGAGACAAGCATCTGCGGGAGTGTTATGTGGTGCCGGAGGAAGGCGCTGATCTGAAAGCGATTGAAGAAGCAATTAAAACAATGCCAAACTATTTTGATGAATATGATACGACCGTAACCTTTATTACGGAGGAAGAGTTAAAGGCGGAGCATAGTAAGATGCCTCATGGCGGATTTGTAATCCGGAGCGGTGAGACGGGAACAGAAAGAAACAGGCATATTATTGAATATTCTTTAAAACTGGATTCGAACCCGGAATTTACCGGAAGCGTTCTTATCTGCTATGCAAGAGCAGCATACCGTCTTTCAAAGGCAGGGGAGAGCGGAGCCAGAAGTGTGTTTGATATTGCACCGGCAATGCTTTCTATGAAAACAGCGGAAGAACTGAGGGCACAGATACTTTAATTTGGATTTGAGGAAGATGGGACCGTTGTATGTCTCATCTTCTTTTTCTATATTGGGAGGCAGTATGATATTTGATACACATGCACATTATGATGATGCACAATTTGATAACGACAGGGATACACTTTTAAAATCTATGAAGGAAAATGGAGTAGGTACGATTGTGAATGTAGGGGCTTCTCTGGAAGGATGCAGGAAGGCCCTTGCGCTTGCAGAGAAATATTCTTTTGTTTATGCGGCAGTGGGAATACATCCGGACGAAACAGGCTCACTGAATGAGGAGACATTTGCACTGCTTAAGAATTGGTGCCGCGAGGAGAAGGTAGTTGCGGTAGGGGAAATTGGTCTGGATTATTACTGGGATAAGCAGCCGCGCGAGGTTCAGAAGAAATGGTTTGTCCGGCAGCTTGCGCTTGCGAAGGAGGAAGGACTTCCGGTCAATATTCACAGCAGGGAAGCGGCTGAGGATACCTTTCAGATCATGAAGGAACATGCAAAAGGATTAAATGGCATTATTCACTGTTTTTCCGGTTCCAGGGAGCTGGCGGAAGAGTACGTAAGGCTCGGATTTTACATTGGGATAGGCGGTGTGGTTACTTTTAAAAACGGAAAGAAGCTAAAGCAGGTTGCGAAGACAGTTCCGCTTACTTCAATTGTCCTGGAAACAGACTGTCCGTACCTGGCGCCGGAACCGTACCGGGGAAAACGAAATCAGTCGGCATATATCAGATATGTGGCAGAAGAGATTGCAAGAATCAAAGAAATATCGACAGAAGAAGTAATAAAGCAGACAGAACAAAATGCACGGAAGGTGTATGGACTGTAAGAAAAATATATAAATTGGAGGGAAAAATAATGCATGCATTTACACAATATACTCCGACCAGAATCGTATTTGGAAAAGAAACGGAGAAAAGAAGCGGAGAACTTGCCAGACAGTGTGGGGCGACGAAGGTATATGTGCTGTATGGCGGCGGAAGTGTGGTAAAGAGCGGACTTCTTGAGAGGGTTGAAAAATCTCTGGAGGAAGCTGGACTGGAATATAAGACCAGAGGTGGAGTAAGGCCGAACCCGCGCGTGGCTTTTGCCAGAGAGGCAGTCAGAGAGGCAATCAGGTTCGGGGCGGATTTTATTCTTGCTGTGGGCGGCGGAAGTGTGATTGACACGGCAAAGGCGACCGCACATGGAACGGCGAATCCGGATATAGATATCTGGGAATTCTGGTGTCAGAATCAGAAGCTGGAGGCATCGCTTCCGATCGGTGTTGTTCTGACACTTGCGGCAGCAGGAAGTGAGACAAGTGATTCTGCGGTGCTGACAAATGAGGAGATACAGGTAAAACGTGGATTGTCTACGGATTTGAATCGTCCTGCGTTTGCTGTTATGAATCCGGAATTGACCTATACTCTGCCGAAATATCAGATTGGATGCGGGATCGTAGATATTATGATGCACACGATGGATCGTTATTTTACGAAAACGTTAGGAAATGAGCTGACAGATGAGATTGCAGAAGGGCTTCTTAGGACTGTAATTCGAAATGGAGCGGCTGCAATGAAGGACTCCCATAATTATGATGCCATGAGTGAACTGATGTGGGCAGGAAGCCTTTCCCATAACGGTCTTACCGGTCTTGGAGCACAGAAGGACTTTGCGGTACACCAGCTTGGACATGAGCTGAGCGCGAAGTTTGATATTGCGCATGGAGCCAGCCTTTCTGCTGTATGGGGTGCATGGGCGTCTTATGTATATCCGGAAAATCCGGAGCGTTTTGCGCAGTTTGCGGACAAGGTATGGGGAATTAGGAAAGATAATGCGAAAGAGGCAGCGGAAGAGGCGATTACACGGACAGTGGAATATTTTAAAGCACTGGATATGCCGACGTCATTTGGAGAAGCACAGGAAATTGGTATAAAGAATGACGAAGAACTCCGGACGCTGGCAGAGGGCTGTTCTTATGGGAAAACGAGAACGATCGGCTGCTTTAAGAAATGCGATGCAGAAGATATTTATAAAATTTACAGATTAGCTAATAAATAATTGAGAATCTTAATATTAATTTAATTTTTTAAATATACCTTAAAAAGAGATATTATTGTATAATAAATATATTACCTTTTTTGACAGGAGCGGATTATGAGCGGATCAACGTTAGGAAATCCACAAAATACAATTGAAATCTTACAGAAATATCAATTTACATTTCAAAAAAAATTTGGTCAGAATTTTTTGATTGATACCCATGTGCTGGATAAAATCATACATGCTGCAGATATTACAAAAGAGGATATGGTGCTGGAAATCGGACCGGGAATCGGTACGATGACGCAGTATCTGGCGGAGGCAGCCCGAAAAGTGATTGCGGTTGAGATTGATAAGAATTTGATACCAATACTTTCAGATACATTAAGCGGATATGATAATATAACGATTATTAATGAAGATGTGTTAAGGGTGGATATGAGAAAGCTTGTGGAGGAAGAAAATGAAGGCCGGCCGATAAAAGTGGTGGCAAATCTTCCGTATTATATTACGACACCGATTATTATGGGACTTTTTGAATCACAGGTATCAGTGGAAAGCATTACCGTTATGGTACAGAAGGAAGTGGCCGGGCGGATGAAGGCCGGGCCGGGGAATAAGGATTACGGTGCATTGTCACTGGCTGTTCAGTATTATGCCGAGCCGTATATTGTGGCAAATGTGCCGCCAAATTGTTTTATGCCAAGACCCAGGGTGGGATCTGCCGTGATTCGTCTGACCAGACATGAGAAACCTCCGGTGGAGGTAAGGAATGAGAAGCTGCTGTTTGATATTATAAGAGCCTCTTTTAATCAGAGAAGGAAAACTCTGGCAAATGGGCTGAATAATTCTGATAAGCTAAATCTGCCAAAAGAGATTCTTACAGAAGTAATTGAAAGTCTTGGAAAGGGGGCAGGGGTAAGAGGAGAAGCTCTGACTCTTGAAGAATTTGCAAGATTAAGCAATAAAATATGGGAGTATGCAGATATCCTGTAAGTAACCAGTAAACCGACAGCGAAGGAAAGGATGATGTATATGTCAAATACTGTAGAAAAGACGTTATTTGAAATCACACCGGAGATCGAGCACTTCGCACATCTGTGTGAGACAAATAATGCAATTGATAAGGAATTGTATACGAAATATGAAGTGAAAAGAGGTTTACGTGACCTGAATGGAAAAGGTGTATTGGCAGGCCTTACTAACATTTCTGATGTATGTGCAACAAAGGTTGTAAACGGTGAGACAGTGCCCTGCGCAGGAAACCTTTATTACCGTGGATATAACATCAAAGATCTGGTAGGGGGATTTTTAAAAGAAAAGCATTTTGGTTTTGAGGAAATCGCATATCTGCTTTTGTTTGGAGAGTTGCCTGATCAAAAGGAGCTGGAGATGTTTCATAATACGCTTGTGGAGAGACGGACACTTCCGCCGACTTTTGTCAGAGATGTGATTATGAAGGCTCCAAGTGCGGATATGATGAACAGCATTTCCCGCTCCATTCTGAGTCTGTACACGTATGATGACAAGGCGGATGATACATCAATCCCGAATGTATTAAGACAGTGTCTGAATCTGATCAGCCAGTTTCCGATGCTTATGGTGTACAGTTATCATGCATATAATTACCGGATGCGGGATGACTTGTTTATTTATGCACCGTCTTCGGAATTGTCAACAGCAGAGAATATATTGATGATGCTGCGTGCAAATCGTAAATATACCAAGCTGGAAGCAAAGATTCTTGATATGGCGCTTGTGCTCCATATGGATCACGGCGGTGGAAATAACTCTACGTTTACAACGCATGTAGTGACATCTTCCGGAACGGATACGTATTCAACGATTGCCGCTGCCATGGCTTCCCTGAAGGGACCGAAGCACGGCGGTGCGAATGTAAAGGTAACACAGATGTTTGAAGACATGAAAGAGAAGGTTTCGGACTGGACGGACGAGGAGGAAGTCAGAAGATATTTAAATGACCTGCTGGATAAAAAGGCATTTGATAAAAAGGGATTAATCTATGGAATGGGACACGCGATTTATTCTATATCTGACCCGAGAGCAGATATTTTCAAGAAATTTGTAAAACAGCTTGCAAGAGAGAAAGGCCGTGAGGAAGAGTATGCTTTATATGAAATGGTAGAGCATATGGCGCCGGAGGTTATCGGTGAGAAACGCAGGATTTATAAAGGTGTTAATGCAAATGTTGATTTTTACAGCGGGCTCGTGTACAGCATGCTGGATTTGCCGCCATCACTGTATACACCGATATTTGCAGCAGCGCGTATCGTTGGATGGAGTGCGCACCGCCTCGAAGAGTTGAAAAATGTAGATAAGATTATCCGTCCGGCATATAAGCCGTTGTCTCCTTATAAAGAGTATGTCCGTCTGGAAGACCGGTAATTAGAGAGAACAAGGGGACAATGTATATGAAAAATGAATTTCATTATCCTTCAAGGGATGGGATGACTGAGATACATGCGATAGAATGGATTCCGGATGGAAGGATAGAGGCGATTGTTCAGATTTGTCATGGTATGACAGAACATATTGGACGTTATGAAGAGTTTGCGAAATATCTTAACAGCCAGGGAATTTATGTGACAGGGCATGATCATCTGGGACATGGAAGCTCTGTGCAGAGTGAGGAATATTACGGATATTTCCATGAAAAGAAGGGAAATCAGTATGTGATCGGTGATATTCATAAGCTTCGGGAAATTACGCAGGAGAAATACCCTGAGAAACCATATTTTATGCTGGGACATAGTATGGGTTCTTTCCTGCTGAGACAGTATCTGACGATGTATAACAGTGGACTTAAAGGCGCTGTAATTATGGGAACCGGATGGCATGGAAAGATGGAGCTTAACCTGGGACAGTTTTTGTGCAGAATGATTGCGGCAGCCAGGGGCTGGAAATACAGGAGTACATTTATTAATAATCTGAGTTTTGGCGGATATAATAAGCGGTTTAAAAATGATAAGTCAGGCGCCACCTGGCTTTCCGCCAATGTGGAAAATTGTAAACGTTATGAGGAAGATCCGCTGTGCGGATTTGTCTTTACAGTCAATGCTTATTATCAGATGTTTGAGGGTATGAAGGTGCTTGCAGACAAAAGAAGCATTGAAAAAATATCAAAGGGCTTTCCAGTGTTATTTGTAGCGGGTTCCGATGACCCAGTGGGGAATTTTGGAAAATCTGTGCACAAGGTGTATATGAAGTATAAAAAGGCAGGAATCAGGGATGTGCAGCTGAAGCTGTATAAAGAGGACCGGCATGAGATTCTTAATGAGAATGACAGACAGGAAGTGTATGAAGATTTGTATACATGGATATCAAACAGGATTGAATAAGGAAAACAGTTTCAGATAAGCAAAAAAACCTCCGCTGGAGGTTTTTTTGTTGCTTTTATAGTTATCTAAAGGAATGAGAGTAAAGTGTACATCGTGTTGTTTGATGTATTACTTTATGAGGGGGAAGATAGTGATTGTTCATCAACTATCTGAGTATTAGTATAAGAAAAAAATATGTCCAAAGTATGTTAAATCTATAAAAGAAAAAGAAAATTTCTTAAGGGGAGCTTAAGAAGCCGGGGAGAAAAAATTAAGAAATTATTTTCTTCATATTGTATCGCAGCAGATGTCCGACTAAAATATCCAGGAACTCACTGGATGTAGGCTTGAATGACAGCGGATGCAGGGCGATATCCTGAAGATACTTACGGTTTCCACGCTCCCAGCAGACCTTAACGACTGTGCGAAGGTCTCTTTCTACACTGCTGCAGGTCGTACAAAATTTGTTTGCTATTTCAGGATATAATAGTTTACTTACAGATAATAAGTAATCCTCATTTCTGAGACAAAGTTTGATTGCATAGCTTAAATAACGGTAACCACGGTAGGTAGCACCAATACCAAGAGAACGAATAAGATATTCGATTTCCAAATCATGCATCGAAGTGCTCCTCCTGTTTGAATATAAAATTTAAATTATCTAATTGAAAAATAATAAGCAGCCTCTATTATACTGGAAAAATGTGTGTTGTCGAACTATACGTCACAATAAGAAGCTATTCGACAAAAATCGTCAATAGTGGAAAAGAATAAGATACAAAACTTATAAACAGACCGGGATTTCTTCATATATTAAAAGAAAAAGGGGAAAGTAAAATGAGTATCCATGGAATCGATGTAAGCCAGTTCCAGGGAGAAGTAAACTGGGATGCGGTAAAGGCTTCGGGAGTGCAGTTTGCCATGCTGCGTGCAGGATATGGCGCGGGCAATATTGATGAACAATTCCGGAGAAATGCCGGTGAATGCAGCCGTGTAGGCATTCCTTTCGGTGTATATTGGTTTTCTTATGCATATACAGAAGAAGGAGCGGCAAGGGAGGCGGATTATTGTATTGAGGCATTGAGTGACTATACCGTGCAGTATCCCGTAGCATATGATTATGAATATGCGTCTGTTCACTATGGAGAGTCCTATGGCGCGGTTGTTAACCGGGAGCTGGTTACAACTTTGGTAAATGCCTTTTGCAGACGGGTAGAAGAGCTGGGATATTTTGCGATGTATTATGGTAATCTGGATTTTCTGAATCGCTATTTTGATGATTCTCTTCGCTCAAAATACGCATTGTGGTATGCAAGATACCAGTCTGAGGCCGGGATTTCAGGCCTGGCAATGTGGCAGTACCGCAGTAATGGAAGAATTGACGGAATCAGGGGAAATGTAGATATGGACATTGCGTTTTATGATATTGCAAATGTGATATCAAAGGCCGGATTAAATAAACTGCAAAAAGAGTACACAACACCAGAGCCGTCGGTAACGGAACCGGTAGATGTAATTATCTATGTAATTCGTCCGGGGGATACGTTAAGTGAAATTGCAGCAAAGTACGGAACCTCTTATCAGAGGATTGCGTTATATAATGGGATTGAGAACCCGAATCTGATTTATGCAGGTGAGACTATTCGAATTCCGATTGGCGGCAATGTAACCGGAATCCGTTATTATACAATCAGGTCAGGAGATACCTTAAGTGAAATTGCACTTCGTTTTGGAACGACGGTACAGAATCTGCAGCAGCTCAATAATATTGAGAATCCAAATCTGATCTATGCAGGCCAGGCGCTTCGGATAAATTAGAGAAACCGTTTTTGGAAACCAGAATCCGGGGGTGGCATAAGCTGCACCCGGATTCATGAATTCTTAAGAATTTCCCCAATTAGTCTTAAAAAAAGTCTGATATTCTTGTATAGTATAGAGGAGGTGATAGCAATGGCAAAAATATTAGTATGTGACGATGATAAAGAAATCGTAGAGGCAATAGAAATTTATCTTTCCCAGGAGGGATATGAAGTATTAAAGGCTTATGACGGAATAGAGGCAATGCATGTGCTTGAAAATGATGAGGTAGACCTTCTTATTATTGATGTAATGATGCCAAGACTTGACGGCATACGTGCCACGCTTAAGATACGGGAAATGAATAATATACCGATTATTATTTTGTCGGCAAAATCAGAAGATGCAGATAAGATACTTGGATTAAATGTTGGGGCAGATGATTATGTGACGAAACCGTTTAATCCGCTGGAGCTGGTGGCGCGGGTGAAATCCCAGATCAGACGTTACACAAAGCTTGGAAGTACGTCGCAGCAGGAAAAGCAGTCGGTATATACGGTAGGGGGCTTGTCCATTGATGATGATCTGAAGGAGGTCACGGTGGACGGGGAGCTTGTGAAGCTTACACCGATAGAATATAATATATTACTTCTGCTTGTGAAAAACCGGGGAAAAGTATTTTCGATTGATCAGATATATGAAAGAATATGGAATGAGGACGCCATTGGAGTAGATAATACAGTGGCGGTACATATCAGGCATATCCGGGAGAAGATAGAGATTAATCCCAAAGAACCGAGATATCTGAAGGTTGTGTGGGGAGTGGGGTATAAAGTGGAGAAATTATAGAAGAAGGAGTTAAAATGAGGCGAAAATGGTATAAGTCAAATATTGCGAAGGCGGTTTTGGTTTTAACTGCCCATATTATGGTTGTTGTAATGACAGTAAGTTTTTTGTGGATTCTGGCATATCCTGCGCTGCGCAGTGAATTATTTGAAGAAAATACGGCGGAGAAATATAGTGATTCCGGCAGTTTTTCCGAACAAATGCGTATGTATAGCAGTCAGGCGGTTTCCGGTATCGGAGCGAAACAGATTGTGGAGACAGATGGAAACTATAATCCGGATAAAATAGTGGATCTGGAAGAATTTTATGATAACGCAGAAATCAGCGGAGAAGCAGTAAACGGAGTTTCTTATCGTCTGGGCGATCTGATTGACTGGAATTATGAGTTGAATAATGAGACGGAATCAGAAGAAAAAATTATTGTGTGCAAGAAAATGGACGGCACATTTTATTATTACCGTGTGTCGGAATTTGTGAAGCTTTTAGAAAATAAGGAATTACAGCTTATTGCCTTTAATGGAGAAGACATAACAGAAATCTTATATGCCCTGGAATATGGAGATGGGATGCCGGAACATATATTTCGTGGGATCCAGACTCCGGATGGCATGATGCTGTATTCGGACTGCTGGGTCTATGACGGTACATTTCTGTATGAGGAATACAGTCCCCTGGAAGCCGGAAGTATTATTGACCTGGTAAATACAGACGTGAGGTGGAACGGCAGGCTGAATGAAGTGTATAATATGCTCCGGTTTGCGATTGAAAATATAAGCGGATATTATGAAAATTATGAGCTGCTTGACCAGAATATACAGGAAGGGGATACGAACTTTTTTTATCTTTATGCAGATAAAGAAAATCAGCGCGTTTATACGAACAGGAAAGCATACGAAAGATATGAAGACCTGGATAAAAATATAGAGAAGATGAAGTCACTTGGAAAATATGTTATTGTGTCTCCGATGCTTGCAGATTTTGAAAGTAATATGGATCTGAATGCTTCAGAATGGCGGGATGAGATCAAATATACAGGATGTAACATAGATAATTTTGTTTTTGCCGCGGCGGTAGATACAAGTTATCCTGTCCGGGATGATTTTTATACGGAGAACCAGCTCTATGAAAAATATGGCGCCGGTGCAAAACGGACGGGTGTTCTGCTCATCATGGCAGGAATCCTGTTTGTGGTATGTGTTCTGTGGCTGATAGCGGTTGCGGGACGAAACAATAAGGATGAAGAGCTGCATCTGAACTGGTTTGATAAATGGAAGACAGAGCTTGCCGCCGGCAGTGTTATATCCGGATGGCTGATACCATCTGTGCTTTTGGGAAATGCTGTCTTTTCGGAGCTTTCTTATACTGTAACAAGAGTCGGCGCGAAGTGGTTTGCAACATCATCCTCTTATGTGGAAAATTCAATTCCTTATATTGCAGCTTATTCTGTATTTGCGTTATTTACCTGTTCGATGTTTCTTATTGGAATATTAAGTCTGGTAAGAAGGATAAAGGCCCGGACTGTATGGAAAAACAGTGTTTTAAAAAGGCTGTTTGAATTTATTTGTATGATATTCCGGAATCTGGGCAGTGTGTGGAAAACAATTATTCTTTTCGGGGCATTTGCATTTATACAACTGCTGTTTTTGCTGAACAGAAGCATAGAAATGGTGTTTCTGATGTTCCTGGCGGATGTTGCGGCATTTGTATATCTGGTTTACAGGGCAGTTGGAAGAAAGAAGATCAGTCAGGGAATTGAACGGATTGCAGGGGGAGAGCTGGAATATAAGATTGCTCCTGAACTGCTGCGGGGAGAACAGAGAGTTATTGCGAACCAGATCAATTGCATCGGAGAAGGACTGGATGCAGCGGTAGAAAAAAGTATGAAGAGTGAACGTCTTAAGACGGATTTAATTACCAATGTATCTCATGATATCAAGACGCCGCTTACTTCTATTATTAATTATGTTGAACTTCTGAAACAGGAAAATTTTGAAGATCCGAAGATCCAGAGATATATTGAGGTGCTTGAGCAAAAATCACAGAGATTGAAAACATTAACAGAAGATGTTGTGGAAGCTTCAAAAGTGAGTTCCGGAAATATTACTCTGGAATATATGAATATTAACCTTGTTGAAATGATTCAGCAGACAAGCGGTGAATTTGAA
>DKYD01000062.1:48630-48839 GCA_002492335.1 Lachnospiraceae bacterium UBA7109
AGGAAGAAGCGCTTATTTATGTAGACGGGCGGCGTACGTGGAGAGTTCTTGAAAATATTTATAATAATGCTGCAAAATATGCCATGGAAGGTACAAGGGTATATGCAGATCTGATCGTGGATGAGCGGGAAGTAAGATTTAGCTTGAAAAACATATCCGAACAGCCGTTGAATATATCTGCGGATGAGCTGACAGAGCGTTTTATCCGT
>DKYD01000062.1:49150-85849 GCA_002492335.1 Lachnospiraceae bacterium UBA7109
ACAGAAGGAAGCGGTCTTGGGCTGTCAATTGCGAAAACACTTACACAGATGCAGGGAGGAAAATTCGAGCTGTACCTGGATGGAGATTTGTTTAAGGCAACAGTGGCATTTCCGAGAGTGAAGAACTGATATTTGTTTTACAGCCACTTGCACATCCTGTAAAAAAACATTACAATGTTACTATTATGGATGAATTAAGAAAATTATTACAGGAAAATCTAAATAACGAATTTATATCTGCGGTGTTGAGCAATCCAAGGAAAAAAGAAGCAATGACAAAGGTGAAGGTGCGCCCGGTTCTGGTAAAAGAGCAAATGGTATTTCAGACAGAGGTGTTCCGGAATAACCAGGCATTTCATGAGAATCTGTCTGCCCGGGAATCTGTGGAAAAGCTGATGGAAATGATGCAGAATATGAGACAGATGCAGCTTGAGACAGAGAGATTCTCTTATACAGCGCTTGTAAGTAAGAAAGGGAAGGTTACGATTAAGAGAAGAGCACAGAGAAATGTGAGGGGAGGGGGAGAGCTTGCCCATAACAGGAAGAAACGGTATATTCTTGAGGAAGGTGTTCCGGTTGCGTTTCTTAAGGATCTGGGTGTTATGACGGAAGAAGGAAAGGTGGTTCATGCAAGATTTGACAAATTTCGTCAGATTAACCGTTTTCTTGAATTTATTGAGGACGTCCTTCCGGAGCTTCCCGGTGACAGGGAGCTTACAATCCTGGATTTTGGCTGTGGAAAGTCTTATCTGACATTTGCCATGTATTATTATCTTCATGAGCTGAAAGGATATGATATCCGCATTATCGGACTGGATCTGAAGCGTGACGTCATTCGGAAATGTAATGAGCTGAGTGAGAAATATGGTTATGAAAAGCTTCAGTTTATGGAGGGAAATATTGCTGATTACACAGGCGCGGAGGAGGTAGACATGGTTGTTACGCTTCATGCCTGTGATACGGCGACGGATTTTGCACTTGCCAAGGCGGTCTTATGGAATGCGAAGGTCATTTTGTCTGTGCCGTGCTGCCAGCATGAATTGAATCGTCAGATTGAAAATGATATATTGAAGCCGGTGTTAAAATATGGGATCCTGAAGGAGCGGATGGCGGCATTGATCACGGACGGGCTCAGGGCGCAATATCTGGAGTGCGCGGGGTACGAGGTACAGCTTCTGGAATTTATCGACATGGAGCATACGCCGAAGAATATTTTGATCCGGGCGGTCAGAACCGGGAAAAAGGGTGATCATGTACAGGAAATCAAGAAGTGTGAAGAATTCCTCCACGTGTCGCCGACACTTGGGAAGTTATTAGATGTGTAAGGGGCATTTTATGAAAGGAAAAAAACAGTTCATTCACGTGGGGATACTGATACTGGTCTTTATCCTTGCGGTTATTATATTTAGCTATATTACGAACAAAGAGAACAGTGATATGACGGCGGACATGGGGACGGCGACAAGACCACAGGTGTCATTTTCCTATAATGGCTATGGTTTTAATTATGTCCCGGTATATGCGTCTAAGATGGATATCCCGGCTGTGCGCGATACGGTGACTCCCGTTGCCGACGGCAGTTTGATTATGAATCTTAAGAATTATGACAATCCGGTTACGCGGATGACGTATAGCGTCTATACACTGGATGGAAAAGAGAAGCTTTTTGAAAAAAAGATCGGAGAGCCGGAGGAAAGTGTTACATTAAAATTTGAAGGAGAAGGACTATTAAGTGAAGAGCGGGTACTGGAGGCTGTACTGGAATTTGAAAATGAAGAGATGGCCTATCTGTATACGCGTATTCTGGACGTCTCCGGATTAAATGTGCTGGAATGTCTGGATTATATCAGGGCATTTCACGAAAATGCGCTGGATAAGGCAGAGGGCGTCGGTATCGGAAAGGCGATTGAGCCAAGTGATGAGGGAAACAATACGACATTTCAGCATGTGACAATACATTCGGATTATAATCATGTAACATGGGGAGATTTAGAGCCGGAAGTAGAAGGCGGTGAGCGCTGGAGCATTAAGGAAATGAACAGTACGTATACGGCTGTGCTGTTGGAGTACCGCGTGCGCTGCAAGGGTGAGGAAAATGAAGATGATGTATACCGGGTAAAGGAATTCTTCCGTGTACGTCATATAGCATCCGGAAATAAGACTTATCTTCTGGATTATGACAGGACGATGGAGCAGATTTTTGATGCATCAAAGCAGGTTTTAAGCAACAAAGGGATTGTACTTGGAATTGCGGACAAGGATATTCCATATATGGTAAATGATGATGGGACGATCGTTTCTTTTGTACAGGCGGATGAATTATGGAATTATAATAAGGAGGCGGATGAAATCTCTCTTGTGTTTAGTTTTTCCAACGCGGAGAATACAGATGCGCGTAATGCTTTTTCCCAGCATGAGGTGAAGTTGATCGCAGTTGATAAAAAGGGGAATACAACATTTGCTGTGTATGGATATATGAACCGGGGCGCACATGAGGGTGAAGTCGGGGTTGCAGTCTATTATTATAATATCGAGCAGAATACGGTAGAAGAGAAGGCATTTATTTCTACCGATAAGTCTTATGGAAGAACCATACACGAACTTGGCGAACTGGTATATTATAATGTAGACAGGGATATGCTGTATGTATTGTCTGAAGGTACATTATATGAGGTGAAGGCAAAAAACGGAAGCATGAAGGAACTGGTGACAGGTCTTTCAGACAGCCAGTATGTCGTATCGAAGGATGGGCATATCGCAGCGTATCAGACAACCGGGGGCTCCGGGGAAAATGAGCGGATTGTTGTCAAAGATTTTATTACCGGGAAGGAACGGAGTATTGAATGCAAAGGCGGAGAAAGCATTCATCCTCTCGGGTTTATCAAGAATGATTTCGTATATGGCACAGCCAGAGATGAAGATTCAGGAAAGACGGTGTCCGGGCAGGATGTCATCCCGATGTATAAGATTGAAATACAGAACAGCAAAGGGAAAAAAGTAAAAACATATGAACAGAATGGTTTTTATATTTTGAACGCGGAATTTGCTGACGATATGATCACGCTTAACAGAATGACAAGAGAGGGCGCGTCATATACCCGTGCGCCGGAGGATTATATCACCAATAATGAAGAGAAAGACGAAAGCAATATTTATGCGGAAACATATGTGACAGAGCTTAAGGAGACACAGGTGCGGCTGATTTATGTGGATGGAATTTCAGATAAGAATCCGAAATTACTGAAGCCGAAGCAGGTGCTGCGCGAAAGTTCGAGAGAAATCGTCTTTGATGATGAAGATTCAAAAGATAAATATTATGTTTATGGCTGCGGCGAACTCCAGGATACTTTTGACAGCGCGGGCAAAGCAATTCAGAAGGCGGATGAACTGGGCGAAGTTGTAGTGTCCGACAGACAGTCCTATATATGGGTCCGTGGAAACCGGGATTTAAAGTATAATATAGAAGGAAAAGACAGCGAGATAAATGAAATTCGCAATGCGTTAAACAGTGGAAAGACTCCGGTAGAGATTATGGAGCAGATATCGGATGGGAAAAGCACCGATCTTACCGGCTGCACGACGGAACAACTTCTGTATATTGTGAATCAGGATATTCCGGTGATTGGCATGCTGGATATCAGCAGAGCAGTTATTCTGGTAGGTTATGGGGAATCTTTCGTGACGTATGTTGATATACAGACCGGGGAACGGCACAGTGTTTCCTATGAGGAAATGGATCATATGACGCAGGGAAGCGGGCATACGTATGTAGGGTATTATTGAAATACAAATAAAGATAAAAAATCAATCTGGTTTCAGGTTGATTTTTTTATACAAATCTATAATGATATATTTACAAAATATAAAAGCATTGTTAAAATGGACTTCGACGAACAAATGACTATATGTACCTAAATAGACATGGAGAGATATAAGATGACACCATTTTCTTCCGTTCTTGAAGTTTATATGAGAGAAAAAGATATTAAGACATATTCCATTGCAAAGTTTTGTGGGGTAGACCGTTCTAACATGTATAAAATAATCAGTGGTAAGCGTAATCCGGCGTCAGAGGAGATTGTTGACAGAATCGCAGAATACATGCGCTTAAGGCTCATGGAGCGGAATCATTTAATGGAAGCTTATCAAATAACGCTTATGGGATATGATACTTATCACCGAAGAAAAAGCATTCAGGATTTTTTAATGTCATTTTTGCCGGATTCTTTAAAAACAGAAGGAAAATCATCCGGGGGAGAATATGTAACTGTTCATGTGGATAAGCAGAAACTGGCGCTCCGGCAAAAAGACGTTGTGGAAAAATCAGAATTAAAGGATTTGATTTCAGGTATTCTTCACATAGAGATGCAAAAGCCGTCTGGAAAAATATATCTGCTGATGCAGCCGGAAGCACATTATATTATGAAATTTCTGGCAGAGGCAGGAAGCAAAAAGAAGGACTTACACATTGAACATATTTTTTGCTTAAATAATACAAACGATATTGTTTCGAATAAAAAAAACTATAATGTATGCTGTCTGAATCATATTTTCCCTATGTTTACGCAGTGTGTTTGCGACTATCAGCCTTATTGTTACTATGATAATATCCTTTCCCATAATAACAGGTTTAATTTCCTGTCCTCCATGATCCTGACGTCTGAGTACGCAGTTGTTTTTTCTATGGAAGAAAAATATGGAATGCTTCTTTCGGGAGAAGATACAATACAGCATTTATATTCTTTGTTTCAATCTCTGAAGGAAGACACAAATTTAATGGCAATGAAAATGAATTCGATATATAAGCAACTAAAAAGTTTCGAAACGATAGACTTTGATGAAAAAGGGATAAGATTTCAGCCGGATGCGGGAATCATTTCTATGGTTCCGGCGACCCTCTGGGAAAAGTATCTGAACAGGCAGATGAAAACAGAAAAGATATTTCAAAATATTTGTCGATTTAAACAAAGGTTAGAGGCTTCGGAAAGCTCTGTTATATTTACGGAAAGTGGTATTCGGAGATTTCTTGATACCGGGAGGATATTGGAATTACCAGATTCCGTGTATGATTCTTTTGATTACATGGATCGGCAGATGCTGGTTCGAAGACTGATACAGGAATGTGGAGCCGGAAAATATCGAATGCTGCGTGCAGATGAGCCGATTGCGGAAACTGGTATTGGTCTTTACAGTGGTATGCAGGAAGGCTGTCTCCTGCTGCCGTTACGGCAGGGAGACAGGCTTTTTCTGGAGCTTCGGGAGACAGGACTCTTATATGCATTTCGTGATTACTTTGAAACATTAGATGAAAAGTCTTTTTATGACACAGATGAAACAATTTGCATATTAAAAGCATCGATAAAAAGAAAGCCGGTCTGATAAACGGCTTTTTTTGCTGTACGGGAAACTTTGTTCCTGTAGAAAAAGTGCTGTTTATCAGAAAAACAAGGCGTTGGTCAGAATTTTAATATTTTTTTGGAGATGATTGGTATGATTTTCATGAAAAAGAAAAGAGGGAAGAAGTGATGCGTAAATATTACCGGAAAAATATAGTAAGAAAAATCGTGGAGGTGATTGTGGTGGCAGCGTTAGCAGCGGGGTTAACGGCGTGTGAAAAAACCCAAAAGGAATATGAAGAACAGGCGCTTTGTATGCTGGAGGAAAAGTATAAGGAGGAGTTTACCATGCATGAATATTGCAGCCTCGACTATCTGGAGGGATATTACACGGTAATATGTTACCCAAAAGAAGTACCGCAGCTTCTATTTAAAGTAAAGACTGCATGTGATGGGAGTTATATAGAAGATGAATACATATCTGCAGTAATTTGTCATAAAGCAGAACAAAAAATTGATGAAAACCTGATGTTTATGGAGGGTTATCTGCTGGAAAAGGTGATACCTGTGAGCAGGCTGGTGGATTCATCTCATGCGGATATGAGCGTGGAAGAATTCATGTCATTGAAGCCAAAGAACCGGTTTGCGGTGTATCTGATGTATTGTCCGGAACAGAAAAATGCAGAAAAGCTTTATGCAGAAATACAAAAAACTTTTCAGGGACTTGAATGTGTAAGTGGAAATATTCAGTTATACATCATGCAGGAAGAAGAGCTGAAGGAGATGCAGGGATACTTTGCAGGGACAGAAGATCTGGATTACCGATTTGAAAAAATGACGGAGCATACAGAACGGATTACGATTCCGTTTGAATATGGGAAAATCCAGATGCCGGAGGAAGAATTTGTACAGAAAGCGGGGAATCTGATATGAGTTATTCTGATTTACAGATGGTGATCGCATCCCAGATTGCTTATATGGATTTTAATTCGGCGGCGGTTGATTCCGGGCAGTACACAGTGAAAGAACTTCTGGAGATGGAACTGGAGTCGGCGGGTGGTGACAAGAGAGAAAAGATTAACCGCCTTTTGAATTTAATGGAGCGGGAGGAAGGAAAGAGCTGTGCGGACTGGGTGATCCGTGATATACGAAATGACCAGAAAAACAGCGGTATGTATGCCTGTATGCTGGAAACAGGGGAAAAGGATGCTCTGGTTGCATTTCGCGGAAGCGAAGATATGAGTAATCCGGAGCATCTGCAAAAAGACTGGATCGAGTCGGATCTGGGGCTTTTGAACAGCATCCAGACGCCGCAGCAGGCGGAGGCAGAACGGTATATACGGGATCTGTATCAAAAATATGGATCCGAGTATGATCACTTTGGCATGACCGGGCATTCCCTGGGCGGGAATCTGGCAGAACATGCTGCCATTACGGCGCCTGATGGGATGCGGGACAAAATTGACCGGTGTCTGAATCTGGACGGCCCGGGAATGTCGGAAATGTATCTGACGGCTCATGCAAATGATATTCGCAAGTCAAAGGGAATTATTGATCATTATCAATGGAGCGCAATTGGTACATTGTTAAATACCGTTCCGGGAACAAACTATCAGACGGTAAAGGCAAAGACGCCGGACGATGAAGGCGCATTGTCCATAGTATGGAGACATGATACGAAAAATCTGGATGATTATTTCGATGAAAACGGTAATCTCATTCCGGGAGATAAGGACTGGCTGGCGCGCCATACAAAGGAGATATCAGGGCTGCTCGATCATTTTATCTGTATGAGCATGGGGACAATTGGAGCGGCAATTTTATATAATTTTATGGATATGACAATGGATGCAATTCAAAATCTGTACGAAAAATTCCAACAGTCGTTTGTACAGGGCGGCATGGTGCAATTTTCAGTACAGAAGCAGGCTTTATATGAGGCGTCGGACCAGATACAGAGGGCTTCTGAGACCGTGAAGGCTGTTCAGATGGAGACAGAGAGTATAAGAAAAGAATTATCTATGAATTCCCTGGCGGCGGGATATATAAAATACAGGCTGTGGCGCACGGAGAATCGTATGGAACGTCTGGCCGGTCAGATACAGAGCTGCGCATCGAAGGGAAAAGACTGCGCACAGGTCTACCAGAGGTATGATGGAATGATTGCACAAAAATACTAAAATCAGTATTTGGACGAAAAAAACAGAAAAAGTCTGACCACAAACTTTGACACAGATTGTATAAAAATGTCGATATATATAAAATGAATTTTAAATTATATATGAACAAATATATATAAACACAAAGAGTACACAGGAGGAATGAAAGGCTATGAGGAGTAAAACAGAAACAAGAGCAGCAAAGCTTCTGGCAGTCATCGCGGCAATATGTATGATGTGCACGATGATGGTGACGCCGGTTATGGCTGAAGGCGAGGATACAGGAGTGATGACGGCAACGGATGATCCGAGAGAGAGCGTAATGCTGATTTCCCTGGGATATCAGGATGACGCCGGAAATTACTATGACTACAAATGGGGAACCTGTTTCCTGATCAATGATGAATACGTGTTAACAAATAAACACGTCGTTACACTGACGGTTGAGGAATTTAATGATTTTAAGACAATATTTAATGTTCCGGATCTGGCGCCAAATGACAGTCATATTAAAGCATATCTGTACGTTAACCGTGACATGAGAGTGGGCGCGTCTATGCATGAGAGTGTCAACAGTGACGACATGGATTTTGCGGCAATGAAGCTGGATGAGAAGATTTATGACAGAAAACCGGTGGCATTAGGAGACAGCGGTCAGATTCAGACAAAAGATGCGGTATATGCGTTGGGATATCCGTCGGATTCCGTTTCTAATAAAGAATATAATACGAAGGATGACGTTTCTACGGTGACTGGGGCAATATCAAAAGTTACTTCTACCGGTGGCGTCGATATTATCGAGCATACGGCTGGTCTGAATCATGGCAATTCCGGCGGTCCATTGTTAGATGAAGATAATAATGTAGTAGGTATTAATACATTTATTGCCGGAAAGAAAAGTTACTCCATTCAGATTAATTCGATTAAAAGCGGACTGGATACATTTGGAATTCCATATGTAGAAGGAGGGGATATAGATCCAGTTCTTCCTCCGGATCCGGGTGAAATACCAGAGGAAGACAACACAGCGATCCTTGCAGAGCTTCAGGACGTTGTAAAGGAAGCAAAGGCGATTGAAGCAGACAAATATACAGAAGAAAGCATGAAAGCGATTGACGATTGTATAGGAAAGGCAGAGGCTGTATTGAACAAAGGATCTGATGCGCAGGAAGCTGAGATTCTGGCGGCGACAGATGATTTAAATGACGCGATTACAAATAAAGAAGAAAAATCAGGACCAAACTGGCTCTTGATTGGAGGCATCAGCGCGGCCGTAGTAGTTGTTATCATTATTATCATTGTTATTGTGTTAGTATCTGGAAATAAGAAAAAAGCAAAGAATGCAAAAGTGAAAAACGGATATGGAGAAACACCGGGATTCATGCCGGAAGTACCGGGGGCGGTTCCGACGCCCGGAACAACGCCAATGTCATCACAGGCGCCGGAGGGAGCGGGCGAGACAACACTTCTGGACGCAGGAGCAGGCGAGACAACACTCCTTGGAGGAGGGGCAGGAAGCGCTTACCTCATCCGTAAGAAAAATGGCGAAAAGATTATGCTCAATCTTCAGAACTTTAAGCTTGGTAAGGAGAGAAGAAAAGTAAACTACTGCGTGGCAGATAATACAACAGTCAGCCGGCTTCACTGTGAGATCGTGAAGAAGGGTACAGATTATTATGTGGTTGACTTAGGCTCGGCAAACGGTACTTATGTGAACGGCGTTCAGGCAAGTCCGCATAAAGATACACTCCTGACCAATCAGTCTGTACTGAAACTGTCAGACGAAGAATTTGAATTTCATTTGTCATAAAAAATGAATAAATCAGGGCAGGAGACGTGAGATGGGGTTTTTAAGTATAGCACATACGGATATTGGAATCAGAAAAAATACCAATCAGGATTCTGTCTTAATCAAAGAGGCAAGCACAGATTACGGAACCGTACATTTTTCCGTAATCTGTGATGGCATGGGCGGCCTTGCAAAAGGAGAGGTCGCCAGCGCCACTTTGATTAGGGCATTTTCACGTTGGTTTGAAGAGGATTTTCCATTTTTATTATATGAAAAGAGAACGGATGGACGAATCGACTATAATGCTTTGCAGAAAAGCTGGAATCAGCTGGTTGATGAGATAAATGTGAAAATCGCCGGTTATGGAGATACATGCCATGCGCCCTGCGGAACAACACTGGCGGCGCTTCTTCTTGCAGAAGGACGTTATTATATTGTGAATGTGGGAGATTCCCGTGTATATCTCCTGCGGGAAAATATGCAGTCCCTTACAAAGGATCAGACATTTGTGCAGCGGGAGGTCGACGAGGGCAGAATGACGCCGGAAGAAGCGGCGGTACATCCGCAAAAGAACGTATTGCTTCAATGTGTTGGGGCGAGTCCCATAGTAGTACCGGATTTTTATGAAGGCGTATATAAAGAAAAAGATGTATTTTTATTGTGCTCGGATGGCTTCCGTCATGTTATTACAGAGGATGAGTTTATAAAGATCTTGAATCCACGGGGAATGACTACGGAAAAAATCATGAAGGATGCGGCGGTATATTGTACCGAGCTTAATAAGCAGCGGAAGGAAAACGATAACATATCCGTAATTATAACAAAAATTGATTAGGGGAATGAGAGATGCTGGAAATAGGTTCCATTGTTGATGGAAAATATAAAATATTAAATAAAATCGGGCAGGGCGGCATGAGTATCGTCTATCTTGCAATGAACGAGAGGGCGAACAAACCATGGGCGATCAAAGAAGTCAGAAAGGACGGCGTGTCCAATTATGAGGTTGTAAAGCAGAACCTGATCGCAGAGACAGATATTCTGAAACGGCTCAATCACCCAAATCTGCCGAGTATCATTGATGTGATCGACTGTGAAGACACCTTCCTTATCGTCATGGATTATATAGAAGGAAAACCTCTTAGCGAGGCGCTGAAAAGAGAAGGGGCGCAGCCACAGGAGAACGTTATCGAGTGGGCGAAACAGATCTGCGACGTGCTGGGCTATCTGCATTCCAGGAAACCGCCGATCATTTATCGGGATATGAAGCCGTCCAATGTCATGTTAAGACCGGACGGCAACATTATGATTATTGATTTTGGAACGGCCAGGGAATATAAATCTGCAAGTCTTGCAGACACGACATGTCTTGGGACGCAGGGCTATGCGGCGCCGGAACAGTTTGGCGGACATGGGCAGACGGACGCCAGGACAGATATTTACTGCCTGGGAGCAACCTTGTACCATTTGCTCACAGGACATAATCCATGTATGCCTCCCTATGAAATGTATCCAATCCGTCAATGGAATCCCAATCTTTCATCGGGACTTGAAGAGATTATTCTAAAATGTACACAAAAGAATCCGGCTGACCGCTATCAGTCCTGCGCGGAGTTGATGTATGCATTAGAGCATTACGACGAGCTGGATCATGAATATAAAAAAGTACAGAATCGGAAATGGAAAACATTTCTTGCAACCTCCATATTAACACTGGCGTCGTTAACAGCCTGTGTTGGATTCAAGTTTGCAGAAACAAGTACGACCAGGAAAAGCTATGACAGTTATTTGAAAAATGCGGTGTCCGCGGTCAGCATGCAGGAAAAAGTAGAGGATTATGAAAATGCGATTAAGTTGAATCCGGGGGAGAGTGAAGCATATACGGATCTTCTTCAGGCGTTTCTTGACAATATAGAAGAGGATGGAGATAACTGGAACTTCACACAGGAAGAGTCGGCAAAGATGGCGGAAATCCTTGGATATAAAGGCAGCGGCAGCCGCAGCAACGAGAGCTATTTCGAAGCAGATGAGGCGGGATATGATGAGTTCGCTTATCAGATGGGACTTGCTTATTATTTCTATTATAACAAGGATGGAAATCCGCAGATGTCCCAGAAGTGGTTTGAAATAGCGGCAAGAAGCACATATCTTGAAGATAATAAAAAAGAACGGTCGAAAATTCTTGAAAAGATTGCCGGATATGACGCCGGATTACGAAGCGCAGGGAGCAACAAATCTGGAGACAGTACGGTAACTTACAGAGATTACTGGGAAGATATGATGGAACTGATCAGTGGAAAGAATCTTGTAGAGCAGGATAATTCCAAGATGGCGCTGGTCATGTATAAGAACTTTGTGTATCAGATAGACAGATATGCCATACAGTTTAAAGCGGCAGGGGTTACGGAAGACCAGCTGAACAGAGAACTGGATCAGGTAGAGTCCAGATTAAAGACGGATATCATTGTCCTGAATGAAAGCGACAGAGAAGAGATAGAAAATACAAGAGATAAACTGTTAGAGCAGATAAATGGAGCAAAGGAGCAGATATCTATTGCTTATTCTGCAAAGGAGTCAAATCTGACAAATAAATCAGGAGGTAAGAAAGATGCAGGAACTGGAAAGAATGATTAATATTTACCACACCGCATTTCTTATATTTCTGATACTTACGGTCGTATTTCTGGTCGTTTCCGTATTTCTGTTCTTCTGGTTTGATATCCGTGGGATCTTCGATCTCCGGTCGGGACGAGGGGCAAGGAAAACGATACAGAAGATGCAGGAGTTAAATGATCAGACCGGTAAGCTCCGGCAGAGTCCTGTGACGGCTACTCCGGTTAAACTCTCAGGGGAAGAAAGGATCGCGGCTCCGGTCACTGAGAAAAAAGGGACGCCTCTTTATGAAGAGAATGCGCAGCAGACAGAATTATTGTCACGGCAGGCGGGACAAAAGGATGCGGTCTGCGAAGTCGTTGGTGAAACGACACTGTTATCGCCGGAGCAGACGCAAGAGACTCCGCAGCCGGAGAAACGAAAGCTTCCGGGTGTGTTCAGAATAGAAAAAGAGATTCTGTGGGTTCATACAAATGAAGTGATATAAAAGGAAAGGGAGTAGAAAGAATGAGAAAAGGAAGAAATCTAAACGAAAGGATATGCGCAGTTGTCCTGGCGCTGGCAATGTTTCTTGGCAGTGTGCTGCCAAATATGACGTTTGTGGCACATGCGGCGGAAGCAGAGCATGAGATAACTTTCAGAGTAATCGAAAAGTTGAATGCCGGACAGCCGAATGAAGCAGATATGCCACTGAGCGGCGCAACTGTGGAGGTATCCGGCGGAGATTCCGCCATATCTGCAAAGACTAACGCGGATGGTATGGCAACAGTCAGTGGAACATTTGACGACGCCGCAGCGTATACTTATGTGGTTAAGAAGGATGGCTATACGGTTAGTCCATCAAACACACTGGATATTACAGCAACAGGTGCGATTTCCGTTGAAATGAAAATGGCGGATATTCAGACGTCTGTAAATTCAGTGGAATTAAATCTTGATAATACGGACGAAAAGACAGCAACAGTGAAGATTGCCGACGCAATTGAGAACAACAGTAATCTTGAGCCGGGTTATACATGGAAGACAGAAAATGCAGATATTGCAGAAGTTTCAGATGGAACAATTACAGCAGTGAGCCGGGGCGCAGCCACAATAATCGTATCCAGAAATGGAAAATCAAAGGCAATCCCGGTAACTGTAAAAGAGGAACTTGCCGGAATGACTATTTCTGTAGTTCCGGAGACAGACAGCCAGGATATAACGACGGATGTAAAGGCGGTCAGCATAACAGTCAGCGGAATGGAATCAGCCACGGGATATGTGCAGATCTATAAATCCGGAGAAACAGATCCAATAGGAACGATTTCTTCTCCATATGATAGTGCACTTGTTTATGATAAAGCGGACGCCCTGAAAGGTAAGGTTATATTTACTGCGAAATATGTACCTGCAGATACAGATTATTACTTTGCAAAAGAAGTAAGTACAGATGAACTTACCTATAAAAAGAGTTGTAATCTTGCACTGACGGACGAGAGCCGGGAGGTAACTTATGGAGATGCTTCGCCAATTCAGATAGTGGCAGCTTCAGACACGGTCATGAAAAGAACATTGAGTTATGCGTCTGAGAGAGAAGATGTAGCAACGGTAGATAAAGATGGTAACGTAACGATCGTAGGGGCAGGTACGACAGTCATCACAGTTACAGCGGCAGAAAATGATGAGTATACAAGGTCTGAAGCGAAGTATACGGTAAATGTAAAGAAAAAAGCAGTGACTGTTCTTTTGAATCAGGTGACCTGGGGAGAAGCGAAAAAGGTATACGATGGAAGCAAGAGTATTGAGTTGACCGGTACATATGTGACAGGAAGTGATACGATTACAATTCCGGTTACTGCGGAACTTGATACAGCAGATGCTTCAGATACAGAATATACAGAAGCTGTCATAACAAATATTGGAAAGTATGCAATGGAGAATCCTAATTACGATATTACATTGCAGAATTTTGAAAATGCGGAGTTAAGCGGACTGAAGATTGAAGTGGCACGCAGGACATTGTATGTGCGTGTGAAAGAGGAAACAGCTGTTACGATTCCATATGGGAAAACAAATGATGAAATCGAAGATATCATAAAAAAAGAAGCGGAGATCGTATTAATTGATAATACAGGCGCTTTGGAGAAGGATAAAGATTCCGGATTGGTGTCGGAGGATACGGCGGATATCGGTGGAGCTGTTGAAGTTCAGTTAAAGGATAAAGCAACGCAGACTTATTATGTAAAAGAGTATGCAGATGCATTGCAGCCAGGAATCATTGACGGAAAAGAAAAGATTGGCAATAATTACAAGCTTGCGGTTGCAGATCCTGTGGAAGATTATTCTGGAAAGCTGGTAGTTATTCAGGAAACAATTACGGATATTTTTTCCATGATTCAGGTAGATGACGGACAGGAGGGAGTGTATAAGACTGCAGACAAGACGTGGGTCAGAAATAATACCTCTTTGAAAGTTTCTTCATTGGTGGACAGATATTCAGATGTATATATGAAGAGAAACAGCGATGGTGCATATCAGAAAAATATAATACAGCTTTCTACAGAGGAAGAAGGCAACAAAGAAGTAGATGATATTCATGTGTATTTATCTGAGCAGGGAGATATTAATAATGCTACTCGCACGGAGGAAACAACAATACCTGCGGGGAAAATAGCAATTGATAACAAAGTTCCGGACGTACAGTTTACCTCTCTTGATTTGTTTGGAAATACTGCCCAGTTGATGGGGAATTTGCTCTATAAAAAATTTACAGGTCAGGAATATACAGAGAATATTATCATATCTGATGACGGAAGCGGTCTTGCGCAGGATGAGAGCGGCCAGGAGACCTATGCATATAAGTTTTATAATGTGAAGGAATCTACAGAAAATACAAATGAAGCGATAAAGGCAGCAGCTGTGTCAGAAGAGGGATGGAAGAATGGTACATCAAAAGAGATTCCGGTAGCTGCAAGTGAACAAGGATATTTTGTATTACTTGTCAAGGTCAGAGATCAAGTCGGGAATGAAGCAGTATATGCCTCTAACGGATTGGTAATAGATACGACTGTACCGACTGTCATCATTACGGGTATAGATGGTACTAAGGCATATAAGAGTAACATGAATTATACAATTACGGTAGCAGATACATTATCCGGAATTGATAAAATTGAAGTTAAGGTACTGGACAAGGCTGGAAACGAAATAGCAGGAGATGAGCAAAAACATTATAATACGTTTACTGTAGAAAATATTGTGGATTCTGAAGGAAACGGATTAACTAAGGAAGGTTTGCAGGGAAAAACAGATCCGTATACAATCAATGCGGTCATTTTGGCGAATAGTACGAACAATGCAGGTTCTGTGGTCAAGGTAATTGCATATGATAAAGCGGGAAATGAGTCGGCAGAAGCGGAGGCAAAAATTAATGTAGATACAACGCGGCCAGAAGTTACATACTTTTATGATAACAATACTTGTGAAATAGTTGAAGGAAAGAATTATTTTACAGGGAACCGCATTATGACAATCACTTATAAAGAACGTAATTTTGACCCGTCAAAAGCAGAATTTAAAATAAATGTAGATGGGAAAGTTTATCAGACGAATTTAAATGAAAAAGAATGGAATGATGAACTTGGAGCTATGGGTGTGAAATTATTATCTGTCGTTGATTCTCAGTCGGACGTAAAAGACGGATACACGGATGATCGTACGATTACTTATCAAATTGAATTTGGTGCGGAAGAAAAAGAGTATGAATATGAAATTGAAGAAATGACGATAGTGGATTTAGCCGGGAATAATGTCGAGATTAAACCTACTGAAGGTATATTTGTTATTGACAGAAAGTCACCTGAAATTGAAGTGTCTTATGATCTTACGGACGATGATGCAGAAAATGGCAATTTCTTTAATGCTGTACGTACCATGACGGTGACTTATACCGAGACATACTTTAAAGAAGAAAATGTTTCTTTGAAGTTAAAAAAAGACGCTGAAAAGACATTGAAAGAATGGATGGAGGACAGTTCGGAAGAAGGCATCGCAATCGAGAAACTTGATGTAGAAGATAATAAACATGGATATAAGGTTACCTTTGGAAGATTTGAAGGAGAGAATAAGGATTTTGACTTTGAAATAAGTACTTCTATGAAAGATTATGCCGGAAACAGTAATCAGGAGGTTAATTACCAAAAAGGCGTAGAAAACAGTAAAAGTTCTTTCACGGTAGATATGGTAGAACCACAGGTTGTTGTAGAACTAAGTGATGGAGCGAAGAATGATTCTTATTATCAGGAAGATTGCAAAGTAACAGTTACCTACACAGAGCGTAATTTTGATGAAGATGGTCTTACGTATGATATAACAATAGGAAAGAAAGAAGGTACATATACACATAAGGAGCTGAAAGAGTTAGAGGAAATTTCGGTAACAGAAGATTCTTCATCCGGAAATAGTCATGAATACGTAATAACATTTACCGGTGGAGCATTAAAAGATCAGGATTACAAGATTAAACCGCATATTACTGATAAAGCAGGTAACAAGGAGGAAGAGACTTCTGAAAAAAGCTTTACAGTAGACAAGAAAAAACCAGAAATTGCGGTTGAGTATTATGTCGGTGAGGTAAAGGAAGAAAACAAAAAAGATCCTACAACAAATGAAAAAGAGAGATTGTTTACAAATGAAAAAGTGTTTGTGGTTGTTACAATTACGGAGAGAAACTTTAGTAAGTTTGAGGAATTTGTAAATAATCCGAAGCAAATGACAGCAGACTTCAATGAAAATAGAGAACCGAGCAGCGGGCATAACACGCAGGCTAATATAGTTGGATCACAGGGCTGGTCGAAAGGAGAGAAGTTAGATAGCTGGCAGCAGACTTTTGAATTTGATGTACTGCAGAATGGAGACAGCGATTTTGATTTTAATCTTAAGTATGCCGATCTTGCAGGTAACGAGGTGCAATCAGAACAGTATTATCTTACCGTAGATAAAAAGGCACCAGAGATAAAAGTTACTTATTATGAAGATTATGAAGAGGATAATAAAACACCAGTCAAAAATGCAGATGTAATGGACAAAGGGGAGCGCTTGTATCGGCAGAAGAAAGTATATGCCAAATATGAGATTACAGAGAGAAACTTTGCGCGTGCTAACAGCAAAACTAACAGCAAAACATTTGAAAAAAACCAGATGCAGGTAAAGTATGTGCATACGGAGGAGCATGAGGGTACACCGATTAATTATGATATTTTGGCAGAGGTTGCAGGAAATTGGAAATATGATGAGGCGGATAAAACTTGGAACCAGATATTTGAATTTAATGCAGAAGCAAATTATACGATTGGAATGACATATACAGATCTGGCGGGAAATAAATTTGAATATGGAGATCATATGTTTACCGTGGATTGGACTGTTCCAGAAGGCACGATTACTATTCCAGATATTCCAGATAGAGATGCGTCAAAGGGCGGTTCTTGGAGTAAACTTTGGAATGTAATTTATAACTTCTTCACAAACAAGACTCACACTTCAACCATGGAAAGTAGTGATGAAACATCCGGTGTTGACAAAGTAAGTTATTACATTGATGAAACTGTATCTGCATTAAATGGCGAGCATCAGCATTTGGCATTGGATGAGCTGAAAGAGAAGAAATGGATACCTTATGAGAATGGTATTACCGTGAAACCGGATTCACAATCTGCGCTTTATGGAAAGATTATTGACAAAGCTGGTAATGTGACTTATCTGAATGCGAAATATGGCATTATTGCGGATGATGAAGAGCCGGTTGTAAAGCTCACAGATAACATAGAAAAGTCTCCTATAAGAAATGGTCTGCATAATAGCGATGCATATATTGAAGTGCAGGTAGAAGAGCCTTTGGTTAATGGAGTATATGCAGGAATCAAGGAAGTCAAATATGAGATTGAGGCCACTACTAATCTTCCTGAGCGTGCATATGAAGAAGGAATAGTAGACATGACCTATACGAATGGGAAAGGAGAGCGTAATCGTATAGGCAGTGGAACAATCAAAGTTAATGCTCGGACTTTTAACAGTAATGACGTAACAGTTACAGTTACTGCTGAAGACAATGCTGGAAATTTACATAAAGAATATATTAAGTTAAGCATTGACGTAACGCCTCCGGAGGTACGCTTTGAACCTGTTCCGGCAAGCTCTGCGCATGGTGAATTCTATAATGTAACTAGAACAATTAAGGTAACAATACAGGAGCGTAATTTTGATCCGAATGCAATTAATTGGGACATTATTAATTACGAAGGATCAAGACCAACACCAAGATTTATATCATCAGAAAATAGCAATTCAGATGAATCGAAAACTGTATATGAAGTAACTTTCTCGGCAGATGGTGTGTATAGTTTATCCATGGATTGTCAGGATCTTGCAGGCAATCAGTCGAATACAGCGACGGAAGGCAGGTTTGTTATTGACAAGACAGCGCCGACCATCAATGTAACATTTGATAACAATCATGCGCAGAACGGCAAGTATTACAATGCAGCCCGCACGGCTACAATCACGGTAAACGAGCATAATTTCAACGGCTCTGAGGTTCGGACAGCTATTACGTCCAACACATCCACGCCAAGCGTACGTGGCTGGGGCGGAAGCGGTGATATACACACGGCGACCGTACCATTTACGACAGATGGAAATTATTCATTTAACGTCAACTATACGGATCTCGCAGGTAATCCGGCTCAGGTTTACAATGTGAATGAATTTGTCATTGACCTTACAAAACCAGAGATTGAAATCTTTGACATTATGGATAAGTCGGCAAATAACGGCGAAGTGGCTCCGGGCGTAAGATACAGCGATACGAACCATGACGTCAATGGCGTAAGTATTACATACAGTGGAGCGAAGCATGCAGAAAAGGCAGTAGACGGGGCAAGAAGCAGCATTCCGAATGGAGAGAGTATCAAGATGGCGGATTTTGAACATACGCCGGAAACAGACGATGTATATACTATGGTTGCAAAGGTGACAGACCTTGCCGGAAATTCGGATGAGAAGCAGGTAACTTTCTCTGTTAACAGATTTGGATCGAACTTTATCTTCAGTGACGAGACAGAAGCATTCCTGGATGATTACTATAATAATGAGGAAGAAAATCTTGTCGTAACAGAGATTAACGTTGACACACTGATGCACAGAGGTATTTCCTGCGGCCATGACGGCGACCTGGAAGACATGGAAGAGGGAACGGATTATACAGTTAAGGAAAGCGGAGGAGAAGCATCCTGGAAGGAATATGTATATACGATTAACAAGGAAAACTTTGAAAAAGAAGGCTTGTATAATCTTACGATCGACTCTGTAGACCGTGCGACGAATCAGGTGAATAATAAGATCAAGGAAGCAAATATTGAATTTGTCATTGATAAGACGGCGCCGACAGTTGTCATCACAGGTATTGAAGACGATGGGCAGTATCGTACGAACGAACGTGATATTACGATTGCGGCGGAAGATAATGTGGCGATGGATCGTGTGGAAGTATATGTCAACGATGACAAGAAACCGATAGAAACCTATGACGCGAAGATGATACGTGAGCAGAAAGGAGACCTTCCATATACATTGAAGAGCTCCTCTGACTGGCAGGATATCAAGGCAGTTGCCGTGGATATGGCGGGAAATGTTGCTGATACTGCCAGAGCAGAAGGAAGTAAGCAGGAGAAATGGATGAGTGTTCTGGTAACTTCAAATGTACTCGTACAGTTTTATCGGAATACACCGCTGGTAATCGGTACAGGGATCGTTCTTGTCGGACTGGCCGGAATCTTCTTCCTGATATTTGCAAAGAGAAGAAAAAAGGACGAAGAAGCAGCAGAATAAAGAAAGAAATGCAGACTTAGAAGTGGGCTGCCTGAACGCTTGAGTCAGGCGGCTCATTTTGAACATATGGGAAACGGAGGCGGAGTGGTGATACAAAATGGAATGATTCTGGACGGCGTCTACCAGATTGTCCGGGAAATCGGACGAGGGGGGACAGGAATCATTTATCTTGCAGAGCATCTGAGGCTGAATAAAAGAGTGGTGGTAAAAAAAATAAAGGAGCATTTTGTCGGACAGATCAATGGGCGTGCGGAGGTTGATATACTGAAGCGGCTTCATCACTCATATCTTCCTCAAGTGTACGATTTCCTTGTCATTGGCGGAAGTATATATACGGTGATGGAGTATATAGAAGGAAAAGACCTTCAGTATTATCTTGACCGGAAGTATTCTTTCCCGGAGGAAACAGTAAAGAAATGGCTTCTGCAGCTTGCGGAGGTTCTCGTGTATCTGCATTCTCAGAATCCTCCGATCTTACATAGTGATATTAAGCCGGGAAATATTATGATCACCGGAAGCGGAGATGTGTGTCTGATTGATTTTAATATTTCGTTAGATGGAGAGACAAGTAAGGATGTGCAGGGAGTCAGTCCGTGGTATGCGGCGCCAGAGCAGTACGAGAGGGCGCAGAACATCATTTACAGACAGGAAGATCATATTGTACTGGATGGAAGGATGGATATCTACAGTCTCGGAGCAACATTTTACCGGATGATGACAGGATATCTGCCTTCACCGGCAGAGGATCAGAGTTTACTGCTTGACGCTATGGATATCGCTTACAGCGACGGGCTAAAAGCGATTCTTTCACGGATGTTAAAGCCGGAACCTTCCCGTCGGTATGCGTCGGCGCAGAAACTGAAAAGAGCGCTCGAGGATGTGTGCAGGATGGATCCGGTATACCGAAGATACGGATATTTACAGCTGACTGTTATGTTTGGATGGATACTTTGCGTGATAGCAGGCGCGCTCTGTATTTACTATGGCAGCTGGCAGAATACGGTGGAGAACTGGCGGCAGGCATATCGGAGTCTCTATCTTGCGTCAGAGAATCAGGAAGAGTCAACTGTGATCGCAGAAGGGACAGATATTTTAAATGATTTCACCTATCGTTCTTATTTAAGCAAGAATGAAGGGAAGAAGGCAGAGGTTTTGAATATCGTAGGGGAAAGTTATTTCCGTCAGGAAAAGTATGCGGACGCCGCTGCCTGTTACAGGGAAGCCTGGGAAATAGAAAAAGCAAAAAGTGAATATCTGGAAAATTATATCGTGGCATTAATCCGGGACGGACAATATGAGGAAGCGGCCGGAGCTGCACAGTCCGGGGAAGGGCGCGAAACTCTTTCGGCTGAGACGCAAAGTCTGATTTCTATGGAACTTGCCTGGATGTCAGGAAAAACAGAAAATGCACAGGAGGAATTGGACGCATATATTAAAAATGCTGAAAGGACAGGGGATCATCATCTTATGGTAAATGCCGGTCTGCTGCTGGCGGATATTTACATGGAAGAGGAAGAATATCAGGAGGCAGTAACTGTGCTTGAAGAGGCAATGCGGCTGAGTGAAGGGAAGGACACAAGAAGACGGCTTGGCGAGGCTGCGTATCTTGCGGCAGAGAGATGTGACCATGAGGTCAGCCGCAGGGCATACCTTTCCAGAGCGCTGGAATGTTATGAAGGACTGAATCAAAGTAAAAGTCCAAGTTATGAGGATCGGTTAAATCTTGCGCTTATACAGCGCGCGTTAAATAAATATGAAAGCAGTAACCTGACTTTGAAGGAGATGTATGCAGAATATCCGGACGAATATGTAATACCTATGTGGATGTGCTACAACTATCTGGATATGGCGAAGGAAAAGAAGGATTACGGGAAGTATGAAAAGGAGCTTAAATTTCGCTATCAGGACTGTAAACATATTTATGATATGCAGGGTGAAAAAAATGAAAGCATGGAAGAACTGGAAAAGATTATGAACAGTCTGGAGGGATGATAAGTGAGCGGCGTCGGGGTTCTGGTAATCGGAGTATTCATTTTGATCTTATCCACTGCCGGAATGACTGCGGCGGAGATTATGATCCGGAGGAAAAAGAAAAGGATAAGGGAGCAGGTTTATCACATGTATGACTAACTGTCATGGAGGAAGGAGAAGAGGATGGAAGGTATGTATAATCAAAACAAAGGAAATAAAGTTACAAAATGCGTAAAAGAAATGTTGACGTCGCCGTTATTTCTGACCGGGGCGATAGCATATTCCGTATATGGACTATTTGAATTGCTGAGCGGAATGACCGGAGGAAATTCCGGAATATCAAGTCTCATGAACAGGCTTCCCGAGATGCGGAATATGTATGGTCTGGATTATAGCGCTGTGCAGATGTATATCAGCGGATATAATACCGCCCGCGTGGCGGTGGCGCTGCTGGCGTCCATACCGGCCATGATTATCATCGCCGGTTTATGGATGATGTTTGCATCCGGAAAAAGTAAAACCGGTCGGTCTGTGAATGTGACGGGATTGACGATGATCCGTGTAATTGTAATTATACGGTTGGTGGGCGCTTGTATTGCACTCGCATTTGTTGAGATTGTATGTATCTCTGCTTTGGTTATTATAGGAGGCGAGGCGGGCAGTTATGACGGCGGATATTTTATACTATTATTGATATTAGCGATGATTATAGTAGCGGTAGTGTATGCGCTGCAGATTATATTTTACATCAAATTATCCTCTGTGATCCTGTCTGTGAAATCTGTGGCAGTTACCGGGAAGCCGGACGCAGAAGTGTCCAGATATGTAGAAATATTCTGCTATCTGGCAGGGGGAGCCGCCGCTCTCTCGGCATTGATGTCGCTCGTCCGGGCGGCGGTACTTGGATTCCTCGCCAATGCAGGACTTGCCACGGCATATATTGTATTTGCGATATTTCTTATGAAATATCGGACGAATATGCAGATGCTTCAACAGAACCCGGGCATGATGATAGATCCGGCGCAGGCACTGTATCAGCCGCCTGTGCAGGAACAGCCTTCATACCAGCCGTCGTATCAGCCACAGGAGCAGCCTGCATATCAGTCGTCAGTACAGGAGCCGCTGCAGAGGTCATACCAGCCCTCCTATCGGTCACAGGAGCAGTCATATAACCGGGAAAATGAGACGACGGTATTGCCATATTACAATGAGACGTCTGTGTTAAGCGGTCAGTTTGTAAGCGGCGGTCAGATGCAGCTTGTGCGGATGACGCGCCAGAAGACAGGGGAAACATTCTGCATCAGTAAGCCTTCTTTCTGGATTGGAAAGGATCCGGCGAATGTGGATTATTGTATTTCGGATAACTCTGCAGTCAGCCGGAGACATGTATTGGTGACCATACAGAACGGCAGCTGCTATGTGAGAGATAACCATTCGACAAACCGGGTATATATAAATGGCCAGGTAATTATGCCGGACACGGATACATTAGTATCGAATGGGGACAGAGTACGTCTCGGAGATGAAGAATTTGTAGTAAGCATAGGTTGATGAACGGAGTTTCAGGGATATACAGGAATGAGGAGGAAATTATGGGAGCAAAAGATAACAAGGCGATAAAAATAATCCTGGCGGTTTTCATTGGTCTGCTTGTAATGATTATTGCAGGGCTTGCATTTGTGGCAGTACATGGGAAGATGAAGGAAAATAATTACACTGCGGCAATCCAGGAGGCAGAGAAGTATCTGGCTGAAAATAATTATGAGCAGGCAATTATTCAGTATGAGAATGCGATTTCAATCAATCCGGAAGAGGAAGAGGCGTATCTGGCGCTTGCAGAGATTTATATGGATCAGGATGATACATCAAAGGCAAGGTCCATTTTAAGAAAAGGAGCCGGGCAGACAGGATCCGCCAGAATCCAAAGGATGTTAAGCACGCTGGAAGCACAGACGCTGACAGGTAAGATGGAAGATAAGACCGACGGTCAGATCGATCTTGCACAGGCCTCGCAGGATCTGTCCTGGGATACTTCTTTTGTGCAGAAAATTATCAATTATACATTTGACGATTATAAGAGGGAGTTTGGCCGTGTTACCAGCGCCACAATGAACGATGACGGTTATCTGGAGGTCCGGCATACAAAGTTAAGCGCGACATGTTATTACAAGAATACATCGGATAATAAAGAAATTGTAGATACCAGCAGAAAAACTCCGTATGCAGAAGGTATGCCGGAGAAGATCACGCTGGATTCATTAGGAGTTCTGTTCCGTAATTTTGATGGAGCCGCAAGCCTTAATCGTATGCAGATGCTCTTTGGAGAACGTGTAGAGCCGAAAACGATGGAAGGGAATATTTATATTGAAAGCAAAGAAGAAGACCTGATCGCAAGACTTGGTACAGATAAAAACGGCAATATTACCTCGCCTTCTTCCTGGAATGAATTAATTCTGCCAATGGCTAACCGGAACAGAGCTTCCGCAGGCACGCTGTCCGGTGTGATTGTAGATGCAGTTTCCGGAAAAGGCGTCGCAAACGCACAGATAACATTTAAACCGGCTGATTCATCTCATAAGACGGTCAAAGAAACGACAGATTCAAGGGGCGCTTTCCAGGTAACACTGGAGGCGGATGATTATAAGATTACGGTGAAGGCAAATGGATATATTGAAGAAGAATTTGTTTTCCGGATTGAAAAAGGGAAGTCATACAGCGGAGAGCAGTTTGTGATTTCACCGGAGTTGTCCGGCGAGGCAAGGATTGTTCTGGAATGGGGTGCAGAGCCGATAGACCTGGATTCCCATTTGCAGGGTTCTGTAGACGGAGGAAACAGTATACATGTGTTCTTTGGGGAAAAGAAGGCGTCTTCCGGAGGTTCTGTCGCTGCTGAGCTGGATCTGGATGATACGGATGGATACGGACCGGAGACAACGACGATCCATAATCTGGATGGTGTTTATACATTTTCTGTGATGGATTTCCTTGGAACAGGAACGATGGCACAAAATGGTGCGACAGTTAAGGTGTATCTGCCCGGGCAGGATCCGGTAGTGATTGAACTGGGGACAGGATCCGGCGTAGATAATATATGGAAGGTATGTAAGATTGACCATGGAAGACTTGAAGTCTTAAACTGCGCAGGATCGGAAGGAGATTTTTAGAAAGCGGATAAGAAAGTTATGTTAATTGGGATTATAGTGGTTATCTGTATCGCGGTGACCGGTGTAACCGCTTATGCATTGGCTGCAAACAGAAAGGCAGAAAAGCAAAAATATTATGATGCGGCATATAAAGTGATTAAGGAAAACTGTCTGAACAATGCGATCCGCAATCAGAATGAGAAGATGCAAAATGGACAGAAGATCATGCTCTATCTAAAATGGAAAGACAACGAAAAGCAGGGCTATGTGTTTGATCCGGCAAGAACTGTCCGGATCGGTCGGAGCCCTGAGGGTAATGACATCTGTATCAGGGAGGAAACAGTGTCTTCAAGACATTGTGTCCTGTTCTTATATCAGGGGCAGTTGTTTTTACAGGATTTTCATTCGCGGAACGGAACCTGGCTTAAAAGTGGCTTTACCAGACGGTTAGTGCAGGGAACGGAGCCTGTGTTTTCCGGTGATAAGGTAATCGTTGGAGATCTTTCTATCAGGGTAACAATTTTTACTTTTAACATGGCGTATGTGTAAGGAGACGGCAGATATATGATACTTATGGTATATAATACAAAGATTTGTAAAGAATTCCTGCTTCCGAACGTTCATGATGCAGACGACATGATTTATCTGCGCCGGGATATCTGTCAGTTGAAGCAGGACGTCGGGATCAGGCTTGAGAATTCCTCCAGCGGATGGGAAATTGTATGTGGGGAGGATTATCAGATCAAAACAAAAGGAGAATATAAAGAGCGGCATCTTCTCCGGCATCAGGATATTATTGACGTCAGGACGCAGGCCGGAGACCGGTTCCAGGTTATTGCGGCAGACTGTGAGCTTCATTTTATGATCATGGAGAAATATGATATCTGTGGGATGAAGGAGATATCGATTGGGAAAAATGCAGGCAATGTGATCCGGTATCAATTTATGGAGCTGGTATCTGCCGCCCACAGTACCTTAAAGAGAGGCTCTGATGGCTGGTACCTTGTGGATACCAGCAGCAACGGCGTGTTTTGTAATCATTTAAGAGTAAGCGGAAGAAGAAAGCTCGTGTTCGGCGACCAGGTTGATATTTTTGGACTGCATCTTTTGTTTTTGGAAAATATGCTTGCTGTAGGAGCTTATTACGGCGAACTTGAGGTGAAAGAGGATATCCTGAAGCTCGCAAAGATCCAGAAGCCCCGGGAGTCAGATCCCGGTAACCGGAACAAACAGGCAGAACAGTTTTTTCATCGTTCGCCGCGTAATCTTCCGGTTATTTACCGGGAGCAGGTCGAGATAGAAACGCCGCCCAGCCCGAAGATTACAAAAGAAAAGCCGCTTTATATGACAATAGGTCCGGCGTTTACGATGGCAATCCCTATGATGCTGGGATGTGCATTTGCGATATTTGGCTCAAGGCTCTCCGGCTATACTTCCAGCGCTTTTATGTATACGGGGCTTATTACCGCCGTGACGTCTGCATTGATCGGAGTGGTATGGGCAATCCTGAATCTGAATTATAATAAGAAGGAAAATGCGAAAGAGGAGACGCTTCGATTTAATGCTTATAGTAATTATCTGATTCAGATTGCGAATTCTCTGCGTGAAAAATACCAGCACAATGTAGCGGCAATGCTTCAGATGTATCCGTCGGCGGTCAAATGCCTGGATTATAATGAAAACAGCAGTGAGCTATGGAATAGAAATTATACGCATGAAGATTTTTTGTACCAGAGGATTGGTCTTGGAGATCAGCCGTTTCAGGTGGACATCCAGATTCCAAAAGAAAAATTTACACTTATTAATGATACATTACTGGATAAACCGGGGATGATAAAAGAGGAATTCAAAACGCTCCATCAGGTGCCGGTTGGCGTTTCACTTATGGAGAAGACACTGATCGGCCTGGTGGGAGGAAAAGAAAAGGCGGGCGCTGTTGAACTGATGCACACGCTGGCGGCAGGAATTGCAGCGGGTCATTGTTATACAGATGTGAAGCTGGTGTTTATCTATCGGGAACAGGATTCAGAGCAAATGGAAGAGTGGGAGTGTATGCGTTGGTTTCCACATGTGTGGTCTGAGGATAAAAGTACCCGTTACATGGCGTCAAATGAATTAGAGACCAATGATATCTTTTTCGAATTGTCAAATGTAATCCGTGCCAGAAGCCAGGAGAAGCCAAAGAATTTTGTGAAGCCGCATTATGTATTGTTTATCTCAGATCCGGCTATTTTGGAAGGGGAAATACTTGCCAAATATATCTATGAAGCAAAATCAGAGTACGGAATCACAACATTTCTGATGGTGGAGGTTCTGGAGGAGCTTCCAAATGAATGTGAAGAGATTATCGAAAATGACAAGTATTTTCAGGGGTTCTACAGCCTGATGGATACTGCGAACAAAAAGCAGGCATTTATACCAGACCGGGTAACAGCTTCGCAGCTTGCTGTATTTGGGCAGACCCTTGCCAATATCCTGGTAAATGAGATAGAAAGTACGAGTGAGATTCCTTCATCCCTGGATTTCTTTTCCATGTATGGGGTTCATGCACCTGAAGAATTGGACATATTAGAAAGATGGAGAAAAAACCGCAATTATAACAGCATGAAAGTTCTGATCGGAAAGAAAGCAGGAAATGCGGACTGTTACCTGGATATTCATGAAAAGTTTCATGGTCCGCACGGACTGATCGCCGGAACAACAGGTTCAGGTAAAAGTGAGACACTACAGACTTATATTCTGTCACTGGCAGTAAATTTTAGTCCGGAAGATGTAAGTTTCTTTGTTATTGACTTTAAGGGAGGCGGTATGGCAAATCTGTTTTCAGGACTTCCGCATCTAAGCGGACAGATATCGAACCTGTCAGGTAACCAGGTGCGCCGTGCAATGATCTCTATTAAAAGTGAAAATATGCGCAGGCAGAGATTGTTCTCTGAGTACGGAGTCAATAATATTAACCTGTACACAAGGTTGTATAAGAACCATGAAGCAAGGACTCCGATTCCACATCTGTTTATCATTATTGATGAATTTGCAGAACTTAAGCGGGAAGAACCGGATTTTATGAAAGAGCTTATCAGTGTGGCGCAGGTAGGAAGAAGTCTGGGCGTGCATCTGATCCTTGCAACGCAGAAGCCGAGTGGGACTGTAGATGATAATATCTGGAGCAATTCAAAGTTCCGGCTCTGTCTGCGTGTACAGGACCGTCAGGACAGTAATGATATGTTACATAAGCCGGACGCCGCTTTTATTACGCAGGCCGGGAGATGTTATCTGCAAGTCGGCAATGATGAGATCTATGAATTGTTCCAGTCCGGATACAGCGGGGCGATTTATGAAGAATATACCGGTAAGTCATCACAGGCAGCCGCGCTTCTTACCCGTACCGGAAAAGCAGAGCTGGTTGGAGGAAGACGGGAGAAGGGCGACGCATTACAGCCTGATGGGAGGAAGATAAAAGAGAAGACACAGCTGGATGTGGTGATTGAGTATTTGAATCAGATTGTAAAGGAAAATGGATATCAGAAAACAATGCAGTTATGGCTTCCGGTTTTAAAGTCAGAAATTTACTTAAGTGAGCTGGATGGATATAAGGAATACAAGCCCGGCAAGACGGGATGGGACACACAGGAAGGGAAATGGAGTCTTAAGGCTGTGATCGGCGTGTATGATGATCCGGAGCGGCAGGCCCAGCGTCCGCTTATGGTTGATGTGTCATCGGATGGACATCATGCGGTATGTGGTTCTGTATACAGTGGAAAGAGTACATTTTTGCAAAGTCTTGTATATTCTTTTCTGATGAAGTATGCTCCCGACATGCTGCAGATGTACCTGATTGATTTTAGCAGTCATATGCTGTCGGCATTTGAGGAAGCGCCGCATGTGGGCGGAGTTATTTATGACAATCAGGAAGAACGTCTTTCCAAGTTTATTCACATGCTGGAAGCAATGATGGATGAACGGAAGAAAATGTTTAAGGGAGGAAACTACAGTCAGTACGTACAGGCATATGGAGTGACCGTACCGGCAGTGATGATCGTAATTGATAATATGGCGTCTCTGCGGCAAAAGACAAAGTTCGTTTATGACGATATTTTTCTCAGGCTGGCAAGAGAAGGCGTTGGATATGGCATTTTTATGATTGTATCCGCCGCAGGTTTTGGCATGTCGGAGATTCCTTCCCGGATTGGAGATAATATCCGGACCGTTTTATCTCTGGAGCAGGCAGATAAATTTAAATATATGGAAGTTTTAAGGATGACGCATCTGGGAATTCTGCCGGAGACGGATATCCGCGGCAGAGGGCTTGCAAATGTGGATGGAAGAATTCTGGAATTTCAGACTGCTCTAAGTATACAGGCAGAAGATGATTTTGAAAGAGGGCAGAGAATAGAAAGAGTCTGCGCACAGATGAGGGATGAATGGAAAGGCGCGGTGGCTGCGCCGATTCCGGAGATTCCCGAGAAGCCCACGCTGGCAATTCTGTGTGAGGATGAAAGATACAGACAGCTTGCAAAGAGCAGGGAATTCCTCCCGGCCGGATATTACCGAAAGGATGCGGAGATTTACTGTGTGAACCTTGCCCGGACATATTGCTATTGTATTACCGGCAAAAGCCGGACAGGCAAGACAAATATGTTAAAGATGCTGATGTATGCGGCATGGGCAAAACAAGGTGATATATGTGTTGTAGAGAGTGGGACGTCTGAGCTTTCCCGGCTTTCTGAAGAATATCAGGCAGAGTATGTAAAAGATTCCGGAGAATTGTTCCGGTATTTATCCGGGCTGCTTCCGAAATTTGCAGAGCGGAATAAGAGGAAGCAGAACCTTTTAGAATCGGGAGCCGAAGAATCCGAGATATTTGCGCAGATGAGCAGGGAAAATCCCATTTTTATCTTCCTTGCAGACATCGGCAGTTTTATGAAGATGGTATATACTCCCGGAGAAGGTGTGGGGAATATGTCAGGTTTTGTAGAAAATATTCTGGAAAAAGGAAGCCTGCATCATATATATTTTATAGCTTGTCTGAAAGTAGAAGACCAAAGTATTCTTTCTGCATATCAGGCATATCAGCTGTTTACCGGTTATAAAAAAGGTGTTCATCTTGGGGGAAACCTTGTGGCGCAGAAAATTTTCAGCTTTCAGAATATTGCATTTGCGCAGCAGTCGAAGGTAACAAAAAAAGGTCTGGGATATGTACCGGACGAAGAAGAGGAGAGTAATGGAATAGAAATTGTTATTCCATTAGCGAAAAAGTAACATGATTATAATGGTGATTTCAGATGAATCCAATCAGGAACGGCAATGTATTGTGCACTATTCCAAAGATCTGGCGGGATATTTTACAGATGAGAACTGGAAGATGATTCAATGCGCTTCGTGTCAGGAACTGGAGGAAGTGATAAAAGAAAAAGTTCCGGTGGATATGATCTGTGTGGATATTACAATGAGCGGGGCGCTGGAAATAGTAAAAGAACTGCGCAGACTGGCGCCGGCCGTATACGTGATTTTGATTGCAAATGCCAGTATATCTCCGCTTGTCTATATGAGACCCGCCATTGGCGCGGAGTCTCTGATGTTAAAGCCGTTAAGCGAAATACAGATTCAGGAAGTGTTGAGGGAGGCGATGGAAGCCTATGCGGCGCGGTTTTACAAGCCGGATGAACGAAAAGTATTTGTAGTTGAGAACAGCGGAGGGCGAAGCCTGATTGATTATGACAGAATTTATTTTTTTGAAGCAAGAGATAAGCGTGTTTATCTGAATACGGAATCGGAGGAATATGGGTTTTATGATACTCTGGAGCAGCTTGACAAGAGACTGGAAGGAGAATTCCTGAGGTGTCACAGAAGTTTTCTTGTAAACAAGAAAAAGATTGTCAAAGTATTTCTTTCGCAGAACCGTGTGGTATTGAAAGACGAGTTTGAAGTACCGCTGTCCCGTTCTTATAAGCCTGTAGTAAAAGAATATTTAAAAGGGAGGGATACAGATGGCGGCAGAAATCATTGAAAAAGGAATTTTTCTCACATTTGACGAGATCAGGATCCTTCTCTATGGGATGGGTGTTGCTGAGATAGACGGCGTCTATATGCCGGAAAAGAACTTTCGTAAAGAAGAAATCATCACAGCGATTCATCATCTGTCAGAAGCGGGTTTTATCAGGGCCGGAGATGAAAAATTTTATATCCGGGAGGATATCAGAGAGCTTCTTGAGATTATGGCTGAACCGGAACGGACAGAGATATGGAGACCGTCGGGACAGACAGGACCAGCCTTTTTTCTCTATATAAAAGGAGAGCGGGTAGTTGTCAGTGAAAAATTCTGGAGAAAGCATGATACGCTGAAACTTAAAGTGTTTGAGAAAGAGGTTTTTAAAAAGTGGAGGGAGGAGTATATGGATGATTATTGTGGAGATCGAAGTCCCGATGATGGGGAAAAGGTATGACTTTCAGATTGATGAGATGGTTCCGCTTTATGAGGTAAAAGAGGAAGTTGCAGAAATGATCTGCCGCAAGGAACAGTGCCTGGTCAAAGGGGACGTACAAAGGCTTCTGATCTGGACGCGGAGTGGAAGGGAGCTTTCGCAGGAATATTCCGCGCAGGAGAATGGGCTTCGTACGGGCGACCAGATCATAATGGTGTAGAGAAATGATGATAGAACGGAATAAAAATGGGTTAATGGTCAGAGAAATATGTCGTTTGTCCGAAAAGCTGCATTTTTATCAGATGACTGTTATGATGAGATCGTAAGGTAAATGAAATGCAAGATTATGAATAAAGGAGGAAAAGAAAGATGTCAGATTTTGTTGTATCCGTGAGTGACTTGAAAGCAAAGGTAGATACGCTGAGACAGTTGAATGCACAGTTTAAAAGCCAGGTGGGTGAGTTGGAGGCAACCGAAGCGAATTTGCAGGGAATGTGGGAAGGTGAAGCAAAGAACACCTTTGATACCGCATTTAAAAGTGACAAGATTCAAATGGATAATTTCTATAATGCAGTAGAAGTATATGCGCAGCGGCTTGAGGCAATCGCCGCAAGATATGCACAGGCAGAGGCAACGAATGTAGAAATTGCATCGGAGAGAACATATAAGTAGTGAAGGGAGAATTATCATGGAAGGAATTATTAAAGTATCACCACAGTTATTGAGCAGCACTGCATCGGAGTTTGGAAATCAGGGAAATGTAATCAGTAATCTTACTGCAGAGATGATGAATCTGATCACAGGAATGGCGTCTGCATGGGAAGGGGAAGCTGCAACCGCTTACATTACGAAATTCAGAGGACTTGAAGATGATATTCAGAGAATGATCCGTATGGTGCAGGAGCACAGTTCAGATCTGCAGGAGATGGCGCAGATATATTCTGAGGCGGATACGGCGAATGCAGAAGAGGCAAACAGTCTTTCGGCAGATGTGATCGTATAAGAAGTTCATCTCATGATGGAGAGACAGAGAAAGGAACCGTAATATGGCAGATTATATTGAGACAGATACAATGGCTCTTGAAAGAGACAGGCAGACAATACAATCTGAATTAGAGAGGGTTCGAACCGGGATTGACCAGCTGAAAGAAAAGATGGTTAATCTCGGGGCTATGTGGGAGAGCCCGGCACATCATGCATTTATGATGCAGTTTAATACAGATTATGAGTTTATACAGGAATTTGGAAATGAAATAGGAAGATACATAGAGACAATGGAATATGCAGTCAGGGAATACCAGAAATGCGAAAGGGAAATACAGCAGGCCATTGCCTCTGTTCGAATATAGAAAAAAGGGGCGAAGCAGATTGTGGAAAATATCAGAATAAAAGCGTCGCCGCAGGTGCTGCACGCAGGGGCGGCGGACGTGTACGATGCAGTATCGGATATCAGGAATCATTTTTCTAATATCGAAGCAGCAGTAAATCGTTCCGCAGGTTATTGGCAGGGAGACGCGGCAAATGCCCACAGGGCGGCTTATAAGGAGATGAAGGGAACTGTAGATGAGATGCTCGCCAGACTTTCTGAGCATGCAGAGGATCTCAAGTCTATGGCGCAGGTATATCTTGGTGTGGAAGAAGAGACAAAGGCATGGTCAGAAGATTTGCCTTCGGATGTAATTCTGTAAAGGAGATGTATAGATGGATTATATAGAATGGAATTATATACAGGCAAAGAAACAGGCGGATAAACTTTCGGAGCAGGCGGCAAGGCTTCGGCAGTTGTCGGAAGAGAAGATGGAGGAAACCTTGAATTGGCTTGCAGGCAGCTGGAAAGGGGACAACGCCGATGCGTATATGCATAAGGGTGATAAGGTGCGGCGGGAGCTTTGTAACCTGGCAGAGGATCTCGGAAGAACAGCGGAGGTTATCCGCTCTTCGGCAGAGCGTACCTACCGTGCGGAGATGAAAGCCAGGGAACTGGCGCAGAAGCGGACATATTAGAAATAGCAGGAAGAGAAAAATAGAGGGAAGATATGGGTGTGGCAGCATTTAAAGTAAAACAGAGTGCACTAAAGATGGGAAGTCAGGAACTGTGTCAGTATCGAACTGCCTTACGGGAGGCAGTTGTGTCAGTGGAAGAAGCCAGAAAGACACTGAGCGGTATGCATGGAAGTGTCAGACAGATATGCCGTAGTCTGACAAAGATTGAAAATAAAATCAGCCATAATTCTGAAAGTGTGGCAATGATGGCAGAGGTATTGACAGAAGTGGCAAACCTATATGGAAAAGCAGAAGCTACATTGACTGGTCAGATAAAGGGTGAGACTGATTCATTAGAAAAATTTCTGGAGACTCTTGTGTTAGGCGAAATATCAGAACACGAAGCAGCTACTCTTGCAGTAGGTATGGTTTCAGGGCTGACAGCAGCTATTTTGGGGACAGAAGGAAGCAGTACAGAAAGCACAGTTTATAGTTTTGGAAAAACAGGAGCAAGAATCGAAGGAGATATCGGCTCTGCAGAAGTGAATGCATATATAGGGAAGACAAAGCTGGATTCAAAGCTTGAAGGTGCATTTATGGAAATACAGAAAAAAAGAGAATATAAAAATGGAAAATGGACGGATGAAGACAGCTTTGTAGTTCTGAATGGAGAGGCAGGACTGGAGGCGTCATTTGATGCGGTTTCAAGTGATATACAAGGAGAAATCGGAGACGATATGCTAGGGGCAGAAGTGAAGGCTGAAGTAGCGGCAGGAAGCATAGACGTCGGAGCGAAAGGGGAAATTTCGATCGGGGAAGGTGGACTTGATGCGAATGTGGGAGGAAAAGCAGTTATTTCGGCTGTAGAAGGCGAAGCCTCCGGTACAATTAATATTATGGGACTGGAAATTACAGGAAAGGCAACAGGATATGCCGGCGGCGCTGGTGTGGAAGGAAAATTTGGAATAGATGATAATAAATTTGTCATGGAGGGCGGTTTTATAGCATTAATTGGAGGAAGTATTGGAGTTGAAATTGGCTTTAATGAAACAGGATGGAATAATTTTGTTGATTTTGTTACGTTTTGGGATTAAGCAGGAGGAAGTAGAATGGAACATCAGGCATTCCGATATGATTTTACGATAAAAGAGCTTATATATTTTTTGTTTAAAAAGAAAAAGTGTGCCAGGTGTGGAGGAAAACTGGAAAAAAGGAAAGGTTATGAAACCGTGAGAGGCGCAATTTTTAATAATCGGTCAGATCCTTTCTTTGTACAGAATGCAAAGGTAAAGCACTATGTCTATATTTTTACATGCAGGCAGTGTGGCGCTCAATATTTATTAAAAGATTTAGTGAAATGAGAGAAAGGGATAGGGCGATATGATGAAATTTTTACCAATAGGATCGGTAGTTCTTTTAAAAGAAAGCAGAAAACGTGTTATGATCGTAGGAGTAAAGCAAAAACAGGCAGATACAGATAAGGTCTGGGATTATAGTGCATGTCTTTTTCCGGAAGGCATTATAGATCCGAACCGGTTATTTTTGTTTGACTCAAAGCAGATAGAGCGGCTGTATTTTGTGGGACTTCAAGATGGAGAGAGTTTGGAATTTTTAAACAAATTAAATCATTTAATGGAAAAAGAAGAGAAAAAGTAGTGTGAGACGATGAGACATGAAAAATTGTATTGATTTGAAACAAGTGCAGGAAGTTGAGGAAGAGCTGTCAGAGCAGATCGCAAAGATATGTTGTCTACATGAGCAGATTGTACAGTCAGGGGAAAAAATAAAATATATGACTCATATGGAAGAAATGGCATATGCACTGGAAAAAAGCAGCGATGCATTAAATGAGGATATCCGGATATTAAATTCTATGGCTGCAGTATTAAAGCAGGTATGTCTGGCGTATCAACAGACGGAGACACGGATTACAGATCAATACAATCTGGATACAGTTGTATATCCAGAGACAAGGTTTGATATCAGCAAAATAACCGGAATGGCAGAATATCAGGAGCTGATGCCGTTTTAGACAGGATATGGCATGTAAAGGGAATAAAAAATAAAAGTGATAGAAGAAAATACAAAGGAGATTGCGCGGGTGCGTATATTTTAAATATATGAATACAATTATGATAGTAGGAATTCTGGTCGTTTTTGTTATTGCAGCAGTTATTTTAATCGTATTAATATATAATATTATATCCGGACGGGAAGAAAGGCAGGCTTCGTATCAGAATCAAAGCAAAAGTGTACTTGTGAAAAATGGAGTCAATGTAAAGAAGCAGGTGATTGGTGGTGAAAAAGGGGAGTATTTCACTGGAAATCTGGAACAAGGGGGGACATATTATGTGAATTCTGCTGTGACAATCTGGAGAGCGGTGTTTGATAATCTGAATACGAAAGAGCGGTCGTATATGGATTTTACACGACAGATGTGGATTGGGAGAACCGGCGCCAGCCAAAATGAGCCGGTCAAACTAACATTGCCTGACGATAGTAAAATATCCCGGAGCCATTGCAGTATTTATGAAAGAGATGGCGTTTTATATATCCAGGATCTTAAATCCAGCAATCATACATATTTAAATGGGAAAATTATTACAGGTGCAGTCTGCTTGCAAAATGGAGATGTGATTCAGGCAGGAAATACAAAACTCAGGGTGCAGTACAGTATAATTAATGACAGGCCCGCATAGTATGTGCATGACTGGCAATAGAAAATCTATGTCAGTTATTTTTGTCTGGAGGATGGTGAAAGGATTGAATAAAATAGAAGAAATAGAAAAAATTATAATAAAAGAAAAAGGAAGAAGTTTTTGGGAAGATTTTGTCAGGAAAATAGAGAAAAATCAAAGAGAAAATTTTATAGATGGGTATAAATATGCAATCCGGATTTTGGAGGATGGATTGACCAGAGAGGATTAAAAACAAGGCAGGATTAAGGATTATCCTGCCTGATTTTGTCCCTGCAAATATCTTTAATAATCTGCTGTATGTGGGCCAGTTGTTCGTCGGTCAGACCAGAAACCTCAATATAATGTCTGTGATCCAAATCTAACAGGTAATCTGTGCTTACACAAAAGAAATGCGATATTTTAATCAGCATTTCAATAGAGGGAAGTATATTATTATTTTCCCAATTAGATACAGTTTGCTTGGACACATTAAGTTCAGCTGCCAACTGAACCTGACTGAGATTATATGAAAGACGCAGGGTTTTAATAATTTCTCCGAACATCAGAATCCTCCTTGTCGTTTTCTTTTAAGTGTACTTTGAAAAGGATATATTTGTTAAATACAAAAGTATTGATATTATGGTTTGTGTGACCATAAAAAATAATACGTAAAATTTGAAAATAATTCATTTAATAATAGGTTTTCAATTTCAAGAATGTCGTATATGTACAAATCCTAAAT
>DKYD01000050.1:0-2327 GCA_002492335.1 Lachnospiraceae bacterium UBA7109
ACCGAAAGGTGGAATCGGGAAAACAACAACGTCGGATTCAATCGCCTATATGTTAGGACAGGAGCAGGGGAAAAGCGTCCTCGTGCTTGACGGAGACCCACAGGGAGACACATCAAAGACGTTCGGTCGGTATGAGCCGGAGGGAATCGGAATGAGTGAACTGCTTGAACATCATCAGAACGTCGGTGGAAGATACCGGACAACGGAACTCATACAGTCAACGGAGTATGACCACATTGACATTATTCCGGCGAACGGGTATCTCATGCGAACCGACATGAACCTTTTACTCAAGCAGGAGGAGAACCAAGTCACGAGGCTGCGGGATGCACTGGCAGAGGTAGCGGTCGCATACGACTATTGTGTGTGTGATTGCGGTCGTCTCCTCGACATGGTCGTCATCAACATTCTACTGGCAACAGAAAGGAAACGGGTGCGACACCTGCGTGACAATCACATCATCTGGAAAATGCGGGTCATCTCTTGTAAATGGAGCGACGGGATCTATCACGGATTCTATTGATGCGCTCGGAAGTAATATGTTAAATGTGACGATAACCGATGATCATAATGCTCCGATTAAATTGTCAGAGATGCAGGAACTGATACAGGGAACCGGCATGGATGAGGCGGCCCCTTCCTCGCAGACTACAGTTACGGCTTCCGGGATATATGAAGAGGAGAGCGTAAATGTGACAGGAACAACGGCGTCTTATATGAATATTCAGGGCTTAACTCTGGCAGATGGAAGATTCCTTATGCGTCCTGATATTGACAATCACAGCAATGTGGCTGTGGTAAGTGCAGAGACGGCAACAGATCTGTTAGGACGCAGTAATGTAGTAGGAGAAACGATAAAATTAAACGGAAAAGAATTTCTTATTATTGGAGTATTAGAAGAGGAAGAAACGGCTGTAAGCAGCATGACAGACAGCTACGCCGCATATATTCCATATACAGCGCTCATCCGTCTTACCGAGGGAGTGAGCATGAATGTTACATCGTTTTGTGTATCTGTGAATGGAGAAGATATGGATGCAGCGGAGGAAGAGCTGGAAACAATATTAATGAAACGGTTCGGTCAGGATGAAGATGCATTTTCAATTTTTAATCAGTCTGCAGTTGCGGAAGCGATGAGCAGTGTGACCGGTACTTTGTCTCTTCTGCTGGGCGGCATTGCGGCAATTTCCCTGCTGGTGGGCGGCATTGGCATCATGAACATCATGTTGGTATCAGTCACGGAGCGAACAAGAGAAATTGGTATTCGCAAAGCAATTGGAGCCGGGAGAGGAACGATTATGACACAGTTTCTGACAGAGGCATTGATGGTTAGTTTGTCTGGTTGCTTTCTTGGCATCATATTTTCATGGTTTGTAATTATAATGATTGATTTAGCCGGAGGTGTTGAGTATGGACTGTCCGGGGGAGTGGTGCTTGTGTCAGTAGTGTTTTCCGTCGCGATCGGAGTGATATTTGGCATTTATCCTGCAAATAAAGCTGCCAAAATGAAGCCCGTAGATGCATTGCGTTTTAATTAGATAGAAAAGCTGTGAAAAGTTATAAGCTGGTATAAGGTTTGTTTTGCAGAAACAGACGTATCTTTATTGACGGAAGTGTGATTTTGTATGATAATACAATCGGGAGCTGATTAGTAAAAGAATTATTTATCCAGATGCGGAGGTATTAGAATATGGAATTTCGGTTAAAGGATATGGAACCGGTGATTCGGGAAGTGTTGAATAGTGACGGCACATTTTGCCTTTATCCGAAGGGCACAAGCATGCTGCCTTTGATTTGGGAAAAGAGGGACTATATCAGACTTGGTAAAGCACCGGAACAGCTGAAACGAATGGATATTATCCTTTATCAGCGTGAAAATGGTGCATATGTCCTTCATCGAATTTTGAAGGTGAATAAGGATGAATATATTTTGTGCGGAGATAATCAGTTGGCGCTGGAGTATGGAATTAAACGAGAACAGGTAATTGGAGTTGTTACCGCAATCGGGAGAAAAGGAAAAGAGCGGAGCATTAAAGCGCCTGAATTTCGTATATATGAGATGATTTGGGGAAATTTGTTCATTCGTAAGATTTATTTCTTTGTATTTAAGCATCGATATATTAGATGGTTATAGTGTAAAAGATAAGAGAATCACATTCAGATCTTCTCATGTAGAGGAAAACATGAGTGAATTTTTTGAAACATTAGATATTGTTTTTTTGGCAGCGTAAATTTCATTTGAATTAAATGAAAAGAGGATCCCACTTTGTGAGAAAGTATTAAGTAAGAGTAAAATACTCACAAAGTAAGGGGTCCTTTATGATTGA
>DKYD01000050.1:2563-2988 GCA_002492335.1 Lachnospiraceae bacterium UBA7109
TAAGGGGTCCTTTATGATTGACGGTAAAAATATTACCAAAAAGAAAAAAATAGTACCAAAAAGAATCTGATATAATTATATACCAGAGGAATATATGAATTACAGGCAGATAGCTGTAGTGTATATTTTTAATAGTAGAAAGGAGAAACAGAGAATGAAAAGAAGTATGTTACACAGACTTCTGGCATCTGCGCTTAGCGCTGCCATGATTGGGACAATGATTCCATCAGCAGTGCTTGCCGCGCCGGAAGTTATTACCACGCCGCTCCTTGCAGACTTTACGTTTGATGATGATGCGTCGGTGTTGGCAGGAGGAAATGCAAAGGCGGCTGTAAATGGAAGCTACCAGCTTCAGGACAGCAAAGATGCAGCAAATGGAAAAGCATTGTATCTTGATGGAAATGCGGCAAATTATCTTGCGGTTA
>DKYD01000054.1:0-5975 GCA_002492335.1 Lachnospiraceae bacterium UBA7109
GTATTATCTTCTTCTGGATGAAGTACAATTCATGCCACGATTTGAGGAAGTATTAAACAGCCTGCTCCGCGTGAGCAATATTGATGTGTATGTAACCGGCAGCAACTCCAGGTTTCTTTCCAGCGATATTGTGACTGAGTTCCGTGGCAGAGGTGATGAAATCAGGGTTTATCCCCTCTCCTTTGCAGAGTTCTATTCTGCCTGCGACAGCGATTATGATGATGCATGGGACGACTATATGATCTATGGTGGATTGCCGCAGGTTGTGCGTTTTCAGAATGAACGGCAGAAAGCAGAATACCTGAAAAACATTTTATCCAATGTCTATCTGAAAGACGTAATTGAAAGGAACAGGATTCAGAATGTAGATGAAATTGGTATCCTTGTCGATGTGCTTGCTTCTTCAATCGGCGCACCTACCAATCCGTCAAAGATTGCGAATACCTTTGCCAGTGAGCGTCAGATGACCTATGCCAATAAAACGATCTCCAACCATATCGACTATTTGGCAGATGCCTTTCTGATTTCAAAGGCCAACAGATATGATATTAAGGGTAGAAAATATATTGGTGCAAACCTGAAATATTACTTCACAGATCTTGGTCTGAGAAACGCCCGACTCAATTTCAGACAGCAGGAACCTACTCACATTATGGAAAACATTGTGTACAACGAGCTGCGTGTTCGTGGCTATAATGTTGATGTGGGGGTCGTTGATATTTTCGATAAGGATAAAGCGGGAAAACGTGTCCGTAAACAGTTGGAGGTTGACTTTGTGGTAAATCAGGGCAACCAGAGATACTATATTCAGGTTGCGTATGATATGACTTCGGAAGAAAAGCAAACACAAGAGTTTAACTCTCTGCGCAATATACCGGATTCTTTCAAAAAGATTATCATTGTGAATGGAACTAAGAAACCCTGGCGTAATGATGAGGGCTTTGTCATTATGGGAATGAAGTATTTCCTTTTGAATGTGAATAGCCTGGAATTCTGATGTCCAAAAATGATATTTGATAAAAAAGGCCTGTTGGTTATCCCGCCTCCTCTGTCACCAGCATAACCCTGACCGTGAACACGCCTTCCTTCCAGTCCATCTGCACATCCCCTCCGTACTGCTCCACGGTCTGGCGGATAATTTTCAGGCCCAGCCCCTCACGGCCGGACTGGCGGGAGCGAAAGGTGCCGACAGCCTTTACCGGCTCTGCGTCGCAGCTGTTCTCTACGGTGACGGAAAGGAACTGCCTCACCCGGTTCACCCGCAGCCGCACATAACCGTCCTTACTCTGCGCTGCAGCCGCCACCGCATTGTCCAGCAGATTGGCGAACAGCGCCGTCACATCCGTTTCCTTCATGAAATCCAGAGACAATTCTCCTACTTTCATGTCCTCTCTTATGCCCAGACGCTGCATGGTTCTCGCTTTATCGTTTAAGATAATATTCAGAAGCTTTTCCGAAGTATAATATTTCTGCTGAAGGCTGTTTAACATCCTGTGAATATCCCCGGCGTACTTTTCCGCCCTCTGAATATCCTTTCCGGCATCTTCACGAATATACTTCCGAACATCACTCTGGACTTCACTTCGGCCATCTTCACAGGCATCCTTCCGGGTACCTGCACGGGTATGCTCCCGGACATCACTTCGAGCACTTTGGCGGACATCTTTCTGGATGTCACAGTGGACACCTTCACGAGCGTCCTCCCAGGCATTCCTCTGAATACCTTCACGAGCATCCTCCCAGGCACCCCTCTGAGCCCCTTCACTGGCGCCTTCCAGGCATGCTCCCCTCGCATATAATGCCTCCATGGCCTGGATATGGTTGCGGATGTCGTGAATCATCTTCCGGGATGCCTCATATTTCTCCTCCTCCTGCTCGTAATACTGATGCTGCATCCTAGCCTGGGCCCGATAAAGATTGCGCTCGTTCTCCAGCCTGTAGTTCTCACTCATCACATCCACCAGTACACAGAAATAAAGATTCAGGCCAATCATCAGCAACAGATTCACTCCGAACAGCAGCACCGTTCCCCGGGTAGGATAAATCTGCATCAGATACAGCAGGCAGTACATATTAAAGATTGAATACAGGGGAAACAGCACGGAAATCACCACCTGCCGCACCGTGATATGCCGCCCTGTCTTATGGCCTGCTGCCAGGGCAACCAGAAGGATCACCATGAACTCTGCCATACGGGTCACAACCACCATCAGGATATACTGCAGCTCCGGCGAATTCAGATACAGAAGCCCCTCTGCCATTGCAATCTGAAGTCCCAGAACACCCGCCACATCCGTAAGCCACACAGCCGCAGAAAGGATAAAATAGTACAGGCAGTATGCCTTAGGTGTCTCAAACGCCCACCGTGCCGTCAGAGGAAACAGGATCAGAAATACCAGGTTTACCCAGGTATTCCCCAACAGAGAAAAGGCCACGCACACCAGGATATATGCCGTTATAATCCGCAGCGTCCGCCCCGATATGCCATCTCGGTGAATTCTGTCATCCTGCCCGGACGTGCTCTTCCGCTCTGGCCTGTCTTCCTCCCGGGGCATGCTCTTCTTCACTGGCCTGTCTTTCTCCCGGGGCATGCTCTGCGATCCCGACATCCGGTATGCCGCGTAGAACATACTTCCGAGAAGGAATGCGCTTCCCACACAGGGAACCACCAGATAAATCAGGATTTCCACGTCGCATGCCCCCTTTCCTGCGCCAGGTATTCGTTCAATGCCCTGCGGAACTGAGCGGATTTCTTCTGGGACAGGGGAATCACCCTGCCATCCGTAAGTGTAATTTCATATCCATAGATTCGCTGTACCGCATATAAATTTACCACAAAGCTCTTGTGGGGCATGGCGAACCCATACGCCTCCATCTCCTGAGCCAGCTCCGTAATCTGCCGTTTCAGATGCCATACCTGCTCTGCGGTATACATCAGCACCTGGCGGCTCAGGTACTCGAAGCACAGAATCCGTGAGGGTACAATGTGCACGATTCCCTCCTTCGCCAGAAATTCCAGTTCCGGCTCCGGCCCTGCCAGCCCATAGGCAAAGGCTTCGTCCAGCTGGGCAAAAAGCTCCTCCGCCTTCAGGGGCTTCAGCAGGTAGGCAAAGGCGTGTACTCCAAAGGCAAAGATGGTATAATCGCTGTAATTGGTAACATAAATCAGCTTTACTTCCTTATCCGCCTCCCGAATGCGCCGGGCAGTCTCGATGCCGTCCATCCCTTCCATATCGATGTCAAGCAGAAGGATATCGTATTTCTTCCCTGCCGCCAGCAATGCCTCGCCGCTGGTGTAGGCGTCTGCGGAAAAGGGAATCTTTTTATATTGTTTCAGAAGATCCAGGGTCTCCCCCAGAGTCTTTTCGTCATCGTCGCAGACTGCTATTTTTATCATGCCAGGCTTCTATTCCTCCCGTTTTGTGTCCGGATATTCAGCACCTGTTCTCACACTTCGCCAAGCATCTTCTCCGGGTCATCCGCCGCCTTTACTTTGTCGTTGGCTTTGATGATGATGCCCTTCTCGTCAATCAGGTAGGTGGTGCGCACCACGCCCATGGATACCTTGCCGTAATTCTTTTTCTCTTTCCAGACATCGTAGGCTTCGATCACCTTCCGCTCCGGATCGGCCAGCAGCGTGAATGCAAGGCCGTACTTTTCCTCGAACTTCTTGTGGGATGCCACGGTGTCCTTGCTGACTCCCAGAACCACTGCTCCCTTTTCCGTAAACTGTGGATATCTCTCCGAAAAACCGCAGGCCTGTTTGGTGCACCCCGGGGTATTGTCCTTGGGGTAGAAATAAAGGATCACCTTTTTTCCTGCATAGTCCGACAATTTGTGCTTCTTTCCGTTCTGATCCGGCAGTTCAAAATCGGGTGCCTTTGTTCCTGTCTCTAACATAATTTTTTCTCCTTTTCCATTTCATGGTGATTTTCAAAATCTTTCTTTTACTGGTCTTAAAAGTCCACATCAATTTGCTCAAAATATCCGGGCTCCACCTTTTTCGTCAGCCATACGCCGTTCTCCGACAGGAAGAACGGAATGCCCACCCTGTACATATCTCCGCTGTGTATCTTCAGGACAACAGGTTCGCCGTGGCGTTTTCCGACAATTACGGCCGTCCTGATGTCCTTTGACAGATGGACATAGAGCCGGCTCATGGGCTTCAGGCCTTCCGCTTTTATGGCAGTCAGGAAACTCAGGGCAGTCCCATGGTACAGAATTTCAGGGGGCTCTTTCTCCCTAAGTTCCACGTCCACCGGTATGCTGTGGCCCTGGTTGGCCCGGATCAGGGTCCTGTCCTGATTGAAGCTGTATCTCTGCTTCTTGTCGGTGGCCACGATTGTCTCCAGCATCTCCCTGTCTATTTTTCTGCCGGTACCGTTGATTCCTGCCAGCAGTTCCTCCACATCTGCCCATCCATGTTCATCCAGTGTAATATGCGCCTCCTCCGGCCTGTGGCGCAGGAGCATGCTGATATATATGCTCATTTTGTCTAATTTGCTCATACGCTTCCCCGTCCTCTCCAGTCTTCCTCCAACAATCCATAAAAATACATATCTGCCCACCTGCCGTGATTGTCTTTTGTCTGGCTCCGCTGGATGCCTTCCAGCCGCATTCCCAGCTTCTCCGCCAGCCTGGCGGATTTCACGGTGTCGATGGTCTCCGCGAAAATCTTGTGGACTTTCCGTTCGCGGAAGGCATGGGCGATTACTGCCCTGGAGGCTTCTAAAGCAATGCTCCGTTCCCTTTTATCTTCTCAGATTTCCTTCTTCGGAATCTCAATCAATATGTAACTGCTTCTTTCTGTACTGCTTCGTAACAGACTCTTTCTTAAGTGATAGAAGCGCAATATCGTATTGTGCTATTTCATGGCCCAGCAGCTGCATGATTTTCAGTTCGTCCTCCGCATCCGAAACTGCATTATGCGTCTCGCGGTACCTTCTGTCTTCGCTTAGCATGATTAAAATATCTTCTACACCGTATCCCCATTTCAGCCTTCCGGTCTTGCAGCACTCCGCGGACTCCGGTATTGCTGCGTTGTATTGGCGATACGCCGCCAGACGCATGATATCATACCATTCATACTCTGAATATTCCGGCAGGTGTTTTTTGTCAAAGGACGCGTTGTAGGCAAAAAGTTTCCTCACCTGACAGGAATCCAGCCACCGGCTGATTTCTTTTAATGCCTGCTTTCTGCCGGTAATATGCGCTTCTTTTTCCGTGGTCTTCAATTCGCTTGAAAACATTCCGCCCACTCTGTATTCCGGATCGATTATGTAGTATTTCGAATCTGTCTTTTTCATGGTTTCCGTATCGGCAATCACTATGCCTATGGACATTACCTCGTCGTTCCAGTTTGTCTCGGTATCAATTACTGCGAATTTATCTGTCATATTTCTTTCACTCCTATACCTGAAGCTGTTTTAACTTTTCCAATATGGCTATGGCATCTGGCTGTGTTGGAGTAAATTTTACCCCACGCTTTAACATACCCATAACCTTTCTTGCTTTCTGCTCAATTTCTTGAACTACATGCTCACTTGTCAACATCAAGTGATTTCCGGCTATAGTATATTGCCGTTCTATGTACTCATTTATTATTGGGAACATATCCTGTATCAGAAATGCACTCTGTCTGCCGTCATCTAATTTGACAATATGGATTATGTCACAGGGCTTTCCCGCTTTTTCTTTATTCTCTACAATCCGCTTATATTTATCAATCTGACTGGACAACGGTATCATCCAGTAAATTCCTGTACTTGTATCTTCATAACAATAATAATGTGGTCTATTCCCTGCTTTATTACCTTTAAGGTAGGGATCGGCCATATCCTCAAAAAACTTTTCCTTTATAATATAGAACCCTGTTTTCCTCATTCTCTTGTCCTCATTATGGAAAAAGTCCTCCGCCTTACGGCGAAGGACTATACTTTCAACCCAACCACTTATATACCGCATATTGGTCAGCG
>DKYD01000054.1:6220-12031 GCA_002492335.1 Lachnospiraceae bacterium UBA7109
CGCATATTGGTCAGCGGTAAACTTTCAACCCGACCATTTATATACCACATATCGGTCAGTGGTAAACTTTCTTTGTACTTCTTTGTATTTACATTGTAGCAAGCACAAAGAAGAAAGTCAAGAGGGCTTTCCAATATAATTTTATGCCAATCTGTATCAATTATGCACAATTCGAAGGCTGAAATATTGGAACGGAAGGCTTTTAGTTATTAGCCCTGCGTCTCCAGGCAGCCCCAATACCAACATTTCTCACAGCGAACTTTTGGCAAAGCCCGTAGATAACCCTACTGTGTATTCAATACATAGCGGTGAAAATGGGGTAAAAATGCCGTCAAAATTATCTTTCCAAGATGCCGGAAATGTGGTAAAATAAGTTAGTCCTGCAATAAATCGACCAGGAGGTAGTGAATATCGCCATTCGTGCCATTTTTACAGATGGTTATTTTTTTACGTTAAAACTTAGCTATAGAAAAGCATTGACTCTACTATGATAGACCTAATAAATCAATATAAAACCGTATAAAATAGCATTATATTACTTCAGAAAAGAGGTGTATAATGCTTGTGTATGGAAAATTATGTTTCCGCTAAAATTCTTGAGTTATGTGCAAAAAGCGGAACCAGCAAATATCGCCTGTCCCAAAGAACTGGCATTTCACAATCCGCATTATCAGATATTACCAAAATGAAAAAGCTCCCCACGATTATCACATTAGAAAAAATATGTGATGCATTTGGTATTACTCTGGCACAGTTCTTTACGGAAGACGGCGAGTTCCTGGATTTATCAGAAGAGCAGAAACGCCTGTTACAGATGTGGGCTACTCTGAAGCCGGAGGAAAAGGTCTTTATCAATACTTGTATGGAGAGTTTGAAGAGAAAATAATCTCTGCGGAAACGGACAATGGCTATTCCTTTTCGCCATGCATAAAATTAAAAAAACGCTATTTCTTGCTGTCTTATTTTTTATTATATTGAATTTTCGGGCGAGTTCCGGTTGCTGTCCCTTTAGGGAAACAAACAATAGTTGGTCTGCTTCTTCCTTTTACTGCGGTATCTGCGGCTTTTATGGCAGTCTTACAAAGTCCCTAAATACGCATTTGTCTTCCATTGGCCTGTTACATTTGCGTACATTAGAGGTATATGATACGCGGATTCGGCTTTCTGTAACTGATGAAAACGCCGGAACAGAGCCAGGTGGTCAGGACGGTATTTTATTCGGTTATTGCGATTTCGGAGAAAAATATGGCTACGCCCACATAAACAGCATGCCGAACCGCGGCATTGCAGCAGTGGATATTACTTATGGATACGATGACGAAATTGATTTTACGTTCCTGGAGGAAAATCTATGTCCGGACTGCCTGAATAAAATCTTGACCGGGTACAGAGAGGCCGGAGCAGATAACTGCAGAAATCTTTTTCTGATTGATTTTCAGACAATGGAGATTTATCCATTGCCCGAAAATGTTGTGTCCTTTATGCGAGATGACTATTATTTTCACATTGACCATGCCGAAGGTCGGGATCGGGTTTTGATTTTTTATGTGCCGGGACGGTAAACAGTTAAATACTCTTTCAGCCTCTTAAGCTTCCCTTCCGTCATCACTTCCGAATAATGAAGCCCTTCATATGTCGAATGCAGCACCGGATATCTTTCCTTCGTCTTCAATATCAAGTGCTCTCCTATCATCCATTCGATAACCGATTTTATTGTATCATATGGCATGTCCTGCAAGGCCCCGAATTCCGGCAGTTTATCCAGTTTATTTTCGAATATTTTCCTGCTTACTGTTCCCTTCAGAACCTCCGCAAGCACGGTCACACCAAAGTACCTCACCCTGCTTATATTCTGAAGCGCTTTCACTACTGTAAATATCAGGTTGTTCAATTCGTAATTTCCATACATTACCGGTCGTATATCTGCCAGGATAATCTCCACGGAATCCTCCCGACTTATTCTATGAACAGTTGATTGATTCCCTGACAAAGCGGCTGTTATCTGCTGCATTCCGTATTGCTGTTTTACACATTGCTGTTCCGCATTTTGACGTTCTGTACGTTGCTGTTCTACACTTTGCTGTTTTGCGTTTTGCAGTTCTGCACTCTGCCGTTTTGCGCTTTGCTGTTCTACACTTTGCTGTTTTGCGTTTTGCAGTTCTGCACTCTGCCGTTTTACGCTTTGCTGTTCTGCACTCTGCCGTTTTCCACTTCGCTGTTCTGCGCTTTGACGTTCTGTACTTCGCTGTTCTGCACTTTGTCGTTCTGCACTCTGCCGTACTTTAGCAGGATTTTCTGCATGTATGGCTCTCGGTTCTTCCATCTTATATCCCATCTGGTCGTAAAATGCCCTTTTGGTAAGCATCCTGTTACAGCCGGTCCCATTTGGTTTATAATTCGTACATCCAAGGAGAAATCCGGCGTCCCTCCCCTGCTTGACCACCAGATATCCGTCCCTGCATTTATCACATTTCTGGATAGACATCTTGCCTCCACGCAGGTCATTTGTCATAAAACTACAGATTTCAGGCTCGTTGGTACAGAGATAAAGCCGCAGTCCGTATGCCTTTTTATACTTGAGCTGCATAGGGTATCCGCAAAGAGGGCACGCTCTCTTATTTCTATCGACAGTCCCCTCTTCGTTCCAGCTGCCATGTAAGATGACATTCTTATAATCCCGCTTTAATTCAAGCAGAAACTCGGAAGGATTCTGCTCCGGAGCGATAAAAAATACCCTGTTTTTCGTTCTTGTCATGGCGACATAAAACAGTCTTCTTTCCTCCGCATAATCTATGGATCGGTCACCTTTGATGACAAATGCCAATACAGGGTCGTCTTCTATTTTTGAGGGAAAACCGTATGTTTCATTTTTGCCGTTTACAATGATTACGTCATCATATCCAAGCCCCTTTGAGGAATGGGCAGTCATGAAAGTAATATCCAGCTTAGGATAATTGACGCTCTTAATTTTACTGCCGCGGCTTATGTATTCGAATAAGCCTGAACGCTCCAAATTATCTCCGTCAAATCCGAACCGACCCAACAAAAGGATGGGGCCGGGCTTCTTATCTTCCGTTTTCTTATACTCCAGCAGCTGTTCAATCGCAGTTTCCACAGCCGATGCCAAAGCATAATTAGCGCCGCTTCTGCGGTTGCCATCCCTGCCTTTATAGGTGCTGTCATATGTATAAATAAGAACCGGATCCTCTATCCGCTTGGGAGAAATAAGCTGCTTGGGTATCTGCTCCGAATTCCGCTGTATGAAGTTTCCTGCAATATCGATTACGTCCTGGGAATTCCGATATGTCCTGACAATTTTAAGCATCCTGGCATATCCCATTTTCTCTGCAAATTTGGTGAACAGTGTAATGTCCGAGCCGCTGAATGCGTAGATAGACTGCCAGTCATCTCCCACTGCAATAATTTTGGCATCCGTTACCTCTGAAAGCGCTTTCGTAAGGTCAAACCTCTGCCTTGATATATCCTGATATTCGTCCACAATGATGTATTTGAAATCCAGTTTCTGCTTCATTTCTTTTACTTCTTTGAGAATTCTGGCGGATTCGTTTATCATATCCTCAAAGTCAACGGCTTTATTTTCCTTAAGCCACCTCTCGTATTCCAGATAGCAGTCATTGCAGATATCCAGAAACAGCCTGCTCCTGACATTCTGGGTAGAATGATACATACGGTTGAACTCCTCTTCCGTATATCCGTTTACCTTAAAATTCGAAATGAACCGGCATATGAGGTTAATCAGTTTACGCACATACCGGTTTTCTTCTCCTGCAACAAGCATCTCCATTACTTCTTTGTTAGAACGGGGCCTGAGCACAAAACCTTTCGCCTCCAGGCTCTCCTTCAAATGAGCCAGCAACGGTTTCCGGTCTTTATATGATGAAAATGTGTATATCAATGTGGTTCCATGCTGCCTGTGCAGGCGAACCTTATTATTTACTGCCTCTTTATATCTGTCCAGTTCTTCCGGGCTGTACCTGTCATTTTCTCCGCTTTCGGATATGCCGAAGTGTTCAATGTATGCGCTCCTGCCATCCTGGCGGATGATAAAGTCCGGAGTATACGGCTTTCTTGCATGGGAAATATCATAGGGGTATATGGGTTCGTAATCGTAGTCTATGTTATTCAGATACAGGAAATTAGCAATTTCAACCTCCTGATGTGACCTTAACACTTCGTTCTGGATCGTTACTGATCTCTTCGTTCTTGCGTCTATCACCTGACATTTAAAATCCTCCAGATCGCTTCTCAGAGTTGAGAAATTCGCTTTGGCAATGTGATTGAAAAACGCATTGAAATCGTCCCCTTCGTATGGAGCATCGAAGTAAGATGCGAAGAACATGATGAGTTTATTCACTACGCTTTCATTCTGCATAATGGAACCGCGGAAATAGTCCCGAAGCACAAAATAAAGCTTCGCATTATCGACGATATTCAGCTTCTCGTCAGGAGTATTCACATGGATGACTGCATTTCCGGTTGAATGGAATGTGGCTATAGGGCATTCCATTCCCAATGCGCCCTGTATCTTTTCTTTTAGTTCATTTACTGCTTTATTTGTAAAGGAAACCACCAGAATCTGGGATGGTTTTATGCCCTGTCTGTCCACAAGATACTTGACCTTCGCCGCTACCGTTGTGGTTTTTCCGGCGCCTGCCCCTGCGATAACAAGGCAGTAATCCTCATCCGTCAGGACGACTCTTCGCTGGTCTTCATCCAGGGAAATCGCAGGGTCGACTGCTTTGAGGATATTGTCAAGATATTCTTTTTCGCTGGCCATGGTTTTGGATATGAATTCTTCGTTGTGCTGATCTATCAGCTTCTCTATATCCGTAAATGCGGTTGCTGCATTCTGGATTTCGGGCATGGAAATTCTGTTCATCCGGCAGAAATGTGCTAATGTACCGCTGCTTTCCAGAACGGAGAAGAAGTCGATGACGGGTCTGAATTGCTGTAGTTTTTCAAGATAATCGCTTTTCGCAATGTATCTGTCTGCGTTCATCAGGGAATCTATAAAGCTCTTTAAATCGAGCAGTTTTGTGACGTTTTCGTTCCTGGGAACTGATGCTTGTCCGGATTCTATGGAGGGCTTCTTCGCCGTATTTGTATGTGCTTTTTTATGTCCAAAGATTCTGTCAAAGAAGCCCATGATTCGTGTTCCTTTCATAGCATTTCCTCAAGAGACGCCTTTCGGCATCCCGGATTTCTTAAGAAAATTTTTCATCGATTTCAGCCGACTTTACAGTTCTTCTCCGGTGAGCGCTCTGCATCAATTTCTTAAAAAGCACTTCATCGCCTCTGTATTTCGCATTTGAAAAACTATTCTCCTATTTCTTTCCGTTTTGATCCGGCAATCTGAAATGCGGTCCACGAGCCAAAAGCTTCACCCGCCTCTCTGAACGCTAAAGCAATTTCAAAGTTATTTGTCGGATTATATACTTCCTCGTTTTGCTCTCCAAGAACAATGTCACGGTAATAAAAATCTCTCAAATTGTTATTTCCTTTTACATTGGTAAAGCGAATGTATCGATTCTCCGGATTCGTCGTTGTAAAGGCAATAAATCCCTTATCAATTGTTTCAAGCGGCCTTAAATTATGTGATGTAAAGATTAACTGTCCCTTACCTTTTTCTGAAATAATATTCAGCAACTCTCCAAGTAAATATTCAAAAATCCCTGAATCCAATTCATCAATAGCCACTGTAATCGATGGATTGTTATATACTATAATCAACAACTGTAAAATCGAAACAATTTTTTTAATTCCTGCCGATTCATATCTAAATGGGATCTC
>DKYD01000054.1:12301-17359 GCA_002492335.1 Lachnospiraceae bacterium UBA7109
CATATCTAAATGGGATCTCTTTCCCATTTTTCAATGACATTAACTGTACTAATCTGGCAATATTCCCTTCTTTCGAAACTACCGGACCCAAATCTACAGCAGTTATCGTTAATCCGGGAACCAATTGCTGTAAAACAATATTCATGTTATCAATAATCTTCTTAACAGGCTCCACAGCTTCATTCGGAATTGATGCCGGTACCTCTAATGGGAACACAAGGTTGCCGAACATTTCACTCTTATTATCTCTATATCTAAAAGATAACGGTAACGCATTCATATTAATTAAGCCTTCATGTTGTGTATCAATAATAAAAAGCTCTTTATTACCGAATAAATTTAGATAATTAATAACATCGATATATAATTTGATATTACAACCCTTTCTAAAACGGTTCAGCATCTCTCTTGAAAAAATAAACGATCTGGACTGTGTCTGAACCAAACGTTTTGTTAAAAGAAGTTCCATAATATCTTCATCATTATTTTCCAGTAGTTCATTATATTTTGACTTAGGTATAAAAACTTCAAATGTTCTTGTATCTATAAGGGGACTCTTACGTATTTTCTCCCCTTCAGATACATAGCTAAAACTTAATACTTCGTCAAAAATCTGTGCCTTATATTTAATTTTAGTATCTTCAAGTTCATCTTCTTCAATTTGAGCCTCATCAATCACCTTCTTCATGGAAAATTGATACCAAATATTATAAAGTTCTTTTTCTTTCTGCATCTTAAATTGAAATTTAAGTGTCGCATACTTTTCATTAACATTAATATAGTCTACATATTGCTCAGGAATAGCTTTGCCGCACAGGGAAAGCTTCAACACTTGCAATGCATCAATTATTGCAGTCTTTCCGGAACCATTTTGCCCATACAATCCAACAATACTAGCCCGATAATCCTTTCTGCGATTTTCAAGATCAAGCGTTCCTCTTTTTACATTTTTAAAATTCTCTATTAAAATATTTTCTATCCTAACAAAATGACTACCCATTATATTCTCCAAATACAAAATTACTTTTTAATATTATATCATTCCCTTCTCAATTTTACAATATTGAACTGCAATTTCGGTACATTTTGTTTCCATTCTGTTATTCAGCATTTTATTGCAATCAATATTATTATATGCTTTACGGAAAAATTTAAACATTTTTTGCGGAAGGAATAGCCAAACAGGTTTTAGTACAATTTCGTGTGGATAAGGATTTGAAACAAGATATAGTCGATACCAATGTATACTGCACACCGTTAAAATTTGCAGTAACCAACAGCGAAACCACTATCACTACAGTGGCTTTGAGACTGCCAGCCATATAGGTTCGCCTCAGATAGAGCAGTAAATCCTGGCGGTCTTGAGTATAATTGTATCCGGGCTGCTGTCCTGCACCGCCTCAAATTTCACCTGCCAGAGGATTTAATCTCCCGGAGCTTTGCCGATCAGCCGTATGATGTTCTTCTCATCTGCGCCCGGATACAGCTCTTTCACATGGCGGAATATCCTGTTCCATGACTCCTTCGGCTTCTCTGAATATGCCGCGGTTACCTTATCATATCCCCAGACGCTCTCCGGCGGAAGCAAGACAGAGACCGCCATGCCGTATTCTTCGCCCCGTTTGTTCTTACGTCTAATAAAATCCCGTATCACAAGATAGGTCTGCATCTGAAGCCCTGTGACCACACCGGAATAATTCTTCTCTCCGCCCTTGCCGAAGCCTGCTGCCTTCTTCAGATCCGTAGACAGGATAATTTCATCTTTATATACTGCATCGCCGTCCTCGTCTTCTCCGATGAAGAAACCCATGATCTTCTTTTCTCTGCGGCTGGCGAGGCCGTCCTGGTATCTGGCGTCAAAATCATATCCGTTTCTGCGGTAATTCGCAAAACAGGGAAGCCATTCAAGGCTGATAAAACCAGCTTTGTTTCCAAAGAATTTGCCGTATGCTACCTGTCCGCCTGCGGCAATGATCTCACGCCACTCCCACGGATCCTCCTGCCGGTTTCCTGTCCACCATTGAGCCGGCGATGTGTGCTCCTCCGCCGAAAAACCTTCTACCTCGCCTGCGAACAACGGGAGGAAACCGATTTCGTTTATCCAGTTTACAAGTTCCTGCCATGTGCGGATTCTGTATGGATTGTCCCATTCCAGGCCGCGCATGGTCCAATTGCCGTTTTCTTCTGACATCCTGCTTCAAATCCTTTCCCCGATTCGTAATTTTCCAGCTCACCCTTCATTGTATTGCTCCTGATTCTGCTGTCTTTCAAACACATACTCCCTCTCTGTGGACAAATCGCTCCGGAATATATACCCAAGCCTGTGGTACTTTTGTATGTCCGCAGGCTCCTCTATGTTCTCCTCCGCCAGGAACCTTACCATGTCGCCTCTGGCCATCTTGGCGTAGGTTCCCTTTGTCACAAGCTTATTCCCTGCTTTTTCACAAAATGTGACGGTGAGGAACCGGTCTCCCTTTGTGAGGTATTTCTCAATGCATTTCGAATATTCCCTGGATGCCAGATTGATGATGAGGCCGCTTTCGTCCCGGACGGCTTCATACAATCTGCTCCCCCACAGCCCGTACAGATCCTTATGGTCCGCAACAGAGGCTTTCGCCTGCATTTCCAGCCGGTAAGGGACTACGCCGTCCATGGGCCTGAGCACGCCATAGAATGCGGACAATATCCGCAAATGCTCCTGGAGATATTCATATTGGGTCTTTTCAAATACCGCAGGGGCCATGTACTGATAAGCGATTCCCTGGTAGGCTAGCACTGCTGGCGTCAAGCCGCGTCTCAGGTCCATGTGTGCGATGCGGTCATAGTTCTCCCGGGCTATACTTTCGTTGCATTTCCATAAAGTCTGTAGTTCCTGCCGAGTCCGGCTTCTCAGCCATGACAGGATGGCTGATGCCTGGTCCAGGAACAGGGGCAGGCTTACGGGCTCCAGAGTGTCGGAGTCTGTTTTCATTTTTTTGGCTGGTGAGAGGATGATTTTCATTTATTTTCCTACGGTTGGCAGTACTACAGGGAAGGGCTGCTGCTTGCCTTTACTTCTGTCTCATAAGCATTTTCGGTTGCTGAATCAAATAAAACCCATTCGACAATGTCAAAACTGTCCGGGTTATCCTCTAAAAATCTGCTGACTGTCTTTACTGCTATACTCGCTGCAAGCTTTACCGGAAATCGGTAGACTCCGGTTGATATGGACGGAAATGCAATGCTTCTTATCCCGTGCTCGAGCGCTACCTGCATGGAATGGTAATAGCAGCTTGCCAGAAGTTCTTCTTCCTTGTTGCTGCCGCCTCTCCAAATCGGCCCCACGGTATGTATTACATAGTCACATGGGAGGTTATATGCTTTTGTAATCTTTGCCTGCCCTGTTTCGCATCCGTGAAGAGTCCTGCACTCTGCTAAAAGTGCCGGGCCTGCAGCCCTGTGAATGGCACCGTCGACTCCGCCGCCTCCTAAGAGGGAGTTGTTGGCGGCGTTGACGATTGCCTGGAAGCCTATTATTTTTGTGATGTCGGATTTTATTGTTTTGAGTTGGTACATTTTTACTCCTTTCTTTGACGGCTGTGCCGGGGCTTCCTGATGCTGTCGCGGATAATCCCTGTATACCAGAAAATGGCATCCACCATGCCTGAAATCTTTTATTACATCTCGATAGAAAAAACATTTACTGCCTATGCCTTGAATCCCTCCAACAGCTTCAGCAGCAGTTTCTTTCTGCGGTGCTCCTCCAGAAACGCCTGGTACCTGGTTTTCCATTCATCTGTCCACTGGTTGCTCTTCATAATCTGGCGAATCTCCTTCAGCACGCCCACCGCATGGGCATAGTTCGACTCCTTTCCCATCTTCACATAGGACGCCGTCTCCCTCCAGTACAGCTCCACTATCTCTCTGGGGTACTGGCCGGACAACCGTTTGGAGAAATAATGTCCCTGGTCTATGCCCCATCCCCCATATTGCCCGGGATGCAGAATGTAATCGATGACTTCTTTCGTCTCATTCTTGTCCAAAAGAATGTCGAAATATGCGGAAAGGTTCCGTTCCTTGATCGTCTTCAGGATGCCTTCCTCCTCTTTGGCAAAGTCCTCCTGTGTCAGCTCCTGTCTGCATTTCTGATACAGCTTGTACAGCTCTCCCGTATTGCTGCAGGACAGCAGCTTCAGGAGGGCGGCCTTCTGCTTCCCATACTCGCCCTTTTCCTTATAATAGCCGTGCATCAGCTCCGTAATGGTGTCCTGGCTCATCCTTTTCTTAAGGGAATCACGATACAGCTCTTCCAGGGCTTTCTGATCGTCATGCTTCACATAATACCGGAAGAGGTACTCATAGATTTCATCCATCCGCCCGTCCAGCTTCCGGAAACCTTCCTGAACAATCTGCAGCGCCTGTTTGCTGTCCCCATGCTCCTCATAATATCTGGCCAGTTCCAGATAATCCCAGGAATAGTTCAGGTTCGCCTTTTTGCTCTCCAGATATTTCCTGTCCTCTCCGCATGCGCGATAGATTCTCGACGCCCAATCCCCATAATAGGAGCTGCCGCTCTGGGAAAGCCAGTCTGCCAGATAGACTTTCTCTTCTTTCGTCCGGCACATGGAGTCTGCCACATCCGTCAGCATATCGGAAAAGCCGCTGTTGTCCATCCACACGAAATCCAGCACCTTCTCCAGCATCTCCCTGCGGGGTTCCCAGGGTATTTCCTCGGTTTCGAGGATTTTCATCATCTTTTCCAATTCATCGCAGGCAATCTCCTCTTCTTTCTCAGGCCCTCCACCGTATTCGTTGAATTCGTCGATGATTTTGCTTGCACGGTCCCAATGGTGTTGCAATTGGTTTATGATTATGGTGGAGTAGTCTTTCGATTTCAGCGCCTTTCCCTTTTTCTGGCAGTAGTCTAATAGGGCCTGTTGGGCAGAAGGGTTCTTGCTGGTAATTGCAAGAATCATCTCCTGTAGCTCGGTGGCGTTATAGTTTTGAATTAGGTTTTTTATCGTTTTTTTGTCCATTATAGTATGTGCCGCCGGGTTCTAGTGTATTGTCGCATTGATA
>DKYD01000100.1 GCA_002492335.1 Lachnospiraceae bacterium UBA7109
TTTTCCTTCCATATTGTGAAGGATAATTGCGAACTGTGCTCTTGCAAGATTAGACAGCGGTTCGAAATGTGTCTCATTTACACCGTTCATAATCTTCTTGTCATAATTGTAATACACAGCGTCATAATACCATGCGCCGTCCACTTCATCTACATCCACAAATGGACGATCCAGGATCGGCGGTTCCGGATCTGCCTCCTCCAGACTCTTCTGTGCATTCCCAAGCGTTGCTGCCGCACTGTCTACTTCTGCCTGTGTTGCATCCGCATCTGCAAGAATTCTTTCTGCATCCTCTAATGCCTTTTCGTATTTTGTCCAGGTAGCTTCTGTATATTTCCCTTTATCTTCTTCTGGTATTGCATTCTTGATTGCTTCCTGAAGTGCTGTCTTATCCACCTCTACTGCGATCGGTTTCTTCTCCAGTGCTTTTATTGCATCTGTCAATGTCTTTGCTGCCGCGTCCACTTCTGCCTGCGTTGCATCTTTCTTATTGTATACTGTATTGGCTGCTGCCAGTGCGCTCTCATACACGTTCCACGTTGCAGATGTATAAGTAGCTTCCGCATCCACTTTTGTATCAATCGCTGCTTTAAGTGCATCTTTCTTTACTTCCGGTTCCACCGGCTCATCTGCCTCTACGTATTTCGCTGCTTCTGCTTTTACTTCATCGTCTGTCAGAGCTTTGCTTACAATTTTGTAATTATCAATCAAAGCAGTTGCATACTCTCCATTTTCCCAGGTAGACTTACCTATATAGAGAATACTGTTATCACCCAGGATATCCGTAAGGGCATAGGTGCTTGCTTTTTCTGATATCTTCTCTCCATTGACATAAAGGCTCGTAGCATTTTCCGTATATACTACCGTCACATAATACCAACCATTATATCCGGTCTCAGCGCTTGCCGTTTCCGGTCTCGAACCATCATTGTTATAGCGTTCTGCTTTTGTTGTTCCACTGATATCAGCAATTCCCACATAATGCTCCTTCTGATATTCCTGCTTATTGGCATTTGGCGCTGCGAAGAATCCCCAGTTTGTCTTACTGTTCTCCGGCTTGATCTGATAGGATACCGTCATTTCTTTTACGCCTGTCAGAAGACTGCCGCCACTCTTATCCGTCACCGTCAGGAACTGATTTGTTCCATTCAGCTTCAACGCTTTGCCTGTACCATGATTCTCCAGTGTATACGTACCGGTTGCTTTAGCATAACCGCCGTCAAAAAATTCTCCGTTTGTATCAAACTTAAAGTCTGCCAGCACTTCCGGTTTCTGTTCTTCTTCTTTATGAACCGCAATTCCAAGAAATGAAATTCCTGCATTTGTGCCTTCTACTGCCCCTGTCATATTAAGGGTCACCATATTGGTTTCCGTCACCGTCAACTGTTCTGTCACCGTAGTACCTTCCGGTGCTTTCAGTAAGCCATTTGCAAATGTTCCTCCGTCTGCCGTCATAATGACTCCCTTTGCCGTTCTTCCCTGCGCTGTCATACTCACTCCGGACACTGTCACATCATACACTCCCGGTTCCAGAGTAACACTATAAGAAATCGGTGATGTATTCCCTCCGGTTGCACTGACATACTTGTCTTCCGCAGTACCATCCTGAGTCACATGCCCGGAAGATCGCTTCCAGATCCCGTCTCCGTTTGTTGTTGCATCACTTTCTTTATTCTTAAGCTGTGGTGCAAGTCCTGATTCCTTTACTACTGTATGCGGTGTTGAAGTTCTTGCACTGTTTGTGCCACAGTCGATATAATAAATCAAATCTTCCGGAATTACTTCTACTTGTGCCGTCACTTCTACATTTCTACCGGTAAGTTTTCCTTTTGCAGTTACGGTATCATATGGCTTTGCTGTTTTTAATTCTTCGGTATCTGTCCATTCTACCGGGGCAGTAATTGCATAGCCGTCTTTGGTGTATACAGTAGCCTCCCTGGGAAGAGATGAGACCTTGCCTTTCAGCGCCGCAACCGGCCTGGACAATTCTGTCTTCGCATCAAACTCCAGTTCATTTTCCGGATACCCATACACGCTAAATTCCACAACGCCATTCGCCCAGGATGCGCTGTTTTTATTATTCACGTTTGTAACGCTTAGCACCTCCAATTTTACATAACGATAAGCTGTTGCATCTTTTATAAAATTGGATTTTTGCCCTACCTGAATCAACGGGTTTTCCGTATTATCAGCAAGAAGTGTCCAGTTTTTATTATCTTTTGAGCCATAAACTTTGAAAGAATGACCACCATTAGATCCGGTAACATTTCTAAACAATGCGTCTGTGAGTGTGACTACAGATGCCTGACCCAGATCTACTGTCAGTGTCATCGGCACTGTCGTGCTTTTATAATAACTGCCTCCCACATCAGATATACCGTCTACTGCTTTATCCGCAGTATTCGTTCCATCAACATTCGTACCTGTTACCTTTTTCCCTACAGACAAATTCTTACCCGGAGATACCGGAATAAAATCACCTGTATCATTATAATAAAAAGCCTGCCAGGACGTACCTGTTACAATACCCTCTTCAAGATTGAGCGGAATAAGCCGACCTTTGCGCTCCTCCGCCGGCTCCGGCGGATCCCACTGTCCTGACCATCTGTTGGCATTCATCAAATAGTTCTTTGTCTGCGCGCCCCATGTTCTCACCCATCCGCTTTGAGCTCCATAAGTCACGCTGTTTCCATAATACAAAAGTTCCGCATTTTCCAGATCTTTTACATTCCGGGCTGCAATGTATCCACATGGAGTTGGCATCCAGCCGTTCGTTCCTGATGAAAACAGATAATACCATCCGTCTTTTTTCACCATCGAGGGAGCTTCTCTTTTCAGCCCTTTCATAGTAATTACAGTGCCAAAGGACTCATCTATATCGGAGAAATCCTCTGTCAGCTTATATATTGCAAGATCACTGTTATTATTTGTAGCTGAAAACAAATACCCTTCACCTGTTGTCTTATCTGCATAGACCGAGATATCACGTGATGAATTTCCAAGCGGCCGATAAGGCCCTTTCGTATAAAACTCCTTGCCTGGTTTACCGTAAATTGATACAACGGCGCCCTTAGAATATCCACTGGAGCCTTCCGCATGTGCCCACAACGTTACTGTGCCATCTGCTGCCTGTACCACATTAACTGATTCCGTCCGTCCTTCAGCCAATGTCGGAAACATATTCTGATCGGCAACTGTTCGGGTAGCCCCTGTATTAAGGTCCTGTTCTGCCATCTGAATTCCGCCATGACCATTTGTATAGGCCCAATATCTGTATGTATGTCCATTTTCACCTGTGATTGCTGAACCACCAGATGTATTGACCGCAAGAGTGCCTTCGTAAGAACAGCATTTCATATCATCTGTTTTTGTACGCGGAGAAACTTTTACCTCTTTTGATGTTACCAGAATCTTCTTACCGGCATCCATTGCTTCCACTTTATATGTAGCATTTCCCGCGACCTCATAATCCGACCATACATTAGCCGGTCCGCTCCATATCTCCTTTCCATCTCTGTACAAACGATAATTCACTGCGTCATCTACATGATTCCACATCAGTTTATAAGATGACGTAGTTATCTGTCCTGATAATAAAAACGGCGTCGCAGACATCACAAGTTTATCTGTTGCCTTTACTCTCAAGGGTGTGACAAGAAATATCCCGAACATTACCATTATGCATAATAATACTCCTTGTCTCACTATTCTTTCTGCTGTCCTCATCTCTTCCTCCTCTTCTTATAAAACATTTCTTGTATAGAATACTCCCCTTTTTAGTTCAAATCAACCATAATATTTGGTAGTATTTTTTTATTTTTTGTAATATTTTACTATTTTTTATCAGACAAGGCTTGTCCAAAAAAAGAACTGACCTGGAAGGGATACAGGTCAGTTCTAACCAATAAATAGGATAGTTTGTTAATTAAATTTTTCCAGAAATCTCTGAATAATAATCGCGCACTCTGCACGAGTCGCATTTCCCTGCGGGTCAAGTCTGGTTCCATTGTCTTTTCCGGTAATAATTCCGGTTCCGACTGCCCACTTC
>DKYD01000026.1 GCA_002492335.1 Lachnospiraceae bacterium UBA7109
CCTCCTATTATCATTACTCGCCAATTTCGGTGTTTACAAAAAATATGTAAAACTTTAACCTCATTGTGCGGCATACTCATATATAATAGCATATAGATATTTAAAAATCAAGAAGCTTACATGCGTTTTTATAAAATATTTTTTCACGTTCTTCTTCTGTTAAAGCTATTTCATTTATAATCTTTATAAATTCTTTTGGGCGACTCCATGGAAGATCTGTGGCAAATAAAATTTTATCTGCGCCATGATTCCGTACAATACGGAGAATCTGTTGTTCCGACATTTTATCAAGCGATACGCCGGTATCAAAATACACCGGTTTTCCTACCAGATATTTTTCTGCATCATCCCACCGCTGATATCCTCCCATGTGGGCGAGAATCATTTTGGGAGGAGCAACTTCATCGATCATTTCCGCTGCCATTTCAGGTGTACAGTGAACATCATTTGGACTCTTCGGATCCATTCCTGCATGTACACTTATAATTAAATCAAGTTCAGAAGCATAAGAAACGATTCGTTTATAACGAATATCATCAAAATGTGTTTCCTGATAGTCCGGATGAAGTTTGATTCCTTTAAGTCCCAGTTCTTTAATCTGCCGAAGCTCTTCTTTATAATTTTCGGATGCCGGATGAACACTTCCAAAAGAAATAACCGGCTTTTCCTGATAACGTGCAGCAAATTCATTAATAGAACGGAACTGCTTTGGCTTAGTAACTATCGGGAGGGCGATTGATAAATCCACCCCGGATTCTAATGTGATTTGTTTTAATTCCTCATAGGTTCCGTATATATGAGGTTTCATCTGACATACATCGGCAAGATATGCAACTGTCTTTTTTGCGATTTTGTCCGGAAACATATGTGTATGAAAATCAATTATCATTTTTTTCACTGTCCTTCATTCTATTATAACAATATCCAATAATATCACGTCTCGTAATAATACCGATGAAATGTTCCTCGTCATCCACAACCGGGACAAAGTTCTGCTCCATTGCACGTTCTATCAGGTCTTCCATATTACATTCAACATTTACAAAATGATAATCCCGTCTTCGTTTTATCTTCATAATACTGATTACTTCTGCTTTTTTCAGGTTCAAAAGATCCAGCTTTTTCAGCTCCCACAATAAATCGCCTTCTGTGATAGAACCTATATACTGTCCCTCTTTATTTAGGATCGGAATCGAGGAATATTTGTGATATTCCATAATTTCCAAAGCCTGTCTTACTGTATGATAATCATAAACATATGCAATTTCACTTTTAGGCTTCAGAAAAAATAAAATGTTCATTCAGTCGGCCTCCTAGATCTGTGTTGTAACAAAAATATCATAAATTGCCTGAATCGCTGCATGGAAATCATGATTACGGACTCCAATAATAATATTCAATTCACTGGATCCCTGATCAATCATTTTCACATTCACATTTGCATGAGCCAATGCAGAGAAAATGCGTCCGGAAGTACCTCTGGTCGCTCTCATACCACGTCCCACAACCGCAATCAGCGCAAGATCGGATTCAAGCTCCAGGACATCAGGAGAAACTGCGCGATGAATGCCTGCAATTACTTTCTGCTCTTTCTCCTCAAATTCATCCTGGTGCACAAAAATTGTCATTGTATCAATGCCTGAAGGCATATGTTCAATGGAAATACCGTTTTGCTCAAATACTTCTAAAACTTTTTTGCAGAATCCAACCTCTGAATTCATCATCGCTTTTTCCACCGTGACAGAAGCAAAATCTTTCTTCCCGGCAACTCCGGTAATTGTAAATCTCGGTTTCTGACAGGTTGCTTCTACAATCAAAGTACCTTTATCTTCCGGCATATTTGTGTTTCGTATGTTGATCGGAATTCCTTCTTTTCTTACCGGAAAAATCGCATCCTCGTGGAGCACGGTTGCCCCCATATAAGAAAGCTCCCGAAGTTCCCGGTAAGTAATGACATCAATCGCTTTGGGATTTTTGATAATTCTCGGATCTGCAATCAGGAATCCGGATACATCTGTCCAGTTTTCATACAGATCTGCATGAACTGCTTTTGCTACGATAGAGCCTGTAATATCTGAACCGCCACGTGAAAATGTCTTGATTTTCCCATCGGGCATAGCGCCGTAAAATCCCGGAATTACAGCACGCTCTGCAGATGCAAGTCTTTCTGAGAGAACTTCATTTGTTTTTTCAGCATCGAACTCACCCTCATCATCAAAGAAAATCACTTCAGCCGCATCAATAAATTCATATCCAAGATATTTTGACATGATAATACCATTCAGGTATTCCCCGCGGGAAGCAGCATAATCCCTTCCGGCTTTTTTGCTGAAATTTTCTTTAATTATTTTAAATTCCTCTTCCAGAGACAGATCAAGCTCTAATCCTCTGATAATGGAATTATAGCGTTCTTTAATTGCCTCCAGCAACTCTTCAAAATCTTCTTCCATGTCATCCTCCAGAATTGCCTGGCGATAACAGCTGTATAGCATATCTGTAACTTTTGTATCTGTAGGGGTACGTTTCCCCGGTGCTGATGGAATCACATAACGTCTGGTGTCCTCTTTGCGGATAATATTTCCGACTTTTTTAAATTGTTCTGCACTGGCAAGTGAACTTCCGCCAAATTTTACAACCTTAATCATCTTTTACGTATTCCTCCCAATTACTCTTTCTATCGTACCTTACTATACTACCTCATTTTTTTTATATCTGCAACGAAAAAAAACACAAGCTTTAAATTTCTCTTCGAATTACGTCTGCAAACAAAGCATTTGCGACCCGTTTCAAATCTGCCGGCAAAATTGTCAGCTGCATACCAAGCTTTCCGCCGCTCACATGCATATGCTCCAGGTTCTGTGCATCCTCCTGAATGACAGTTGGAAATTGTTTTTTCATTCCTATAGAAGTACAGCCGCCTCTCACATATCCGGTTACTTTCGTAAGCTCTTTTAGAGGCAGCATTTCCAATGATTTTTCGTTTACCACCCGGGCGGCCTTCTTAAAATCAATCTCCGCTTCAATTGGAATAACGAATACATAATGCCCGCCGCTTTTTCCTGTTGTTACAAGAGTTTTATATACGTACGCATGATCGTATCCCAGCCTGTCTGCAGTCTCAATTCCATCTGTAAATTCTTCACATTCATATTCTTCATATTTATAATCAATTTTCATACGGTCAAGGATGCGCATGGCATTTGTTTTTACTTCCTTTTTTCCCAATGTCTGTCACCTCGTATTTTTTACAAAATTATTTTTCCCATATCTGAAAGAGGCACAAATGTTCCCGCCTCATTTCTGGCATATACATCTACACGATGGTAATGAAGTGCAGTTTCCTCAGCTCCTGTATAGTTAAGAAACGTGTCCATAACCAGATCCGGCTTCAGGTTCTGCTCACTTCCTGTAGCAAGGAACAGATAAATACTGTCAGCATCCGGATGCATATCGTAAATCATAGGCTTGATATCCACTTCTTTTTCGCTTCTCTTTGTCTTTTTCCACACAGTGATATGCTCCTGCGCCAGAAATTCTTCTATTTCTTCAGTCCAGTTTCCCGGAAGCGGCAGGCGGATATCTGAAGTTTTCGCAGACTCCAGAGGATAGACACGGTAAGAAGCAGCAGCGGTAATCGTCATACCGCTTGCTTTTTTCTCATCCGGAATTTCCACAAAACTTACAACATCAATTCCTTCTGTCATAACACGATTCATCTGTGATATGGCGTCCTCTGAGCTTATTTTTTCTGTGAGTTCAATATCCAGATATTCACCCTCACTCGTAATACCAACACCAAGAGGCTGGGCAAAAGACATAATCATATGCGGACTATATCCGCCTGTGAAGGCAATCGGAATGTCTGCTCTTCGCATTGCTTTTTGAAAGTAGCGCATCACATCCAGATGTCCGATAAATTTCATAACTCCATACTTGCGAAATTTAATTCTTGCTTTCAACACAGACGCCTCCTTTCCATCTGGCAGCCCCACAGCCGGAACACTGCTGTCTGCAGTTCGGTGTTACTTCTCCTCTCATGGCACGTTCCCATTCTTTTTTGAGAAAATCCTTTGTTACACCGATATCAATAAAATCCCATGGGAATTTCTCATCCATAGAACGTTCTCTTAAATTATAAAATGCCATATCAATACCTGTATTTTCAAAAGCAGTAAGCCATTTATCATAATCAAAATAATCACTCCAGGAATCATAAAGACATCCCAGGCGGTATGCCTCCAGCAAAACGGCGCCGGTTCGTCTGTCGCCTCTTGCAAAAACTCCCTCCAAAACTGTTACTTCTGCATCATGCCAGTGATACCTGAGGCTCTTACGGTTTAACTGATCGTTAAATGCATGCTTTACGACAGCCGCACGCGCCACATACTCTGTGTTTGTGAACATTTTCGCCCATTGGAATGGTGTAAATGGTTTTGGTATAAAAAAGGATGTACTGGTTGTAATCTGACATTTTCCGTTCCGCTGGTCTTTTGGAATCTCATAATAACGTCTGGCAACTTTGTCTGCCAGTTCTGCAATTGCTTTCATATCTTCTTCCGTTTCGGTAGGAAGTCCCAGCATAAAGTAAAGCTTGACCTTATTCCAGCCCCCTTCAAAAGCCTGTCCCGCACCATTCAGGATATCTTCTTCTGTAAGTCCTTTATTAATTACATTTCTCATACGCTGAGAACCGGCTTCCGGTGCGAAAGTAAGGCTGCTTTTACGGATATCCTGTACCTTCTCCATTACATCAAGAGAAAAGGCGTCTATTCTAAGAGACGGAAGTGAAATATTGATTCCTTTCCCTTTGAATTCTTCGATTAAAAATGTAACCAGCTCTTTCAAACTGCTGTAATCACTGGAACTTAAGGAACTTAAAGAAATTTCCTCATGCCCGGTATTCTTAAGCATCTGATAAGCATAATCTTTCAGCATTTCAACGTCACGCTCCCTTGTGGGACGGTAAAGCATACCGGCCTGGCAGAAGCGGCATCCCCGGATACATCCCCGCTGAATTTCCAGAACGACTCTGTCCTGTGTTACCTTGATAAATGGAACAACCGGAGCTTTTGGATAATAACTGTTCGTTACATCCATAACAATTTGTTTCCGGATAGTTGCTTTGGCATGGGGATTATTGGGAACAAAGCTTTCAATCGTGCCGTCTTCCTTATAAGTCACATCATAAAAAGAGGGAACATAAATCCCTTCTATCTGTGCCGCTTTTTCCAGGTAGTCCTTTCTTGAACCACCATTTGCTTTGTTTTCTTTATACGCATCCAGAAGCTCTCCATAGACTGTTTCACCTTCTCCGATATAAAACAGGTCAAAAAAATCAGCCAGAGGCTCCGGATTATAGGTACAGGGGCCGCCGCCGATGACAATCGGATCCTGTTCACATCTCTCAGAAGCCTTTAATGGAATCCCGCTCAAATCTAACACCTGAAGAATATTGGTATAACACATTTCATACTGAATCGTGATTCCAAGAAAATCAAAATCTTTTACCGGATCCTGTGATTCAAGTGCAAAAAGAGGAATCTTCTGCTCCCTCATAATCTTGTCCAGATCAAGCCATGGTGAATATACTCGTTCACACCACACGTCATCTCTCCGGTTAAACATATCGTACAATATCTGTATCCCCAGATGGGACATGCCGATTTCATAGACGTCCGGAAAACACATAGCAAACCGGATATCAACAGAACCCTTATCTTTCATTACAGAATTAATTTCATTTCCAATATAACGTGCAGGTTTTTCGATTTTTAATAATATGTCATCTGTTAAAGCAAGTTTTCTCATATTTTTCCTCTTTATCTATTCTTCATACTCATCATCTTCCGGTTGCCACGCTTCACCAAAGTCTACATCTTTAAACAGAGCTGCCAGTCCCGTTATTTGTTTCAGGCGCAGAATTTCATCACGATCCATTCCCAGATGTCTGGATATCCAGGCATCCGTTCTTCCAAGTTCATGAAGCTCTTTTACAATGTTACTCATCAAATCGACGGTATGATTTCCGCGGGCCCGGTTATGGCGGATGGTGCTTGCCATACGTTTGTCAATGGGTTTATCAATAATAGAAACAGGCAGCAATCCATTTTCACGCTCATAAATATCAGGATGCTCCAGCATTACCCGATAGCGGTGAAATCCATCCACAATCAAATAAAGATCCTGTGTTTTATCATAATAACACACAACAGGCATCGTGTAACCATCTTCCCTGATACTTTCATATAAAAGCTGCATCTCAGGAGGTGCAACCTTATTTGGATTATAATCATTTGGCTGAACCTTTTCAATTGGAACAGCAATTACATTGTATACCGGACTTTTGTATTCCATAATCATATTTCCTCTATGCTTTCGTATTTTTTCCGGATGAAATCCAGTCTGTTCTGCTGCTGTCTTGTCATTCCGAATCCCATGAAACGACAGATGTGGTCATTCTTTAAAATGCAGTAGCACATCCGTTTCCAGCTGGGAATATCTTTTGTTGATTTAATATCATCTGTGTGATCCGGAATCGGTCCTACAAAAATAATGCGGGATTTCTTTTTTATTGTATAATTTGATACGCCGTTTCGCTTTATATTATAACCATGTTCTAACAATTCTTCAATCACTGTTTCATCCAGGCCGCCTCCGGTCTTGTGCCAGAAATAAATGGAAGAATTAAACTTTTTGGCGTAATTATTTTTTAATCTTTTCGGTAACGTTGCTAACAGAAATTTTGTGTAGGATTTCCACGTATGTCCTTCCGGAAGCGAAATATTACGATAAGCCATCGCCTTTGTTTTTGCATAAATAGCTGTAAAATTAGCGCCCTGAACACGACCGACCAGCCGTACCCATATTTCCGGATCAATTACCCGGTACAGATTCAGGGAATCTTTCGAGTAATCATTGAACGGAGAAGCAACCCGCATCTGGGAAGGAGTCAGACCCGCCATATAATAAAGGTCATATAAATGATTATAATCATAATTAAACATATAAGTTGCGTGCCAGATATCCTTTGTAGACCAGTCATACAGCGGAGAAGCACACCAGACATCCTTGAACTGCCTGCTTATCCAGCATTCTTCCTTATATCCATATTTTTTATTCAAAAATCCACTGTATCGCTGCAGAGATTCATCCGCCCGCATACCAAGCAGACAGACTGTCTTGCCATTATTATGCGATATCCGGTACCAACGTCCGAATTGCTTTGCCAGATCCTCCTGATGCATCCGGTAACGGTAAGTTGAAATGATATTATTTTTCAGATTAATTACGTATTCTTTATCCGGCATTTTGCGAACCCAGATATCCTCTTTCGTATCATCCCATGGATACCAGTACATCTCATAACTGCTGAGTGCAGTTCTGGTTGCCATAGGCAGGCAGACCCAATAAGGCTCTACCTGATCTTTAATCCGTTCAAATGTCCGTTCTACATATTCGGACGTTACTGTATATTGCGCTTCAAAATCCTGATGAAATACTCCGATGACTTTATCCGGATAATAACGATTGCGGTAATCAAGCACAAGGTTGAGAAGCAGGCCGCTGTCCTTTCCTCCGGAAAAAGAAATATAAATATTATCAAATTCTTCAAAAAGGAACTGCATTCGTTCTAAAAAAGCGTCATATACATTCTTATGTAAATAGTTACGAACCATGAAACAGGCTCCTTCCTTTTTATCTGTTGGTAAATATTTCCAATTGTTCCTATTATACCACAAGAGAATAAGGATGGTCATTGCCTTTTCTTATTGTTTTAACGTTAAACATACATCCGTTTTACATAACAATATTTGCCACTATAGCCTTTTCCATACTTCTTCCAGATCGATTTCGGGAGTTGTCTGGACTTCTTTTATAATGCGTGTACTGTCAACGTCCATAATCTTATATTCCTGGCGGTCCATAATGACAAATGCTGCAAACAAAAGAAAGCTTAGAAACAAACGAATTCCAAAGCTTCCTGATGAACGCATATTTGTCTCATTATTATAAATCTGCCCGTATGCACTTTTATATCTTGGATGTACTGCCGGCGGTTCTTTTTTATCATCATAAGTTTTGCGCATTTGCGCCAGTAGTTCTTTTCTTCTTTCTGCTGAATTATCCATATACTCTTCCATTCCTTTCAATAAAATTAGAGAGAGACTTCTTGTCTCTCTCTAATTTATTCTTCCTTTTATTGCATTATGTTATCCACTTTTTCTTATCTGTCTGCCAGCTCCTTTACAATATCTTCCCAGCTGACTCCTTTTTCTACCATAAGCACCATTGCATGATAAAGGAAATCTGCCATTTCGTATTTGATTTCCTCAGGATTCGGATTTTTCGCCGCAATAACGATTTCGGTTGCTTCTTCCCCGACTTTTTTCAATATCTTATCAATTCCCTTGTCAAACAGATAATTTGTATAAGATCCTTCTTTCGGATTCTGTTTTCTGTCTGTAATCGTGTTATAAACCGTTTCGAATACACGAAGTGGATTTTTCTCATCCTGATCAGCTCCTGCCAGTGGCTGGAAGAAGCAGGTCGGATTTCCGGTGTGGCAGGCAACCCCAATCTGTTCTACTTTTGCAAGCAATGTATCGCGGTCGCAGTCTATTGTCAAAGACTTTACATACTGGTAATGTCCGCTTGTTTCACCTTTGACCCAGAGACGCTGTCGGCTTCTGCTATAATAAGTCATCATACCTGTCTTAATGGTCTTGTCAAATGCCTCTTTGTTCATATAAGCAAGCATCAGAACCTCCTGGGTCTTATAATGCTGCACAATAACCGGTATCAACCCTAGCGCGTCTGTTTTAAACTGGGAAAATTCCATCATGCTTTCAAAAGAAGTCATTTTAATACCTTTCTCGGTACAGATTGCTTTGAATTGTATGTAATCCATATCCGGCCGGCTTAAATACTTACCGGACAATCCTTTCACTCCATCGCTTCTTAATATTTTAAAGAGCTCATCCTCTTCCATGGTATCTGTCACAACAACACAAGGGGTATCTGTAACATTAATGACAGAATTCAAATCCAGCCTGTGCATGAAAATAATTTCGCTGGTGTATTTATCCACAATATGCTGGTGCTTGAAAAGTGCATCAAAATCATTTAATGATACGGCAAGCTTTTCCCGTCCGAAACGTTTGGATGCTTCTTCCATTATCTTTACACTGTCTGACTTGGCGAAATTAATAATTGCCCGCTTCGCACCGGCATACAGAATCTTTTTTACATCTTCCAGTCTTTTGATATTTCCACCGGCTACCATTGGAATACGGATGACACGGTTAATCTTGCGCATCAGATTAATTGCTTCTTCGTGCTCTTCATCAGAATCTGATAAATCAAATACCAGAATTTCATCCGCACCCTTATCACTGTAGGCTTTTGCAAGTTCTACCACATCATCAGAAAGGACGGTTCTATCGTGAAACCATTTTACTGCTTTCTCCCCTGCAATAAAAATACATGGAATTAATCTTTTATAACTCATACTATCTACTCCTTTTAAAGACTTCCCTTTGTAGTCCAGGCTGTTTTTATCCTTGGTTCTTTCATAGTTGCCATATCAAGCGCTTTTCCGAAGCTTTTAAACAATGCCTCTGCCATGTGATGATTATTACCGCCATCCAGAATTTTCAGATGAAGGTTTAACATGGCGCTGTAAGAAACGGCATAAAAAAATTCTTTTATCATCTCGGCGTCCATTTCCCCGATCTTTTCTGTTGTAAAATCAGCATCAAACTTCAGATATGGTCTGCCGGAAAGATCAACCGCACATAATGCAAGTGTTTCATCCATTGGAAGAATCATATGTCCATAGCGCTTAAGCCCTGACTTATCACCGACTGCTTTCAGGATTGCCTGACCCAGTACGATCCCTGTATCTTCAATTGTATGATGGGAATCCACATACAGATCACCTTTTACTTTTACAGACAAATCAAATAATCCATGTCTTGCCATTCCGTCAAGCATATGATCAAAGAAACCAATCCCGGTATCTATCTCATTTTTCCCGGAACCGTCAAGATCCAGCGAGACCATGATATCTGTTTCTTTTGTTTTTCTGCTGCAAGTTGCTGCCCGTTCCATATCGACTCCTCCTATTTTTCTTCAAAACGCACGTGAATAGAATTGGCGTGCGCCGTCAAAGATTCCGCCTTTGCGAATGCCTCAATATCTTCATGTACCATCTGGAGCGCTTCCCTCGAGTACGCAATAATACTTGACTTTTTAATAAAATCATCAACCGAAAGCGGTGAGAAAAATTTTGCGGTACCATTCGTCGGAAGTACATGATTCGGTCCTGCAAAATAATCTCCCAGCGGTTCACTCGCATATTCTCCGATAAAAATAGCTCCTGCATTTCGAATCTTCATCATAACCTCATAGGGGTTCTTTGTCTGAATTTCCAAATGTTCAGACGCAATTTCATTTGCTGTCTGTACTGCATCCTCCATATCCTCTGCAATCAGGATATATCCATAATTATCCAGAGACTTCCGGATAATATCGCCTCTGGATAATTCCGCTGTGAATTTATCCACTTCTTCAGATACTTTCTGTGCTAGCTCTTCACTTGTTGTCACCAGAATTGCAGAGGCAAGTTCATCGTGTTCCGCCTGGGATAACAAGTCCGCAGCTACATATCCTGGATTGGCAGTTTCATCCGCAATTACAAGAATTTCACTTGGTCCTGCAATGGCGTCAATACTAACGTGTCCGTATACCGCCTTTTTGGCAAGCGCTACATAAATATTTCCGGGGCCTACGATTTTATCTACCTTTGGGATACTTTCTGTTCCGTAAGCAAGAGCGCCGATCGCCTGTGCTCCACCCACTTTATAAACTGCATCTGCGCCTGCTTCATGCGCTGCTACCAGCGTGGTCGGCGTTACCTTTCCATCTTTTTCCGGCGGTGTTACCATAATAATCTCATCTACACCGGCAACTTTAGCCGGAACAATATTCATCAGTACGGAAGAAGGATATGCCGCTTTCCCTCCGGGAACATATACACCGACCCTTGCGAGAGGCGTTACCTTCTGGCCAAGAAGGCTTCCGTCCGGCTTACTGTCAAACCAGCTGTACTGGCGCTGCTTTTCATGATATGTACGAATATTGGCAAGCGCCTTGCGAATAATTTCTATCAGCTCAGAATCTACCAGCGTATAGGCTTCTTCGATCTCCTCTTCGGTTACTTTTATATTAGAAGCATTTATAGCTGCCTTGTCAAATTTTTCCGTATAGGCAAAGATTGCTTTATCACCGTTATTTTTTACATTATTAAGAATCTCTGAGACGCCTGCCTCATATTCTCCATATTGGTTCGGGCTTCTTTTTAACAGCTCCTCTAAAAGATTCTTTCTCATCTGTTGATCTAATTTTTGTATTCTCATCGTCCTTCACTCCTGCATCCTGTTCTATCTGCTTATTCTATCTGAGATTTTAATTTCATTAACAGACTTTTAATGCGCTCACTTTCCATTCGCATAGTTACCGGGTTTACAATCATCCTTGCAGAAAGCGGACATACTTCCTCCAAAACGGCAAGTCCGTTTTCCTTCAATGTTGAACCTGTTTCTACAATATCTACAATCACCTCAGACAGTCCGACAATCGGTGCAAGCTCTATGGAACCGTTTAGCTTGATAATCTCTACAGTCTGATGTTTTGTATTGTAAAAATAATCCTTTGCTATCTTTGGATATTTTGTGGCGACACGGATTAATTCATGATGTTTCAGAAGTGGAGCGGCGCTTTCATGTCCGCATACGCACATTCTGCATTTTCCAAATCCAAGATCCAAAACTTCGTGAACCTTTCGTCCTTCTTCCAAAATCGTATCTTTTCCCACAATCCCGATATCCGCGGCGCCATATTCCACATAAGTCGGAACATCAGGTCCCTTGGATAAAAAGAATCTCAGTTTTAGTTCTTCATTTGTAAAAATCAGTTTCCGTGAATTTTTATCCTTCATCTCTTCACAGGTAATGCCAATCTTTTCAAAAAGTTCAAGTGTCTGATTGGCAAGACGCCCTTTTCCCAGGGCAAATGTCAGGTATCGCATCGCTTTTCTCCTATCTATGACTGTTTATTAATCTCTTTCTGCTCTCCGGTAATCAGATTGATCATCAGAATATCCCCGGTTTTCTTTATATAAATTAATGTTCCGGCATAATATTCTTTCCCATATTTTACGTACTCTTCCAGAAGCTTTTTCTTATCTTTTTTAATCAATTCCGTATTCTTTGCTTTGTTTCTGAAATCTTTTGCAAGGGTAATCGCATCCCTGCTTTTGCCCTCATCATACAAAATAATCGTATTTTTTCTTGTATAGACAATCCGGATTTTTTGGCGTGTCAACGCCTTCATCAGTTCGTCAATCACGATTGCGAAACCAATGGAAGGCGAATCTTTTCCGAATTTTTCCAGAAGCTTATCATAGCGTCCGCCTTTGACAACAGCATCTCCGGTTCCAAATGTATAACCACGGAAAATAATTCCGGTATAATAACCATAATTTCCCGTCATGCTCAGATCAAAGGTGACGAACTTTTCCACGCCATATAATTTCAATGTGTTATATATTTTTTCCAGACGCTTCACCGCCATAATTCCTTCTGAATTCGGCGCGATATTCTTAGCTTTTACCAGAACCTCTACGCCGCCGACCAGCTCGCCAAGAGCGGCAAAGGCTTCCCGTGAGCTTCTCTTTACCTTTATACTGTCCAGATACTCTTCTACTCCAAAATAATTTCGGTTATTAATCAATTCTATAACCCGTTCCTGTGCGTCTTCATCCAACGCAGCATCATCGATCAGGCTCCGGAAAAACGCAAGATTTCCTATATTTAACTGAAATTCCTTCAAACCGATGGTAAGCATTGATTCGATTACCATTGCCAGCATCTCTGCATCCGCTTCCACCGAATCATCCCCGATGAGCTCCGCCCCCATCTGTGTCACTTCACGGAGCCGCCCCTGATAACTGGAATGATTGATAAAGGTATTCCCTGTATAACACAGGCGGATTGGTACGTCTTCTTCTCCAAAAAGTGTTGCAGCCGCCCTTGCTATAGATGGAGTAATGTCCGGTCTAAGAACAAGTGTATTTCCTTCTTTATCAAAAAATTTATATAATTCTCTGGAAGGAATTGTCCCGATTTCTTTGCGGAATACATCGAAATATTCAAACATCGGCGTCTGGATATCGTGATAGCCATACACATGAAAGGTCTTTTTAAGACGATTTTCAAGCGCCAGCTTTTTTCCACATTCTACATTATATATATCTCTGACTCCTTCCGGAGTATGCAATAATTTTTTCATATACCCTCCTGTCGCCGCTCCCACTTTAGCGTGCTACCATGTTAAAACCTTATTGAATTATACGCATTTTCATAACACTTGTCAAGTTTTAGATTCCCTGAGTCCAAGATCCAGATTCATCATATCAAGATACGGAACATAATAACCATTTCTAAGGCTGATGAAAAAACGCGGATCCAGTTCTTCATAACGGATACTTTTCCTTCCGCCTTTTTCTGCGCGGATCCAGAATTCCAGAAGCTCCTGGAACCGCATATAATAAAGCTCATTTCTATGAGAATAATAAATAATAAGGAATGCAATACCTTCCTGTTTTTCAAATTCCCGCATAAATCTTACCTGGTGTCCATGTACATTGTGAAGCGGAAAGGTATCCGCCACACATTCTTTTGCATCAAAGCAAACCGGAATCCCCTGCACGGCTCCGATATAGTCCACGGTACTGCGCTTTTCGAAATATGCCAGTGTAATCTGTCTGTGTTCCTTGTCCATTTTTACCGGAGTAATCGGCGTCGGGATCTTCTGGATCAGGGCAAGGCCCTTTTCCAGATAATGCTCATTTGTCCGGTTGATCATTTCTTCTAATGTTGAACCTCGAAGGCCTCTTGAATTCCATGTTGCCATGCCGTCTCCTTTATCACCCTGTAAAATACAGGCGGCGCCTTTGCCGTAAAAATTCTTCCTGACAGATACGCAAGAGGTTCCTCCATCTCCGGAAGGATTAACTCATACGCGTGAAGCATCTGGGAAGTAATCTGATATTTTTTTCGAAATCTGTCATTCCATTCCAAATCTCCATATTTATAATCGCCAAGAACCGGATGACCCACAGAAGACAGATGTGCCCGGATCTGATGCGTACGTCCGGTGATCAGATGCACCTTCAAAAGCGTCATATCATCATTGTATGCGACAGGGTAATATTCTGTTTCGATCGGTGTATACGCAGTGCCGTCATCCTTTGACTTCTCTGATACTTGAATAACCTTCACGCGGTTTGTTTTTTTATTTTTCATCAAATATCCCTGTATATATGCAGACTTTGAAAGTTTCCCTTTTACCAGACACAAATAATATTTCGCCATTGTCCGAAGCCTGAAATGTTCTGCCATAACCTGAAGCCCCGCAAGGCTCTTTCCGGCTATGATCAATCCACTTGTATTACGGTCGAGCCGGTTACAGACAGACGGTTTGAACGTCCGGAGTTCTTTCTCTTCAAGTTGTCCGCTTTGAATCAGATACCCAATCACATATTCTACGACCGAGCAATCCTTTTCCTCCGCTTTCTGGGACAGCATACCGGCGGGTTTATTAATCACAAGAATATCCTTTTCCTCACAGACAATATCCAGCTCCTTATTGTATGGATAACTCTCTTTTTTTTGAGGACGGCCGGTAAACTTGCCAATTGTATCTTCCGCCAGGAAAAGTTTTATCCGGTCGCCTTCCTCAAGCTTCTCCCGTCCGGAAGCTTTGTTCCCATTTAACACAATATTTTTCTTTCGCATCATTTTATACAAAAATCCTGACGGTGCTTCCGGCAGATATTTTTTCAAATATTTATCAAATCTCTGCCCTGCTTCGTTCCTGCTGATTACAATTTCTCTCATAATTTTACATTGATACACTCAGTATCAGATTCTTAATTTTCCTCTCTTTTCTTCTGTTTTCCGGCTGCTCGACACTTGCAATATTATTCATCCCTTCTACTCTTGCAAGAAATGCATGGTAATCCCGGAAAACCTTTACTGTCATCTTATCATATTTATTTGCTTCAAGCATCTCTTTTATATATTTTGTACATTTTGCTTCATCGGTTTTTTCACTTTCCACATAGCCGCATACCATATGGTTGGAAATTACAAATGCAGTGACCGGCATTACTTTTTCTTTGCTGGTGATTACCATATCATAAATTCTTATAAGCAGGTTACCTTTTTCTTCAATTTCTGCATATTTTTCTTCTGAAATCCCTTTATGCGGAGCCATTGTAATGAATTCCACCAGCATTTTGGATGCCGGAAGGCATCCGACAATTGCAACAACTGTAAGAAGATTCAATCTTGTTTTTGTCTGTGTATAACCGATAATCAGCAAAGCGGCTACTACTCCAAACTCTGCCAGCGCCCAGACAAGATATTTTGTTTTTTTGGATTTTATATATCCCTTCTGTCCCTTTTGAATTTTACTCATTGTTTTATCCCCTTTTATTTATCATTTGCATAATCATAGCTGCAAAGTCCTCTGGCACGAATTTAGCCGCAGCTCTGGCTGCCTTTATCGGTATTCCATATACAGAAACAGCCTTCCCTTTTCTGCTGTCGGCAAGAGCCTTTTCTGCTACGTCTTCAGGACGGACGCGTAATGCCTCCTTCGTACTTCCTGCCTCTCCCTCTGCCCGGTCGAAAAATGCAGTGTCTACCGGTCCCGGACAGACTGCCGTTACCAGAATCCCTCTTTCACGAAGTTCCCATCCAAGCGCCAGGGAAAAGCTGTATACATAGGACTTGGTAGCCGCATATACCGCAAAGCCGGGCTGTGGTGCAAATGCTGCGGCAGATGCAATCTGTATGATTCTGCTTCCTTTAAACAGATATGGAAGACAAATTTTCGTAAGCTTCGTAAGCGCCCGGCAGTTCAGGTTTATCATCCCCAGCTGCTCTTCTGTGTCAAGAGACTCAAAGGCGCCGATTTTCCCATATCCGGCGCAATTTACCAGCATACGGATATCAGCCTTCTGTCTTTCCAGCTCTTTTGTGATCCGTTCGTAAATATAATCTCTCTGCATATCTCCGTCAAAAATCCGGATCGGTATGGATACTTCTTTTTTTAATGCTTCCAGTTTCAAGGTATTTCTTGACACTGCCCAGAGCTCATCAAGCTGTTTATAAATCTTTGGAATTTGTTTTGCAAATTCTCTCCCGATACCAGAAGAAGCTCCGGTTACAATTGCAATTCGCATAAGACGCCCTCCTTTTATTTTTTCTTATGTATATTCCGTATGGTTTTCTTTTTTACACGTTTCACAGATGCCAGATTCCCCTGAGAATTACGCTTTCCTGAATGCTCATCCACTCTTCCTTTGTCAGAAGGATATTTTCTCTTGCGCGGTCTTATCAGGCATTGCTTTCCATATCCCACAAGATCCATACGTCCGCATTTTTCAAGAGCCTCTAATACAAGATCATAGTTCTTCGGATCCCGGTATTGAATGAGCGCGCGCTGCATCGCCTTCTCATGGGGATTCTTTGGCACATAGACCGCAGACATATCACGTGGATCCACTCCTGTGTAATACATACAGGTGGAAATGGTGGATGGCGTCGGATAAAAATCCTGTACCTGTTCCGGCATATAGCCAAGCTCTCTTAAGTATTCCGCCAGTTCAACTGCTTCTTTCAAAGAGGAACCGGGATGTGAAGACATCAGATACGGCACCAGAAACTGATCCTTTTGAAGCTCCTTATTGATTTCCTTATATTTTTTTACAAACTGCTGATATACCTGGTGCGCCGGCTTCCCCATTTTCCGGAGGACTTTATCCGACACATGCTCGGGCGCTACTTTTAACTGCCCGCTCACATGATATTCGCACAATTCTCTTAAAAAAGTATCCTTTTTATCTGCCAGTACATAATCAAAGCGGATTCCGGAACGGATAAATACTTTTTTTACTTTTGGAATACTTCTGAGTTTCCTTAACAGTTTTATATAATCCGTATGGTCTGCATTGAGGTTTTTACATACAGTCGGGAACAGACACTGTCTGTTTTTACATACGCCGGCATGCAGCTGTTTTTCGCATGACGGGTGCCGGAAATTAGCAGTCGGTCCTCCGACGTCATGGATATATCCTTTAAAGGCTTTATCACTGGTAAACTTTTCTGCTTCTGCAAGAAGTGATTCGTGACTTCTTGTCTGCACAATTCTGCCCTGATGAAAGGTAAGTGCACAGAAACTGCATCCCCCAAAGCATCCGCGGTTGCTGATCAGGCTGAACTTCACTTCCTGAATAGCAGGAACTCCGCCATCCGCCTCATAAGACGGATGATAGGTCCGCATATAAGGGTATTCATAGACGTCATCCATCTCAGACTGTGACAAAGGCCTCTGCGGCGGATTCTGTACCACATATAATTGCTGTCCATAAGGCTCTGCAAGACATTTCCCGGAATAAGGACCGGTATTACAATATTGTGTATAAAAGCTTTTCGCGTAATTTAATTTATCTTCTTTCAGCTTTTCATAAGAAGGAAGGACTACTACATCATATAAATCATCCAGATTTTTCGTCCGAAATACCGTTCCTGCAACAAAGGTAATGTCTTTGATATCAATTCCACTGTCAAGTGCATCTGCAATCTCAACAATAGAGCGCTCTCCCATGCCGTAGGATATCATATCAGCTCCGGAATCCAACAGTACGGAGCGCTTCAGCTTATCTGACCAGTAATCGTAATGAGCAAGCCGCCTGAGGCTTGCCTCGATACCGCCCAGAATAATCGGTGTTTTCTTATAGGTTCTCCGGATCAGATTCCCATATACAACAACGGCATAATCCGGACGTTTTCCCATCACTCCTCCGGGAGTAAACGCATCCGTTTTCCGGTGCTTTTTGGATACGGAATAATGATTGACCATAGAGTCCATATTTCCTGCCGATACGAGGAAACCCAGACGGGGTTCGCCAAATTCGCAGATGCTTTTATCATCCTTCCAGTCCGGCTGGGCAATGATGCAGACTTTGTACCCATGTGCCATAAGCGTCCTGCTGATAATGGCAGGTCCAAAGGACGGATGATCCACATAGGCATCCCCTGAGATATAGACAAAATCCGGCTGTTCCCAGCCAAGCTCTTCCATATCCTTTCTGCATATTGGTAAAAATCCTTCTGCCATTCTCACACCTCATTTATTTCTATTTCCGTATAATCCTTTATAAAATAATCCGCAAGCTCCCGTTTTTTGCCTTCCAGATTTTCTGAGTATTTATCCGCTACTGCACAAACGGTCATTCCCGCATTTTTACCAGACAATATTCCGGCCGGAACATCTTCAAATACCAGACATCTTTCAGGCTTTACCTGAAGTTCTCTGCTGGCAGCCAGATATACGTCGGGCGCCGGTTTTCCAATTCCAACTTCACCGGAAGTTTTTATTACATCAAATAAATGGTCAGCCTTTAATGCCTTCAAAGTATCTTCTGCCAGTTTTCTGGAGTTGCTTGTCGCAATCCCAATTTTCTTTCCCCGCGCACGCATCTGTTCAATAAAGGCTCTTGCACCTTTTTTCATAGGAACCTCGTGCATATATTTATCATACGCCATATTGTGCCATTCATCCATGATTTCATCTATCGTCTTATTCAATGTCGGAAAAGCTTTCAGGTAATACTCAGCAACTTCTGCAAAGCTCTTTCCTTCCATTTGGTCATGAAAATTTTCTGGTTCTGTAAGATGATATTTCGCCAGATAATCTTCATCCACAGAAACCCATATCCACATAGAATCAATCAGCGTACCATCCATATCAAATATAATCGCGTCAATATCTTTCAATATCTGCTTCATAATCTTTTTAACTCCTCTTCTGTAAGTGTACGGTACTCTCCTGTTTTTAAATGCCTGTCAAGTTTGAGCGTGCCCATGCTTTCTCTTTTTAAATACAGAACTTCTTTTCCAACTGCCTGAAACATCCGCTTTACCTGGTGATATTTTCCTTCCTGAATGGTCAGACGGATTTCCGATATCGTTTCCGGCCCTTCTTTTTCCTGTGTCAATATTTGAAGCACTGCAGGGCTTGTCCATTCCTCACTGTCTTCTGTTCCAATGTTAACTCCTTTTGCAAAAATATCGATATCCTTCTGCGTAACGTTTCCGTTTACTTTGGCATAGTAACATTTATCTACATGTTTTTTCGGCGACAGCAGCCTGTGGGCAAGTGCGCCGTCATTTGTTATAAGAAGCAGTCCTTCTGTATCTTTGTCAAGCCTTCCGACCGGAAAAAGATCTTTTCTTTTTTTGCTTTCAATTAACTCTATCACTGTAAGATCTCTGGAATCTACTGTGGCAGATACTACCCCGGCCGGTTTATTCAGCATATAATATTCATATTTTGTATATCCGATTTCAATTCCATCAAAAGAAATCGTCTGCAGATTTTCGTCGATTTTTGTATCCGGGCTTTTCTCCGTACGCCCATCTATCATAACCTTTCCCTGGCGGATATATTTCTTTACCTCCTGTCTGGTTCCGATATTCATATCTGCAAGGTACTTATCAAGTCTTATCATGAATTCAGCCTCCAGCCCGGAAGATATTTATTTTTTAAGATTCCGTTCGAGAGCTTTCCCCAACCAAGCGGAAAGGTATCCACACAGACAAGATACCATCCCTTGTCCTTTGATACAGTAAGGTCTTCAACATCCAGTGTTTCTCCTTTGAGATAGCGGACTACCCGCCCATCCGAAGAAGACAGGTCAATGACTTTTTTATAATCTTCCTTCTTCAGTGACATGGCAAATGCCTGGCTTGGCTCAAAACGGTTCTTTTTCAGTTCACCCAGAAGAAGCCCTGTGCGAAGGAAACGGATTCCTCTCATATCCGGCAGACCTTCCGGCATATAATAAACCCGTTCCCCGTGAATATCCAGCCTTGCAGGATCTACTTCTTTCCGGACATCCTTCAGGAATTTTTCCAGCTCTTCCGGCATTTTTTTGCATCTCTTAAGTACTGGTTTCGAAAGTACCTCCGGTACTTCCTCTCCTTTTTGAAGCAAGGCAAGGAAATGTCCCTCCCCTTTCATCTTATGGGGAAAAATGCGGACTGTCTTTTTCAGTTCCGGGTTTTTACTTGATGACAGCTCCAAAATACCGGGACAGAATCCTTCATATCCGTGGATTTTTTCAATGTGAAATTCCGGGCGTGCAGCAAGAAGATATTCAATCATCTGCTCATTTTCCCTCTCATCAAAGGTGCAGGTGGAATACAACATCATTCCGCCCGGCTTTAACATATCAGCCGCCTGTATAATAATACTCCTTTGGAGATTACTGAAAAATTCCGGTCCATGTTCTTCCCATGCCTTCACCATTTTCTTGTCCTTACGGAACATTCCTTCGCCGGAACATGGTGCATCAATCAAAATTTTATCAAAATATTCCGGAAAATATCCGGTCAGCTTTCCGGGCTCTTCGCTCAACACGAGCATATTGTCGATTCCGAATACTTCCATATTTTTCAAAAGTCCTTTTGCCCTGGAATTACTGATGTCATTTGCAGCCAGAAATCCTTCGCCCTTTAACCTTGCACCAAGTTCAGTGGCCTTTCCGCCCGGCGCCGCACAGACGTCCAGAACCTTATCTCCTGGTTTCACCGGAAGCCTGCTTGCCGGAGTCATGGCGCTCGGCTCCTGAAGATAATATAAACCGGCAAAATAATACGGATGTCTGGATGGAACGATCGTTTCCCCATCATAATAAAATCCATTGTCTATCCATGGTACCGGTGTGATTTCAAAAGGACAGATTTTCTGGAACTCTTCTACGCTTATTTTCCCGGTATTTACACGAAGTCCATAATATCTTGGCTCTTCGTAACAAGCAATATAGTCCTCATATTCATCCTGCAGAATTCTTTGCATTTTCTCGGTAAATTTCTCCGGTAATCTCATACCTTTCCTCCTCAGTCAGTATGCATTAACAATAAGTATATCATATTTAGGCCTGGAACTCTAGGAATATGCATATTTTAATTTTTTATTTTTCAGATGCAGAAGAACAAAATAGGGATTTACACTTATTTCTTCTCCACCGCGGTATACATAAATACCAAGGTGCAGATGTACGGCAAATTTTCCTACCGTTCCCTCCGGTCCATATCCGGAGTCTCCCATATATCCCAGGAACTCCCCGGCCTTTACAATATCTCCTTTTTTCTGTCCTGCATAAGATTCCAGATGCGCATAGTAATAATAAATACCGCTCTCAGAAGTGATGCCGATCCGGTATCCGCCTTTTTCAAGCCAACCGATATTTGTTACCGTTCCATCTGTCATACTTACGATCGGATAGAGTCCTCTGAGATTTTCAGACGCCATCAGATCGGTTCCTTCGTGACCCCGTTTTCCCTGATAATTGCGCTCTGCCTGCCAGGTATCCACAAAGGATACGTCAAGTGTATCATCCTCTTCCGATTCTGGCACAGGAAAATATTTTACTTCTTTTAATACATTCTGCAATAAATGCTTACATTCCGGCGACAGATGATCTTTTACTTTCAACATTTCCTTTGAAGAAAATTTCCCGCGGAACCAGGAATCCACAAGCTTCATTTTGTTATATTTTTGAAGATGGACAGTCTGCGTAATGTTTCCATTCAGTATTACGGTAAGAAAAACAAGAAAAAATAAAAGCAAAGACATTTTTATTATTTTTTTAATTCGCATAAACAGACCTTTGTATCAAACAGAAAATTCTTTACTCTACTATATGCAAAAAAACCATATCGATATAACGACATGGTTTTCTAATTTTACCGCACGGTTATTATTTCAGTTTTGCCAGTACCTCTTTGAGATAATCAAAGCTTCGCTCTACGGATTTTATTTCCAGTCTTTCGTTAAAGGAATGAACATCCAGAATATTCGGTCCAAAGGAGACGCAGTCTAACTCCGGACGTTTTCCGAGGAACAGACCACATTCGAGTCCTGCATGGATGGCACAGACAATAGGTTTCTCACCATACATTTCCGCATAGGTCTCTTCCATGATCTTCCGGAGTCTGGAATCCGGATTGTACTGCCATGCCGGATATTCACTGTTGATCTGAATCGTTCCCTGCACAAGCTCTGCACATATGGCAAGCTGTTCCTTTAATTGTTGTTTTTTGCTTTCAACGGAGCTTCTTACAAGCGAGGAAAATTTCACAGCATCTTCTTCTGTTTTTACGACGCCTATATTCAGGGAAGTCTCCACCAGATTGTCCAGTTTACGGACAAATCCCTGTACACCGTTCGGACAGATCATCAGGAAAGAAATAATTCTCTTTGTGCTTTCCTCATTCATAACCATTGCACATTCTGTCTTTTCTGTATTTATATCAATGGTCAGACCGGGCTCTTCCCCAAGGAATTCATTTTCCCAGATAGTTTTCATCTCTGAAGTCTTCCGGGCAACTGCTTCCACGTCACTGTCTTGTACAAGAATTTTTGCTGTTGATTCCATAGCAATTACATTATCCTTTGCGCCTCCGCATATAGAAACAAGAAAGAATGGAATTTCTTTTATCATGCTGTTCAACAGCCTTCCCATCTCTTTGTGGGCGTTTCCGCGCTGCTTATCTATCTCAACTCCGGAGTGTCCGCCTAAAAGGCCATGAAGCTTAAGCTCCATGATGGTTCCTTTATGCTCTTCTTTTATAAATGGGATCTTGACTGCACAGGTAAATCCTCCGGCACATCCTGTTGTGAGAATTCCCTCTTCTTCCGAATCAATATTGATAAGGGTGTTGCCTTTTAACACAGACATATCAAGGCCTTGCGCGCCATCCATTCCGGTCTCCTCATCTACCGTAAAAACTGCTTCTATCGGTGGATGAGGGATATCTGTACTGTCAAGAATCGCAAGCGCCATGGCTATGGCGATTCCATCATCTCCGCCAAGCGTTGTATCCTTTGCTTTTACATACCCCTCTTCGATAAAAAGGTCTAATCCGTCTGTCTTGAAATCGTGTGCAGATCCCGGACGTTTCTCGCATACCATATCAAGATGCCCCTGCAAGATAACCGGTGCACTGTTTTCGTAGCCTTTTGTTCCCGGTTTTTTAATAATAATGTTGTTAAGATGATCCTGCAGATATTCTAAATTTCTTTTTTGTGCAAATGCAGCGCAATAATCACTGATTTCTTTTGTATTATAGGTTCCATGTGGAATTTGACATAACTCTTCAAAGAATCGGAATACATCTGCAGGCTGAATTTGTTCTAATACCGCCATTTTATTGCTCCTTTTTCATATTTTCTTTCTAATTATTATCTGCTATTTATCATAAAAAATCAACAATTTCTATATAATTACTCAAAGAGATTCTGGTGTTATGCTTATGAAACTACGTCTTGTGAAAGCATCTGTCATCGTATTGTTTACACTTATGCTCTTATTTCCCGCCAAAGTATTTGAAGGCGCCTGCAATGGCCTGATGCTTTGGTTTCACAGTGTGCTTCCGACGCTTCTTCCATTTATGATTCTTTCGGGCATCCTGATTAAAACCCGGGCAATCCATTGGATCGTACGTATAAGCGGACCGCTTCTTGGGCGTATTTTTCATGTTTCCGATTATGCCACTTTTGCTGTCATCACCGGATTTTTATGCGGTTATCCCATGGGAAGCCGTATTACATCTGATCTTCTCAGGGAAGGACATATTTCTCTTGATGAAGCAGGGTATCTTCTTTCTTTTTGCAATAATGCAAGTCCCATATTTATTATCAGCTATATCGTGCAGCAAAATCTGAGACAGGATAAGTTTCTCTTCCCGTCTCTTATAATTCTGACCCTTTCTCCGGTGATTGCATCCTTTTTCTTCCGGCATCTGCGGCTGTATACATATTTTGGCTCCAAAAATCAGACTGTCAAAAACGTTTTTTTACCAGAAGCTTCCGAAAAAAATGAAAACATTTTAGATTCCTGTATTATGAGTGGATTTGAATCAATCACCAAGGTGGGAGGATATATCATTCTCTTTTCTATCATGCTCTCCCTGGCGGAAATACCAGAGCTTCCATATGCAGGATTTCAATATTTCTTTCTTCCTTCATTGGAAATTACAAACGGCATTTCCCTTATCTGCCAGAATCTGACTGGGAATTTTGCTTTTTTTCTATGTATGGTTATGACTTCCTTCGGAGGATTCTGCGCGATCGCACAGACAAAATGCATGATAAACGGAACAGGACTTTCTATCTTCCCATATATGATAGAAAAGCTGATTACCGCATTGGTAACCAGCCTCTTATGTTTGTTTTACCTGATATGTGTATAAAAAATAACTTGCGCTGCAGTTTCTCACATATCCATGTCATCGTCAAACTGAAAATCATCGTCCTGATCAATATTATGATCTGAATTGTTCAGTTTTGACGGTTGTTCCGGAATCTCAATCTCCGCCCGGTTATTGCGAACCATATCATAGCACTCCTGCAGAGAATTTACGAGACCGTCATATTTGGTTGTATAACTGTCAAGGGTATGTCCGATAATACTCTCGGCATTTGCCATAAGATCATCTGCATACTGCATTGCACCGATCCGGATATCATTTGCATCTTTTGTTGCATTGTCCAGAATCTGCTGAGCCTGCTCCGTAGCTGCTGTAACAACTGCGTTGGCCTGTGCATATGCCTGCTGCATGATTTCATGTTCACTTACAAGCTCATTTGTATGAATCTGTGCCTCTTCAATCATAGATTCTGCTTTTGACTGTGCATCTGCAAGAATTGCATCTTTATTTGCAATAATTTTCTGATATCGCTTAATCTCATCCGGAGTCTTCATGCGAAGCTCTCTGAGAAGTTCATCCATCTGGTCTTTATTTACAATAATCTTAGATGTAGATAACGGCTGAAATTTACAACTGTCAATGTACTCCTCAATCTCATCAATAATCTGCTCAATACGGCTGCTCATTATTTACACTCTCCTTTTCTTTATTTTCTCTTGTATCCTGCTTTCTACATAAGCCGGTACAAATTGAGAAATATCCCCTCCAAAGGAAGCAATTTCTTTCACTGTAGTGGAACTTAAGTAGGAATATTCCAGACTGGTTGTAAGAAACAAAGTTTCAACCCCTGCTTCCAGCTTTCGATTTGTCTGTGCCAGCTGAAATTCATACTCGAAATCTGTGATCGCACGAAGACCTCTGATGACTGCTCCTGCATTCATCTTTCTGGCAAAATCAACTAAAAGCCCTTCAAAAGAAACCACCGTAACCTTTGGCATATTTTTTGTTACTTCTTTTAACATTTTAACACGTTCTTCTACGGAAAACAACGGACTTTTTGCATTATTATTCAATACTCCGACAATTAATTCATCCGCAATTTCAGAAGAACGCATGATGATATCCAGATGTCCGTATGTGACCGGGTCAAAGCTCCCCGGATAAATTGCTCTTAACATATTTCCTTCCTTCCTGCCGGCTCCAAAAACACATGTTTATTTGTTTTGTATATTTTTTCTTTTATGATCATAAAACCAAGTTTCTCTGCATATTCAAAGCTTGTTTCTTTTGAAGCTTCCACAATAATCGTTCCTTCTTCCGCAAGAAGAGAAGACGCGCTTAAGTATTCCAGCACTTTCTTTTCAAGCTCCTGATTATACGGCGGATCCATAAAAATAAAATCAAATTCATGCTCTCCCTCAAGAACAGACAAAGCGCCTATAACATCTGACTGAATCGTCGCTGCCCGTTTTTCAAGATGCGTATCATTTAAATTTTCTTTTATATAAGCCATCGCCTTTGGATTTTTTTCTACAAAAACAGCTTCTTTTGCTCCACGGCTGAGCGCTTCAATCCCAATCCCACCGCTTCCTGCAAATAAATCAAGAAAGCTGCAGTCATAAATATATGGCGCAAGCATATTAAATAAAGTTTCCTTAATCCTGTCTGTTGTCGGTCTTGTGTCCAGACCATCCAGAGTCTTTAGCTGTAATCTTTTTGCTGAGCCTGCGATTACTCTCATCTTTTCTCTCCCAATTTCTGTTACATATTTCATTTTATTATAAAGAGACAAGCAGAAAATGTCAATGAAAGCCATCAATTTCCATATTGACACATTGACCAAATGCTTCACCTTTTATCAAAGAAAAAAGCATCCGGCGGATTCTCTTTTTTTATCCGTCAGATGCTTTTTCTCTCATACTACTTTGTTTTACGTTAAATCAAAGTTATTTGCCAGCCATCTGTTTTTCCTGCTGTTCGATCATTTTCTTAACCATATAACCACCAACAGAACCATTCTGTCTGGAAGTAAGGTCTCCGTTATAACCGTCAGATAACGGTACTCCTAATTCGTTTGCAACCTCATATTTGAATTTATCAAGTGCACCCTTTGCTTCAGGTACGGCTGCTCTGTTAGATGAACGATTTGCCATTTTCATATTCCTCCTTTTCGTAACTTTGTAACTTTATCTTTGTTACACTGATAGTATATGGAGGATTTAAATTATTACACTGGAAGTTCCTTCATGTTCTGACAAATTTTTTAACCATTCATTTTCATTTTTCAAAAGCCATTCACAAGCCTCATTTGCCTTCTGAAGAAGCGCTGCATCCTGGTATACGTCACCCAGGCGGAAATCCATAAGGCCGCTTTGGCGGATTCCGAACAAATCGCCCGGTCCCCGGAGCCTGAGATCTTCGCCTGCGATTTTAAATCCATCATTTGTCCGGTTTAAAATATCCAGCCGTTCCTTCGTTTCTTTTGATTTTGAGCTGCTCATGAAAATGCAGTACGACTGATGCCTTCCCCGTCCCACGCGTCCTCTGAGCTGATGAAGCTGTGCCAGACCGAACCGCTCCGCATTTTCAATCATCATAACAGTTGCATTCGGCACATCAATTCCCACTTCGATAACGGTTGTAGATACGAGAATCTGAATTTCATTTCTGCCAAACCGCTCCATGATACCATCTTTTTCTGTCTGTCTCATTCTTCCGTGAAGACAGGTAACGGTAATTTCATTTCCCATTTCAGCCTGAAGCATCTCTGTATAGTCAATTACATTTTCCACTTCCAGATGTTCGCTTTCCTCTACCATAGGACATATAATATAGCATTGTCTTCCCTGCGCAATTTGTTTTTTCATAAATGCATATGCCGTCCGGCGGTATCCGGTATCTACAACGCAGTTCTTAATCGGAAGCCGGTTTGCCGGAAGTTCATCAATTACAGAAATATCCAGATCTCCATACAAAATAATAGCAAGTGTTCTTGGTATCGGCGTCGCACTCATAACCAGTACGTGAGGAGCACCGCCTTTTCCGGCAAAGGCTTCTCTTTGTTTGACGCCGAAACGGTGCTGTTCATCCGTTACAACCAGCGCAAGATTATCATAAAACACCTTATCCTGAATCAAGGCATGTGTGCCAATAATAATTTTTGCTAATCCACATTCAATTTTATCATAAACTTTTCTTTTTTCTTTTATACTCATAGAGCCGGTAAGCAGAACTGTTTTGACAGGAATCTTATATTCTTCCAGAAGCTTTGTGACAGATTCATAATGTTGTCTTGCCAGCACCTCTGTCGGAGCCATCATCGCTCCCTGACAGCCATTTAACGCAGTGTTAAGAAGCGCCAGTACCGCAACAATTGTTTTACCGGATCCCACGTCACCCTGAACCAGCCTGGACATAACCGTGTCAGAAGCCATATCCTTTGCAATATCAGACCAGACTCTTTTTTGTGCTTTCGTAAGTTCATAGGGCAGCTTCTGAATAAATTCATCCACCTGTCCGGTCTTTTTCATTACATATTCATTAACCAGCTTCTCGTTATTTTCCTTCAACCTCCGGAGCGATATAATAAACATCAAAAATTCTTCAAAAACAAGACGTTCCCTTGCCCGATAGAAGGATTCTTTATCCTCTGGAAAATGAATTTCCCGGATCGCATCGTGATACTCTGCCAGCCCGTATTTTAATCGAAGTTCCTCCGGCAGAGCGTCTTTTGTCAAATCCAGGTTTTCTATCACCTGTTTTATCGCTTTTACAACTGCATTATTCGAAAGCCCTGCAGTCAATCCGTATATCGGCTGCAGAGTATCTAGTTTTTCTTCATACTTTTCACCTGGATAATAAATTTCCGGATGTTCCATGACAATCCCGGATTTTCTTGCCATAATCCGACCCCGGAGGGTAATCCGTCCGCCTTTTGCAAGAGTATTTCTTAAAAATGGCATATTAAACCAATTCACACGGAGAGTACCTGTGATATCTTTTACATACGCTGTTGTCACCTGCATCTGCCGGTTTCCGGATACCTGTACTCTTCCGTACAGGAGTCCGCTGACAGTCATGACTCTTCCCTCTTCCAGCTCGCTCACAGGTACTGCGCCTTCATAGACATCATAGCTTCTGGGGTAATAACGGAGTAAATCACCTGCGGTATATATTCCCAGCTTTTGAAAAAGCTTTTCGGTTTTTTCTCCAATTCCTTTTAATTCACGAATTCTGCTCTGTTCAATCATATCTCTTTTCCTGTTAAAAATAAGGCCAGACCCCGCAGCGGAACCTGACCTCTTTTATTTATTCAACTGCCAGTACGTAATAATAAATCGGCTGACCTCCGTAATGCACATCTACATCAATATCCGGATATAAAGCTTCAATTTCTTTCGTAAAGGATTCTGCATCTGCTTCTGTTACTTCTTCACCATAATAAAGGCTGATCAGTTCGGAATCATCATCTGTCAGTTCGGAAAGCAGCTCTTTTGTGGTACTGTTTATATCCTTGCCAACCGCAAGAATACCGCTGTCACCAATTCCCATAATATCGCCTTCATGAATCTCCTTATCGTCGATATGAGTATCTCTTACTGCATAAGTAATCTGTCCAGATTTCACATTCTTGATTTCTTCAAGCATTGTCTCTTCATTAGAAGCCGCATCTCCTTCCGGATCAAAATTAATCAATGCTGTAATCCCCTGCGGTACTGTTTTTGTCGGAATAACAATAATCTCCTTGTCTTCCACAAGAGCTTTTGCCTGATTTGCCGCAAGTACAATGTTTTTATTGTTTGGAAGGATAAAAATGCTTTCTGCGTTTACATTGGAAATTGCATTTAACATATCCTCCGTACTTGGATTCATAGTCTGTCCGCCTTCAATGATATAATCAGCTCCTAATTCCCTGAAAATCTCATTCATACCCTCTCCAATCGAAACAGCAATGAAGCCCATTGGTTTTGCCGGTTCTTTTTTTGCCTCTTCCGCCTGCTGCATAGCAAGCTTTTCCGCATCCCGGATTAATTTCTCATGATGCTCTTCTCTCATATTATCAATCTTCATACGAGACAGCTGTCCGTATGACAATGCCTTTTGGATTGCAAGTCCCGGATCATTTGTGTGTACATGAATTTTTACCACATCATCATCTGCAACACATACAATGGAGTCACCCAGAGAAGAAAGATATGCCTTAAACTCTCTTTCATCTTCTTCTGTAAATTCTTTTTCTGTTAAAATAATAAATTCCGTACAGTATCCAAATCTGATATCCGCAGCCTCCTGTACATCAATCTTCGCAGCAACTGCACCAGCTTCCGGTTTCATTGTACTGTAATCAATTTCCTTACCAAGAAATGCGTCATAAGCGCCACGGATTACTTCCAGAAGCCCCTGTCCTCCGGAGTCTACCACTCCTGCTTCCTTGAGTACCGGAAGCATGTCCGGAGTCTTCATAAGAACCTCCTCCGCATAAGAAATTACCGCCGGAATAAATTCTTCCAGATCTTCGGTTTCCAGCGCCATCTCAGCTGCTTTTTCTGCAATTCCGCTTGCCACCGTAAGAATGGTACCTTCCTTAGGCTTCATAACTGCTTTATAAGCTGTATCCCGCGCTCTCTTACATGCGGCCGCAAGAGCAGCAGCATCAATCTCACCTTCTTCACGGATCGACCTTGTAAAACCACGAAGAAGCTGTGAAAGAATTACACCAGAGTTACCTCTTGCCCCCCGCAGGGAACCGGAAGAGATTGCCTTGGCAAGCTCTTTGATGTCCGGATTATGAAGTGCAGTCACTTCCTTTGCCGCAGCCATAATCGTAAGAGACATATTTGTTCCCGTATCGCCATCCGGAACCGGAAATACATTTAACTCATTAATGAACTCTTTTTTTGCTTCAATATTCTGTGCGCCCGCAAGAAACATCTTCGCAAGCATATCCACCTGGATTGTTTTCGTAGCCACCTTAAAATCCTCCTTAACTAATCAATGTTTCTTACACCTTCAATATAGATATTAATTTTATCTACAGGCATTCCCGAGAATTCTTCCACACGATATTTCACATTACTGATCAGATTATCTGTTACAGCTGAAATACTTACGCCATATGAAACAACAATATGAAAATCCAGAACCACATGATTATCTTCTGTAATATTCACCTGAATTCCTTTTGTCAGACTCTCACGCTTCAGAAGATGAACCAGTCCATCTTTTACATTGACTGCAGCCATTCCTACAATACCAAAACATTCCACTGCCACAGAACCTGCATACTTTGCAATTACATCAGAATCAATCGTAATAATGCCAAGATCTGTACTCATACAACCTTTCATATTTATAACCTCCACTTTTATAGTTAATCACTAATCCGCATATTAACAGCAATATTATACTCTCTTTTGCGCTATATTACAAACATAAAATACCAGAAAAAGAAAAAACCCAGATTTCAAAGAGAAATCTGAGTCCCATTAACTTTTCTTATGCACGCTCTACTTTTCCTGACTTTAAGCAAGAAGTACATACATACATCTTCTTTGTTCCGCCGTTTTCTGTCTTTACACGAACGGATTTAACATTTGATTTCCACATCTTTGGTGTCTTTCTATGAGAGTGACTTACATTATTACCAAAGTGAGCACCCTTTTCGCAAATAGCACATTTAGCCATGACTGCACCTCCTAACGCTCATATATAGTCCGATCTCCGAACTTACAACACTAGATATTCTAACAGAATATTTTGAGGAATGCAAGCACTATTTCGTATTTTCTGTCATTAACAGCAAAATAAATTGTATCCTGCCAATACGCACAGAATCACGCAAAGAATTTCTACGAAGGTATTTGGCAAAAGAAGTGCCAATATAATACCTACCGCCATCCAAAATAAAGCAAACCCGATAATACGTTTCAGAACATATCCCCTCTTCTAAAACGCTTTCTAATATATTATGCAGTATAACAGAAAAAATGCCTGATTCCTCCCGGCTGTATCAGAGTTCTTCTGTTTCTTTTTCATTTAAGATATCCACAACATCGCTTTCTGTCATTGTGTCATTTTTCCCTGCTGTAAATTTATCCACAACATCTGGAACCATATCAAGGATTTTTGTGATCGTATCCTGATTTTTGATATTTACAAGCCTGGTATGTCCATTCTGAATGACCAGAACTGCACAAGGAGTCATCTTACCGCCAATACCGCCTGCGCCTTTATCCTTTTTATCATTTCCCCACGCTCCGGCGCCTACTGCAAAAGAAACATCCACAAGAGGCAGAATAATCGTATCTTTGATTTGAATTGCTTCTCCCACAACAGTCTTTGAAGTAATCACACCATCCATACCTTCAAAAAGAGCTTCTACTGTTCCTTTAAAATTACTGTCTGCCATATCCAATTCCTCCTAATATTATAATTCAAAACTTTTTATATCTTTATATGTTGTCCGTATATTCCTGCTCCAAACCAGATTCCACAGGAATACTGCTACTGTACCCAGCCGTATGTTTCCCTTAATATAAATAGTACCTTTTAAAATCTGTTTTTCAAACTCCGGTGTAATCGTTACATGCTCTGCAAAAACAGGATAGAAAACAGCAAGTCCTGCCAATACCTGTCCGGTTGTGCAGGGATCATCAAATCCAAATAGGATATCTGCATATAATTTCTTCGGTTTTAATTTCCGAAGGAACCGAAATACTTCTTTTTTTAGTTTTTTAAACGCATTCACATGTATTTCATTTGTAAGAAGTTCCTTCAGTTTTTCCTTTTTCCGAAGTAATTCTTTTATTTTATGAAAGATGCTCTGCGTTTTTTGAACATCTTCCCGAATGACTTCAGGCTCTTCGCTGCTTTTTTCGCTTTTCTCAGGTATCTCTTCCTTGCTTTCCAGATCTTCCTGAGCTCTCTGAGACTGATTTTCATTTCGTTCTTTCTTTTCTTTTTCATCTTCTTTTTCCTTTTTGTTTTCTTCTCTTTTTTCTTCTCCGGTTTTCTTTTCTTCTTTCTTTTCCATTCTCATTTTCGAAGGTTCTGCCTCATCGGCCTTTTGCTGCCCTCCGGTCATTTCTTTCCAGGCTGCCCTGACCCTCCATTTTAAAGTATTGTTTTTAAAATATATATCCACCTGCAGCAGATGCAGAAGCCATGCGGCTGTACCTTTTATTTTTAGTGTATCCGGGTTTCCGTCACATTTTCCCGCTATTTCATATCGAATCGGAACAAAAAGGACAATACAAACCAGCAATACTAATATTCCCAGTATGACTGACAATATGATGCCTGCTATTTTTAAAATCAAAAGTAATATATGTAGCATCGTTAACCTTCCTGCTCTTTTTTTATAATATAGGAGCGGATATCTGCTCCTCCTGTTTCATTATATACCTCTTTGGTGATTTCTTCCACCACTTCCAGCGCTTCCTCATATTCTTTTGTAATCCCAACAACAAAATAGTCCTTTGGGGGATAGCCGGGTTGCAAAAACAGCGTCGAATTACAAATTTCCAGCTGATTTTTGGGGTTGGAAGCCAGAATAATCACATAAATATTAATCTGTAGTTTTCCAGTTTTTAATTTTCGGATAACCTTATTTTTTTTCTTTTCCAGTCCCGGAGACAGGTAAAGATTTCGATAAAATTTCATAATACCATCCCCATTTTAATAATATGCATCAAATACCTGCTTTGCAATATTCACTGCTTTAGCCGAACCATCTGCGGATTCAATAATTACACTGATTACAAGATCCGGATTGTCCACATTTGCTATACCGATAAACCAGGAATGATCTTTTTCTTTGTCTGAACTGTATTCCGCTGTTCCGGTTTTTCCTGCTGCAGTGTAATTCTGCCCTTTTAAAACGGATGCCGTACCATATTCTGTCACAGACGTCATGTAATCCTTTAACTGCGCCGCTTCCTGTGACGATAAGAGCCTCCCGTATCTTTCCGGTTTCGTTTCTTCTATCACACTGCCTGTATAATTGGTTACAGAATCAATCAGATATGGTTTCATAAGTGTTCCGCCATTTGCAATCGCAGAAGTAATAAGCGCCATATGATAAGGACTTACCTGTGTCTTTCCCTGTCCCATAGCTGTCATCATACGGTCTGCGTCGTTCGCATCCTTTTTCAGCATAAATTTACTTTTGCTGTAAGGAAGCTCGCATGGCAGTTCCGAATCAAACAGCAGATCCCTGGCAGTATTGCGGAATTCTCCAATATTGAGTGACAATCCAATATTCGAAAAGGAGGTATTACAGGAATAAGCAAGGCTGTCTCTAAACGACACTTCTCCATGTACATGTCCATTATAACAATGGATAGACACCCCGGAAGCCTGAATTTCTCCTTTGCAATTATAAGTATAAGCGTCATATCCCGGATTTTCCCGCATATATTCGAGTGCCGTAACAACCTTAAAAGTAGAACCCGGTGCATACTGCCCCTGTGTGGCGCGGTTTAACAACACGCTGTTCGTTTCATCTGTACTTAAAGTTTCCCAATTTTGTGCTACTGTATTCGGATCAAAATCCGGTTTGGATACCATACCTACAATTTTACCGGTTGCAGGCTCCATAACAACAACAGCTCCTTTATTATTTCCAAGTGCATTGTAAGCCGCTTCCTGTATATTAACATCCAGGGTTGTGACAACATTGTCTCCGATATTTTTCTGATCCTGAAATTCCGTTTTCAATTTTTCAAGAAAGAAAGCATTTGATGTCAGGAGTTCAAAATTAGCCAGAGATTCGATCCCGCTTTTTCCCTTGGCTGTATATCCGACTACATGCGCGAACATATTGCCGTAGGGATACTGTCTTGTCTCTGTTCCATCCTCCGCAACGATTGTCTGTGCAAGAATATTCCCGTTTCTGTCAAGAATTTTCCCTCTTACAACACGGTCCGCATAAGAATCCTGTCTTCCATTATGGGGATTCCGGATAATATCACGACTCTCTGCAATATTAAAGTAAGCGATATATCCCATCATAACAATAAAAAGCGCCACGAATGCATAAGTAACTCTAGCGAATTCTTTGTTCCTTGCGCGTTTTTTCTTCGCTTTGCTTCGGTCTTCGCGGTTTGCTTCCCTGCGGTCTTTTCTGGACATTTCCCGCTTCTCTTCTTTTCGTTTTATTTTCTTGTCCGCTTCTCTTAATTCGTAGCTTTTCCTTCTTTTTTCTTTCAATATCGTCTTCCTCGTCTTCCCTTAATATATATAACCCCTGAATGATTGCAAACATAATCAAAGTACTGAGCAGTGAGCTTCCGCCATAGCTGACAAGCGGCAGTGTAACTCCTGTAGACGGAATAAACTTCGTCACACCTCCGATATTTAAAAACACCTGAAATATGTAGCACGTACCAAGCCCTAACGCAACAAGTTTATAGAACAGGGTATGAAGCTGCATGGATATGTTCAAAAACATTACATAACAGCTCACGCAGATCAGGATGATACAAAGTGCAAAAATAAGTCCCATTTCCTCAGAAATAGCAGAAAAAATAAAATCTGATTCCGCAACCGGAATTGTATCCGGAGCGCCCTGATAAAGTCCCATCCCAAACCAGCTTCCGGTACCTATGGCAAACAGGGACTGGGCTACCTGATATCCTCCGTCCGAATAAGACGCGAACGGATCCTTCCATGCGATCACCCTGACTCTTACATGGTTAAACAGGTAATACGCAAGTACTGCCGCCATGCTTCCGGCTCCGGCGCCTGCCAATATATAAAGAGGCTGCCTGGTCGCGACATATAACATCACAAGATATACAACAAAAATGATAAGCGCTGCGCCCAGGTCTTTGGAAGCTACCAGAATCAACACATGGAAAGCGGCAAGCGCTGTTGTAATCACAATATCTTTAAATTTTGTTGACATTTTAAAGCTGGACGCCACAAAAAATACAAAAATAATTTTTACCAGCTCCGAAGGCTGTATATTGATACCTGCAATTTCAAATCCAAGCATTGCACCTCCGGTTCTCCGCCGCATGACAATTCCTATTACAACAACCGCCGCGAGAGACACAATGCCCGCAACTGCATAAAAATTTCTCCATTCCGAGAGAAGCTTAAATTTTCTTATAATAACCGGTACCACCAGACTTATGGCAATGGCAGCCGACGCAATCACGAATTGTTTTACGGCAATCGTATAATTCAGACGTGTCAGCATGATCATACCGATACAAAGGAGCATACACATATTATTCACAACCAGTCTGGATACCTTCGGATAAATGAATGTATATAAAATAATAGTTGCCCCAAACAGTACTACTTGCATCAGATAAAATGCCAGAACTTTCATATCCTCCTTTTCAAGGTACATGACAAGATAAGCGATCAGCTGTATCATAAACATAATCATCGTTTGATTCCTCAGCATATTTTTTTTCCTGTCAGGATTCTGGTAACCAAAAATGCTGAAGCATGTAAAGGTGTACATCGTCACCAGTATGATCATCAGATATTTTGAAAATTCCACAATAATATTTACCAAACCTTCACCTACTTTACTCCCCGTTTGAAATGTCCTCTTGTATATTCTGATTTCAGAAGCTTTTCCTCTTTTTCTGCACCAAATGCTTTTTTACAAAGATGAACAACCGTATATACCTGATCCGCTTTTTCTATTGTAAAATCAAGGCGTATACGTGAAAAATCAAGTCTCCTTATTTCATCTGTTAAATCAAAAAGCATAAGAGGCGTACAGTTATATATAACATTATAACAATATCTGCAGTAATTTTTAACTGCAAATTTCTTTTTATAACGATCAGACAGATACAGGGTTTCTTTCTTTTTTGAACATCCATTTGTTGTCTTCCGGATACAGTTTGCGGTAATCATGACCGGCTGATAGCCATAAACAGTCAGAATCCCGCCCTGCCCAAGCTCAGAAAGCTCTCTGCAATTTAACTCCGGCGATACTGTATATTCCGTAATTGCTGTCTGTTCTATAAATTCTTTGCTTTTCCGATTAAATACATACATATTGTAATCCGAAATAATGGTTTTCGGATAATTCTTGTTTCGCAGCCATTCATAACTCTCCCAATTACGAATCAATATCCCATCATAGAGCCCGGTGATTTTTTCATATATTTTTTCGTAATACGCGGCTGTCGATTGCCGGAAAATGTACGGCATCGAAAAATAAATCTGTTTTTCTGCACGATTTTCTTTTAATATATGAATCACGTCAGGCTCCAGCGCAATATCCCCCTCCACATAAATCGTATGAATTTCGGGTATTTGAATCGTCGCATACAGCTGTTCTGCTGTCTGGACAGAAACGTCTGTAACAGGCATATCCGCTGTTTTTCGCTGTTTTTCCCCGGAAATCCCGGACTTCTCTTTTTCAATCTCCGAAAATCCCGAATGTATTTGGGATACCTTTTGTTCTCTCAGGTAATGTCCAAGTATGGTTTCTTCTAATTTCAGAAGTCCATTACGGCGCAGTTCATTTAACGCCTGCATCGGGAGAAATATATTTTCATCCATTTCGATTGTAAGTGTATCAAAAAGAAATGCTGTATTCCCGGTTTTTTTTATCTGCTTTTCAACTCTTTGAACGTCAAGAGGCGCTTTCTGTGCTGCCTGGACGATTTCTCCTTCTGATACAGCAGAATAAATATTCTTCTTACCTTTATATTCCATGCATAGTTTAGCACGTTTTCCATTAGAAAGTATTAATTTACCATTAATTTTTTCTTTCATTTTGTAATCTCTATCCCCGGAAGCTTCTTCCATTGTAGTTTCCGGACGGCAAAGAGAAATCATTTCTTTTCCATTCTGTCTTTTGTAGTAGCCGTCTGTATAACCACGTCTCCTATATGCATTTTCCAGCTCTATTCTGTCTTTTTCCGATACATGATATCCCGCTTTTCCTTTTTCCAGGTATAAATCCGCATATTTTCTATAGAGACGGGTGACTGTGTATACATATTCCGGCTGTTTCATACGTCCTTCGATTTTAAAAGAATCAATTCCGGCTTCTATTAATTCCGGAAGCATCCGGATAACAGACAGATCCTTCAGACTAAGCAAATCCCTGGGCTTACTGCCGGCAACACTGTATGGCAGACGACATGGCTGTGCACACTGCCCTCTGTTCCCGCTTCGTCCTCCTATCATACTGCTGAGCAGGCACTGCCCGGAATAACAGTAGCACATTGCACCATGTACAAAGCATTCTATTTCAAGCCCTGTCTTTTCCTTCATATCATGAATCTCAGAAAGCGAAAGTTCCCGCGCCGGAACAATACGTTCGGCTCCAAGCTCTTCAAAAAATTTCGCCCCCGATGTACCTGTTACTGTCGCCTGTGTACTCACATGAAGTGGAAGATCCGGAAAATTCTCCTTTATCAGCTCCATAACACCAATATCCTGTACAATTACCGCATCCAGTCCCTGTTTATAATAAGGAAGCAGATAATCATATAATTCATCCAGTTCCTGGTTCTTTAATAATGTATTTACAGTCAGATATATTTTCCGTTCATGCAAATGTACATAATCAATTGCCTGCAGGAGCTGTTCCTGTTCCGGGTTTTCTGCATAGGCTCTGGCTCCAAACCGACTGCCGCCCATATAGACTGCATCTGCCCCGGCGCATATTGCCGCCTCCATGCATTCCCAGGAGCCTGCGGGAGCCAGAATTTCTACTGTTCTTTTCATGTTTCACATCCCTTTCGAAGGATCAATTCCAACTCAACAGAAAGCAAAGGTTCTGCAGAGTTGAAAAGGCTGTCAACCTGACAGCCTCCTACGTACTTACTTTTTTTTGTTTTTCATCTCAGTTTCCAACTGAACAATTTTCATTTGAAGTTCCTTATTTTCTTCTTTCAGCTTGTCCAGAGCTTTGTCTGCATTCTCCAGCTTAATCTGAACAGATATCAGCTCATGCTTTAAATCGTACATTTCCTTGTCTTTTGCTTCGATGTCATTTTCAAGCGTTCCGCCCTGTTTTCTTGCTTTAAAATAATCATCCGCAATATTCAACGCAAGTAAAATACTCCTTGTCTCTGCACTCTGCTTGCGATATCCCTCGCTACTGGAGCATTCCTCGATCTTATGATTCAGGTAAGTAGATACCTTCTGCAGATAATCTTCACTCTCAAATCCACTTAAAGTAAATACCTTTCCTCCTATTAAAACTTCTGTATAATTCTTTGATGATGCCATAGAAGCCTCCCTCGAACTTTCATAATATGTAACCATTATAAACGAATTTCATACAAAAACCAACTATTTTTCTCCATTTTCGTAAGAAATTCCCAAATGGCTGTAAGCTTTATCTGTTACAATACGTCCACGAGGTGTTCTCTGAAGGAATCCATTCTTCAAAAGATACGGTTCATAGACGTCTTCAATTGTTCCGGTATCCTCGCTGATCGCTGCCGCAAGCGTATCAAGTCCTACGGGACCACCGCCAAACTTTTCAATAATTGTAAGCAAAAGTCCACGGTCAGTCTGATCAAGACCTTCCTTATCCACATCCAGAAGATCCAGTGCATAATTGGCAATCTCTTCTGTAATGTATCCATCATATTTGACCTGCGCAAAGTCACGCACACGTTTCAAAAGTCGATTGGCAAGCCTCGGAGTTCCCCTTGAGCGTTTTGCCAGGGCACGCGCACCCTTTTCATCAATCCCGACATTTAAAACCTCTGCAGAGCGTAGAATAATATCCATCAGTTCTTTTTCTGTATAGAATTCCATGCGGTGTACGACGCCGAAACGATCCCGGAGAGGCGCTGTCAGCATGCCTGCCCTTGTTGTGGCTCCTACCAAAGTAAACTGCGGGAGCTCAAGACGGATAGAACGTGCACTGGCGCCCTTGCCAATCATAATGTCAATTGCATAATCCTCCATGGCCGGATACAGAACCTCTTCTACCTGACGGTTTAACCGGTGTATTTCATCTACAAATAAAATATCTCCTTCCTGCAGGTTATTCAAAATTGCAGCCATCTCGCCCGGCTTTTCAATCGCAGGACCGGACGTTATCTTGATATTTACATTCATCTCATTTGCTATAATTCCTGCAAGAGTCGTCTTTCCAAGTCCCGGCGGACCATAAAACAACACATGATCCAATGCTTCATTTCTTGCTTTTGCCGCCTCAATATATATTTTTAACGTTTCCTTTGCCTTCTCCTGACCCACATAATCCTTTAAAAGCTGTGGCCGCAGACTGCTCTCAATCTTAATATCTTCTTCCAGATTTTCTGTTGTAATGATTCTTCTGCCCATAACCTCGTTCATTCCTTGTCAGCGTTATATTACAGTATGTGCTTCAATGCCTGTTTTAGTAAGGTCTCTACATCCATCGTTTCCGTAATTTCAACCTGCTTTACTGCCCGGAGCGCTTCTGTACTTCCATAACCGAGCGCTGTCAGTGCCTGTACAGCTTCACTTTGAATTTCATTTCCCTGTATTCTTCCTGACAATGGTTCTGTATCCGATACCGCATGCTCCAGTGCATCTTCTATGCTCAGTTTATCTTTTAATTCTATAATCAGCTTTTCCGCTGTCTTTTTTCCGATTCCGGGTGCAGATGATATGGCTTTCACGTCTCCTGCCATAACTGCAAACCGCAGGTCATCCGGTGAAAGAACGGATAAAATAGACTGCCCGCCTTTCGGTCCGATCCCGCTGACACCGATCAGAAGTTTAAAAACGTTCAAATCATCTCTTGTCAGAAATCCGAAAAGCTGCATGGCATCTTCCTTTACATTCAAATAAGTATGAAGTTTCACTTCATTTCCGGTCTGCGGCAATAGACTCATAGCGTGATGTGACAAAAAGATTCCGTAACCGACTCCCCCTACATCTACAATCACCTTATCCTCCTCAACCAAAACCAATTTCCCTCTTATATAAGATATCATAATCCTTCTCTCCTGTTATGAAGTGACTTTTG
>DKYD01000031.1:0-1713 GCA_002492335.1 Lachnospiraceae bacterium UBA7109
CATTCGTTAAAGCGACAGCCCCTTCTTCTTTTTTAAACTTCAAACAGCTTCACTTTCTGTCATTTTTCCCCGAAAAATAACGAAAAAGCAGGAGCGCAGTGGTCACTGCAACCGCAAGGACAACTACACCGACAAATACCAGCAGTCCGGCTGCGACGTTTTCCGGATCCTGCCTGGGTTCCATTACAACATCTGCCCGCACCGGCACCGAGTATGCCATTACCATAAACACACTGAACAACACTGCAAAAATACGCTTTTTCATAGCTTACACCTCCTGGATCTGCAGCAAACGACCGACACCATAGGATACTGCATTTGCACACAGAGAAAACAAAAACGGATGCTTCTTTTCCTTCATATTATAATAATAAATCATTCCTTCTGTTAACACAACCAGTATCTCAATCATCAGATAAATAATTTCTTTCGTCTGCCCGGCGCCTTCTGCCAAATATGTTCTTGCAATCCATGCAGCATATACAGCCACCGGATTTGTAAGAAGGTTGACAAAAAAAACCAGAAAAAATGATTTTTTATTCCGCACTCCCATGCCGGCAGCCATCATAATCTCTATACACTCCGTATAGAGTAATGACAGCCCAAACATTTTACACAGATACATCCACATAACTTCTCTTCACACTCCAATACAAGAAAACCAGAGACACAACACTTCCCAGACATCCTGTCAAACGTCCGTCCAGAGGATTCCCCGCCCCAAAATAAACCGGCAGGAAACCGAGAAATAAACCAAATGTCAGTAATCCAAACACAAACCCGGCAAGCCTCCTGTATTCTCTCACCAGCAAATATAATGTCATTGGCATTGACATATTGAAAAAGAATAACGACAGCACTCCAAATATTTCTACATCTGATAATACATAACAGAGCGCTGCTGCCGACAGGGAACAGCACACTGCTCTTTTCATTCCGATTTCTGCGGCAAGAAAACCTCCTGCAATTTTCCCCAAAACTACTGCAAACACACACAACACTCCAGCCGCTAATGTATTCTTCCAAGAAAATGATACGGCCATTCCCACATAGGAACGCAAGATGACGACTCCCAGACAAATCAGACACAGAAAACCATACTTTGACGGTACGAATGCTTCAACTTCCTCATATCCGCACAATTCCCGGCTGCTTTCCCGTCTGAAAACAAGTAAAACAACAATCAGAACACATACCAGAAAAATTCCGGCTGCCCTGCTCTGCACGCACCATCCTGCCTTTGAAAGCAGTGTTCCTATATAAAGTCCGAAAGCTCCCGGTGCAACAAAAATCCCCAGACCCGTTCCATGGAAATGACCCGCGTAATCTTCCCTGATAGATGCAACCCCTCCGCCAACATGGAAGAGTGCATTTCCTATCCCCAGTATTACCGGATTTGAAAATGTTCCTGTAATCGTCAGAAAAACGCCAAGAATCATCGTATATTCAGCCACCGGGCGCTTCTTTCCACAACCATCCAGCATATCCAGGATAATGCCAAACGGCATTTGCAACGCAAACGCACAAAAATTATAGATTAATATCCATAAATATCCGGATTTTCCCGGTATAAAGATACCAAACATTGCAGCCGCGCACAAAAAATCCACCAGAAAATGTAACCCGGAATACATTGCTATCTGCCTCTTCACAGCACTCACCTCCAATGGGATATGGTTGAATTGTTAATGATGTCGGGGTCAAAAGATGCCA
>DKYD01000031.1:2080-12940 GCA_002492335.1 Lachnospiraceae bacterium UBA7109
CTTCGCACTCCCACAATCCTGCCCAATATTCGCATATCGTGGGATATACATCCCACTTTTATGCTCATATTGGGGCGGGTCCCAAGGTCATTCATCCACCTTCGTGCAAGCACGATGTGGAATCAGACCTTTTGACCCTGGCATCATCGTCAATTATATGTAATCAAACTCATCCGGACCCTTGAACCAGGAGTTGCGTCCCAGGTGAAGTAAAATCGCAAGGACTGCTATAATAAGATATCCGATTGCATAACCGGAAAGCGGATAAAAGCCAAGCGCTGCACTGTGAATAAATCCAAATGCTGCAAGCACATAACCAACCACCGCTGTAAGAGCAACCTTATCCAGTCTCTTATCAATGATAAATACAGTCATTGTTCCAAGCAGGATACCAATCAGAATCGCGCCTGCCTTTGTGGCTGCTACACCATTCCACATAACACCATTATCAATAATCAGCTGCTTAACATCCGGTGTGAAATCCTGTATTCCGGAAGGAAGCACCTCTGTATATATCTCAGCTAAGGCTCCTGCAGTACCGGTAACCTGTGTATACAGATAATCTGCAACGGATGGAACCATTGCAATACCGATTGCCGCATAATACTTTTTCTCGCATGCATGGAATGCCTGTGCAACCATAACAACTGCACACCACAGGAATGTAATTGCGCATACTGCCGGCGGAACGAGATTATTCAGGAATGTAAACAGGCCAAAGATACCAGATACGCCAAGCACAATACCGGATATGATTGAATATCCGATACCGGCATTTGATTTTTTGAGTCCTGCATGCCCAAGCCATACTGTGTTCGGGATAATACCTCCGAGCAAAGCAGAAATCATTGTACAGATCCCATCAGCGAACTGCGCCTCACGCACATTATAATTGTCACCTGCCGCATTAGAAGCCTCAACATTATCCATTGTTTCGATAAAATTATAAATCTCAACAGGAATAATAATTGTAAGGTAAGGTACAACAATCGTAAAACCATTAATCATATACTGAATACTTGTTACCGGATTCGGGAAATAGAATCCCACACCACTAAAATCAATTGTAGTACGTCCAAGACAAAGTGCATAGATCACACCACCTACAATTGCCACAACTAACGGCGGGATTTTCTTCGGGAAGAGATATCCTCCGAAAATACCAACACAGGCAACAAACAGAACCGGAAGTCCGACCATCGGATCCCCCAGGATGTCAAACACACCCTGTGTAGCCATCCAGATAAAACCAATTCCGGCTACCGTACCAAGCAGCGCCGCTCTTGGAATATGCCTTTTCATCCACGGGCCGATAAAGCCGCCGCAGAATTCTACGAAACCACCAATAAAGCAGGCCGCCATCGCCGCGGACCACGCGAGCTTTGGATCTTCAAGTGAATAACTAAGAGGCATAACAACACCATACAGAATAACAAACATCGCCGGGGTGGAAACGCCTGACGGAAGCGCTGTAACATCTGCACGCCCCTCTTTTTTCGACAACTTATATCCCATCCATGCATAATAGAAGCATCCAAGCATCAGGCCGATCGACATGGCAGGTACTACATAACCGAACACAACATCATCCGGCCAGCCCAGCACATAAGTCAAGGTAGCAATTACAATAAGATAGTTAACAATATTATTTGTAACTGCATAGGAAATGCCTCCAATGTCTCCACGACGGAAAAATGGGACTAATGTCTTTTGTTCTTTCATTTTTCTCTCTCCTTTTGTTTTCTTTTTATTCTTTATTGCTCTATCTCAACTGGAATAAATGAAAATCTGGTTACATCAAATAATCCCATATCTGTGAGTTTAACCTCCGGGATAACCGCAAGAGACATAAAGCACAGCGTCATTACGGGCTCAACTGTACGGTAAATGCCAAGCTTTGTATAAGCCGATTCATGAATTTCATCCAGCTTTTCAGCAACATACTCACCTGACTGATCGCTCATCAGACCGGCAATCGGCATCGCCATACTTTCAATAACCTCTCCATTTTTTACCAGTACGATTCCTCCGTTCTGTTTCTCCAAAGATTTTACTGCAAATTCCATTTCATCATCATTGACGCCAACGACAATAATATTATGTGAATCATGTGCAATTGAAAGCGCGACCGCTCCCTCCTGAATACCATATCCCTTCAGGAATCCACAGGCAACATTTCCTGTTCCCTGATGCCGTTCTACTACTGCTGCCTTCACGATATCCACATCTTTGGACCAGACAAATTCGCCCTGTTCATCTAATTTAACAATTGCTTCTGCTTTCTTCGTCACAACACCGCCCGGCTGAATTTCAATCACATTCACATGACCGGTCTTCAGGTTCATCTTAAACTTTTCTTTGGAAAAGTCTTTGAGATAAACACTCTGCATTACGCTGGAAATATCACAGCGTTCAACCGGAAGCAAATACTCACCGCGCTCTGCTGTCAGCTGACCCCGTATCCACACTCTGTCTACACGGAATTCACACAAGTCATCCAGAAGAACAATATCGGCACGATATCCCGGAGCGATCGCGCCACGGTCATAAAGCCGGAAACATTCTGCCGCATTGATTGTTGCCATACGAAGTGCAGTAACCGGATCTATACCCTCTTCCACACAAATACGAAGATGATTATCCAGATGGCCTTCCTGCAAAATCGTCTTGGGCTGACGGTCGTCGGAACAGAGCAGGCATCTGCGGCTATTCTCCGGCGTAACGCCCTTAAGCAGTGTCCGCAGGTCATGGCATGCCGAGCCCTGACGCAGCAGTACATACATTCCGCATGCAATACGTTCCTGCATATCCTCTACAGTCGCGCACTCATGATCGCCCTGTATCCTGGCCGCCGCATAGCCATTCAGCGCCAGTCCTGACAGTCCCGGAGAATGTCCATCTATCAGCTTGCCTTCTTCTTTTGCTAATAATAATTTATCTAAGACACCGTCATCCGCGGAAAGCACCCCTGGGAAATTCATAAATTCGCCAAGTCCAAGAATATTTTCCCTCTTGATTGGCTCGTCCATCTGTTCAGCCTCGATCACGGCGCCCGCATGCTCAAACGGTGTTGCCGGCACACAGGACGGTAACATATACTGAATGTCAAGCGCTGTATTTCCGGCTGCTTTCATCATATAGTCCAGCCCTCTGATTCCGCATACATTAACAATTTCATGCGGATCGGCAATAATCGTTGTTCCTCCGTGCGGAACTAAAAGCCGTCCTAATTCCTCCGGACACAGATACGAAGATTCAATATGAATATGGCTGTCTATAAAACCAGGAACCGCATAACGGCCTTCTGCATCGATTTCTGTTTCGCCATGATACTGCCCGACGCCGGCAATCTGATCTCCACATAGTGCAATATCTCCTTCCACAAATTTCCCGGAAAACACATCCAGCACTTTACAGTTTTTGATTACTGTATCTGCCAAAATCTCACCAGATGCAGTTTTGATTAATTTTCTAAGAGTTTCTTTATTCAAAACAGGATTCCCCTTTCTTCTACACTTTTCTATGCTTCTTCCAGCTTCAAAACAGGATCAAATGTTGTTAATGCAAGATAGTCAACCGGTCCTACATCCGTAACGGCATAATCCGGAATTGCCGTAATCGGTAGGAAGAACATGTACATCATAGGATTTGGAAGATCAGAACCAAGCCCGCGTGTTGCAAGATCTATCCGTTTCTCCTGTTCTGCAACCTCTTCCGGTTCACAGTCACTTACAATACCGCCAATCGGCAATGGCAGGAATTCAATAATTTCCCCATCTGCAACAACCACCTGGCCGCCGCCCTGCTCAATCAGATAATTCGCAGCAATTGACATATCCTCAGCGCTCACACCCATAACTACAAGATTGTTATCATCCGGTGCCGCGGAGGACGCCATTGCACCTTTTTTCAGTTTCCATCCGGAACAAAACGCAAGCGCTTTATTTCCATTTTTCCCAAAACGCTCCAGCACAGAAACCATAGCCACATCTTGCCTGGGATCCGGTTTAACAACACCATTTTCAACTTTCAGTACAACATCTCTTCTCTTACGTACAAATGGTCCTTTCACATCAATTGCCAGGACATCAGCCTTTCCATTCTGAATGGCTACACGATATTCAAAATCCTCTTTTGTAGTCAGCGCACATTTCAAAGCGCCTTTAAGTACAGAACTTCTTTCCGGTGCGTGAAGCTCATAAGAAAGATGCTCATTTTCCGCAACCATTTTTCCGTTCGTCATAACTTTGGCAATCTTAAATTCTTCCAGGCTGTCAACAAAAAGAATATCTGCAATACGCCCCGGACAGATGGATCCGACTAAATGATCAATACGGTATGCCTCGGCACTGTTAATCGTGGCCATCTGGATTGCAGTCATCGGATCAACACCGGCTTTCATTGCAAGACGTACAACATTGTCAAGGTGTCCCTTCGTTAAAATATCTGTTGCAGTCACATCATCCGTACAAAAGCTTACGCGGCGCGCAAATGCCGGATTCACTTCCGTTACAGCACGGATATTTTCCTCAAGGAAATGCGTAACACAAGACTCACGGATCAGCATGTGCATACCTTTTCTCATCTTTTCCACAACTTCCTCATGATCGTAGCTTTCATGGTCAAGACGGACTCCCGCACACAAATATCCATTCAAATCATTGCCCCTTGCCATAGGCGCACAGCCAAATACAGGCAGGCGGTTTTTAAATGCCTGGGCAATAGCCCCAAGCGTGTCCTCATCCTCTTCCTGAATAAACTCACGTACCGTTTCCCAGACGCCGTAACATTCCGGCCACTGCTGTACCTCTGCGTGTACTTCTTTATTAAAATTAAATGCAATTGTAGATTCTGGGATTGTATATGGAGTTTTATACGGCGCTCCCCAGAACACCTTGAGCGGACTTTTTTTTACTTCGTCCATAACCTCCCTGAGACCTTCAAGACCCGAAACAGAAATATACTCATCAAGACCGGAAATCATGCTTGTCGTACCATGCGGTACAACAGCCTTTGCATAGCTGGTAATACTAAGCTTGCTGCACTCACTGTGAATGTGTCCGTCAATCATGCCCGGAACCAGATAACGGCCTTCTGCGTCAATAATCTCTGTATCCGGTCCGATATATGCCTCTACATCACCTACTGCGGCAATCATATCATTATAGACTGCCACGTCCGCCGGATAGATCTCGCTTGACATTACGTTAACAAGCTGTCCGCCGCGAATCACCTTGTGTGCCGGAATCGTAGCTCTGCCCGCACGGATTCGCTCTTTCAAATCAGATACACTTCTCTCCATTGCTATCTCTCCTTTTAAAGTTGTTATGCAGTTTTCTTCCGTTTTGAGTAAAAATAAAGATATATCCCGGACGCACAGAACCGTCCTGAAAAGCTGGTTCAGGTTTCACGTCCCCAAGATATATCTAACAGAATTTTGACCACATAATGATATTATTTTTCTTGATTATAGATTAAACGTTCCCCCAAAAAATGTCAAGCAAATCCGCACACAAAAAAGCCGCAAAAGCAAATGTTCTCTGCAATGGTTTACCACCGCAGAGAACATTTTTATCATACATTTATTATAATTCTAATTGCACATCCTCTTTGTATTTCTTTGTGTAAGCATCCTGCAGAATCTTCAGATTCTTTGAATCCTTACCGCCCACCGGCTGTCCATCCAGCTCAATTGCCTGAATACACAGGCCGCCGGAACTGCTGACAATAATTTCATCTGCCTCTTTCAGCTCTTCCATCGTAAACGGCTCCTCTTTTACCGGAATTCCATTCTCCTTTGCAAGCTCCAGAAGATGCTTCAATGTAATTCCCGGCAGAATCAGGTTATCTCTCGGAGGGGTACATAAAACACCATCCTTAAGCATCAGAATATTACTGTGGGCACACTCTGTCACCCGCCCGCTTCTGTGGAATACTGTTTCCTGGCATCCCTGCTCGATGCAGCGCTGATAAGCGATCACACTTGGAATCAGATTCAACGTCTTAATATTGCAGTGCAGAAAACGAGTATCTTCCATGGAAATCAAGCGCATTGTAGAATCCATAGGGAGCAGCTCACACGGAACTGTATAAATCATCAGATTGGGCTTCACATCCTCCGGCAGGAAATTGTGCTGGCGGAAGCCCGTCCCTCTGGAACACTGCCAATACAGCATACCGTGATCAATTTCATTCTTATCAATACACTGCTGCAATGCCTCCCGAAGCTCTTCTCTGGACATATCGAAAGGGATCTCAAGCAGCTTACAGCTGTTATAAAATCGATTCAGATGATCCTCTGCCGCAAAGATATGATTATTCGCAAAGGTAGTTGCATCGTAACAGCCATCCCCAAAATAAACAGCACGGTCGAGCATCGGAATCTTCATTTCCCGCAAATCTCCAATTTCTCCATTATAATATCCTACGTATTGCATATTATTCACCTCTGTTTTTATATTTTATAATCTTATAACCACCGATAAGAAGCGTTGGCAGCAAATAGAACAAAATAAAGCCATAAGACAATACAGAGTAACCTTTTTCAATCAAAGTCACCACACCGATCCTGGAAAGGATCAGAGCCGCAATAAGTGTTATTACAGTCACCAGACCACGCTTGCTGTCTGTCAGTCTCTCATGTCCCTTCTCCTCGAGAGCTACATCAAAACGGTCAATAATCATATGAATACAGCCGGTCGCCGTCTCCACAAGAGTCCATCCCATAACCACACTGAAAAGTACCATCAGAGCTACTCCGCCATGAATCGCCTTGATCATCTCCATCCATGGAGTAGCCACATCTGCACCAACAATCGTAGTATCTCCATAGAAACACATCATAGCAAAATAAGATAAAAACCACGGAATCGTCATCAAAAGACTTGCAATAATTCCGGATACTACGGTCTCTTTTCTCTTCTTCTGTCTCGTCAACGAGAACATTCCCATCGGGATTGCATTAATATTATACGCCACATACAGGATACCTGTCCAGATACAAAGACCAATTGTTACACGTCCGTCATAGGCGCTTGTATCCATATTTGCAAAAACCTTAGAGATATTTCCGCCCTTATTCACCAGCACAAGAATCGTGAATAAAATATAGCCTCCGTACAACAATATTGTTCCAATCGTCTCAAATTTCTCAATAATCACAGAACCCTTAAAGTTCAAAAGTCCGCAAAGCAGGACAATAACTACAGATCCAAGAATATTCGGGAGCCCTACCTGTTCAAAAATACTTCCTGTAGCCGCCGCCATTACGGCAATCAGCATAATGGCAATCAATACAGTCAGAACATCCATCACCGGCCATAATGGTCCGATAACCTTCTTAATATAATTTTTGTAATCATACACCTTATAAATTCTGCAGATTTCAAAAGTTAAAAATGCAAACAGTCCAAATCCGATTCCTATCGTAAGACCGGAAATCCAGCCATAGGCTCCGAATTTTGCTCCATAAGAATAAATCTCTCTTCCTGTCGCATAACCGCCGCCAATCAACACCGACTGCAGCAAAACGCCCGGCAAAATATATCTGGCATAGGTACCTTCGTAAAATTTCTTTAATTTTCCCATTGTGTCCTCCTCATTTTCATTCGTATTTTCCTGGTGTCTGAGTCACCACAAAATTTATTATACCAGCGGGAAATAAAAGTTGCCAATTCATATATCCTATTTTATAATTAACTAAAACTTATTACCAAACATTACTTAAGGTTATACACCGGAAATGAGGAAGTTATGAATTTCAGACAATTAGAATATTTTGTAGCTGTGGCAGAGCTTCTCAATTTTACAAAAGCAGCAAAAAAATGCTACATTTCACAAACTGCCATGTCACTGCAGATACAATCTCTGGAGGAAAAAATAGGTGTTCCCCTGTTTTTCAGAGATAAACACCACGTAGAGTTAACGCCGGCCGGGAAAATATACTACCAGGAGTGCAAGGCAATCCTTTCCCGACTGAAAGACGCTAACAAACTGGCTCTCACCGCATCGGAAGGCTTCAACGGTACGCTTCACATCGGATTTATCCGGGGCTATGAATACAGCCGCCTCTCCCATATCCTGAAAAATTTCCATTCCCTGTACCCGAATATTTCCATCCGCTTCACACGGGATAATATGAGCGCCCTTTATACAGCGCTTCTGGAAGGAAAATGTGATATTATTTACAATCTATCTACCTATTCCCAGCCCCACCAGGAAACCGTCTGCCAACATTTTCTAAAAGAATACCCGCTTCTGGCAGTTATGTCTACAGAGCACCCCTTTGCCAACCGCTTTACTTTGACCTACCGGGAGCTCAGAGATTCAAATTTTGTAATTATGCAGCCGGAAGGCCGTCCCCTTGAAGAGATGGAAGAGGCGCTGCTCTGTTATCATCGGGGAGGCTTCTTCCCTCATATCGTCAGCTGGGAACGCGAGGTTCATCTGGTTATCATGGAAGCCTCTATCGGCGTGGGTATAGCGATTCTGCCAGAATATGCCCTGCGCCTTTACCGGAATACAGATCATGTTGCCATCCTTCCTCTCGTAAAACAGGACGGCTCCGCCGAGACAATAAATTTCGCCCTCAGCTGGAAAACAAACCACAGTAACCCTGCCATTGACAAATATCTGGAATGGCTTCAAATCCAATAACATAAAAGAATAACTCCTTGCAGCCTGCTGTCGGAGACAGCGGTGGAAACTTTTCTGCTGCTTTGCGTGGCATTTCTCATTTCCACGGCCTGATTTTATCAAGCCAGCCTTGCTGTGCCCAATATTTCCCATCAAGATACTCCGGATCGTTCTTATGTAGTGATTTCTGCATCATACGGCAGAAGAAAAACTTGAATTTCGTAATCAAATTCGTGCGTGCAGGTTTCGTATAATCTATATAGGCAAACTTACGGGATAGTTTTTGAATCTTTCCCGTAAGCTCGGCTTGTTTCTTTTGAGAAAGTTTTTCCCATACAATATCGCGCATCAATGCACCGGTGAATATTCCGATTTTAGAAATTCCCCACCAGGATAAACTATGCTTCATATCTTTTGCCGCAGATTTTGCTCCTGCACCTAAGCATTGTGTGATAATCACCGCCCGCTTTCCAAACATCTCATGAGCAGGTCGGTGGGGTATCCAGCGGTATGCAAAATGGTCGAGTAACGCTTTCATTGCACCCGTAGCATGATACACATAAGCAGGAGATGTCATGACAATCAAATCCGCTTCCAAAAGCGATTCATCAATTCTTCCAATATATTCTGCATCTTTGCAAATATTTTCACCCTTTAATATGCAGCTCGCGCAGCCGGTGCAGAAGCCCGGACAATCTTTGGGGAGATAATATTCCGTAATATTCGCTTTATCCTTAAATGCTGCTAAAAACATTTCTTTCAGGCGATAGGTAACGCCGTGTTTTTCTGTTCCGTTTATAACTGTAATATTCACTCTCTATCCCTCCAAAATATCGTGTAAAACTTGCATATGAAACTTCCTGCGGTTTTCTTTCTGTCTAAGGTCAATCCCTAATGTCTGCGATATGACCTCGTATCGCAGGAACATTTGCTGCATAATGGTAATCAAATACATCGTCTTTCGCTTTATCGTCGCTTCATCAAGGTCAGGACGGCAGGCGGCAACAAGCGGCAGATATGCTGCATAAGTTCTGTAGGTGTTGTCATTTTCTTTCGGTAACCGCATATCATTAAGAACGGAAATCCTGGAAACGGCATAATGTTCAAACAGAAAATCAAGCGTCATATTGCCGAGATGCTCTAACTTCTCAAAAGGAGGAAAACCTTTTGTTTTCTCTCGTATATCCTGAAAATGCTCAACTGTTCCGTTTATCATACGCTCAATACATTGCTCGATGAGTTTATCCTTGTTTCCGAAATGATAATTTACAAGCCCTAATCCAACATCTGCTCTTTTACATATCTCACGGACTGTAACTTCTTCTAAATGCTCCCCTTTTTCCTCAATGAGTTTCATCGTTGCCTGTATGATCGCTTCTTTATTATCCACACTGCACCTCCTGCTGAACATTGTTCAATCACATTTTACTGAACACGGTTCAAAAAGTCAAGGGTGTTGCAACAATCAAGGGAAGCATATAACGCTTTTCGGTGTTAAAACAAGCTGTTTAAGCGGTTCAGGGAACAAAAAAGACAGGTAAGGATCTTATTCCTACCTGCCACGATTTTGTGGTTATATGCGTTACTTTTCTTTATTGTATTATTTATCCGCCATATCATGGAGCAATTTTATAATCGGCTCGATATATTTCCGGTCAGAAATATCATATGAATGGGAAATCATTTTCAACATTTCAATATCAGCTTCGGTTTTATCCTTTTTTGCACCAGCCATTTTTTGAAACATCTTCATCATCAGTCTTGACCCTGCTGACATTTTGTCGTACTTAAATCCACCGGGACAGTAAAACACATGAACCTTTTTCCGTTCCGCTTCGCTGAAATTGCTGAGCAAAAAGTTTTCTATTTCAGAGCTTTCCGCAGGACTGCCGCCTGTACAGAAAACAACTAACAATTTGTCCGTCCATTTATCTATATGAGCCTTAAACCACAATATTTTACTGATTTTGCCTGCACACGCCCATCCTCCGAAAACAATAGCGTCGTATGTGTCAAACTTTTGCTTTTTGGCTGTTCCTAGTTCAAAACAATCTGCACCTGCTGCTTCAGATATCCATTCGGCATACTTCTTAGTAAAACCTGTCTGTGAATTATAAATTACTGCTGTTTTCATTGTTTTAATCCCTCTTTCTTATAGCATCATTCACAAATGCCTGATACGCCTGTTCCTGCTGCAAAAAAATCTCATCGATCGGTATTCCCGGC
>DKYD01000031.1:13240-13421 GCA_002492335.1 Lachnospiraceae bacterium UBA7109
AGAAAAAATCGTACCAAGACCAATTGTGTAAATCAACATGTTCAGATGAAGCTGTCCTGCAGTTTCGACACTTATATCCAAGTCCCTGGCAATCGCCTGTGCTATCTGTGGGTTCGTTTCAGTTTTATAGATGTCTTTCAGGGAAGATATGTTTCTGCGTTCCTGCAAAATAAAGATTTTC
>DKYD01000031.1:13694-13876 GCA_002492335.1 Lachnospiraceae bacterium UBA7109
GTTCCTGCAAAATAAAGATTTTCAGGATATGAGGCTCTTCTTTCGCAAGCTGAATATAGGCTCTGCCTGTACTACGGAACAAATCAGTCTTGTCAATATGAGAAACAATATACTCCCGAATAAAATCCCTTGCTTTATTACCAACCGCTTCGCGAAGCCCGTCCATATTCTTGCAGTAACTG
>DKYD01000043.1:0-693 GCA_002492335.1 Lachnospiraceae bacterium UBA7109
CACCCGGATTCCCCCGTCCTCATCCTTTATCTTGAGCATCAGGGGTGTTATTTTTCCGGTGCTGGTAAACCAGCATTCACAGGCAACCTCTTTCTGTTTTCCCCTGACTGCCCCCGCATCCGCCGCATGAAAATTTGTACCTGTCCCAAATGCCATCAGCGCTTCCCTCCTTACAGGACTGCAATCTTATCATAGTCAATCATCCTCTTTTCTCTTGAAATACCTCCGCTCATGTGGTCGATGGGCTGATTCAGGAAAACCGCCCGCATCACAGCATCACAGCCGTACCGCTCCCTTATGGCATCCACGGTCCTGTCCAATGCCTCCAGTTTCTCGTAATCCATTTCCGCAAAGAGGTTCATCTGCCTCGAAAAACCTGTCCGCCGCACCCGGCCGGTATGCACCCCCAGGAGCCGTACCGGCCTGTGGTCCCACCTCTCCGCAAACAACTCCCTGGCGGCGCTGCAAATCTCTACAGTTAAATTCGTGGATGTACTCAGCACCTTCTGGTGGGACACATAAGACAGGTCATAGTACCTGATCCCCACAGAAACCACTTCCGCCTGTACATGGTCTGCACGAAGCCTTGCGGCCACGGTCTCCGCAAGCGCCAGCAGCACCCTGTCCGCCTCTTCCCGGTCCGTCAAGTCACGGGGCAGCGTTGTACTGTTGCCGTATCCCTTATTGGGAGCA
>DKYD01000043.1:948-7950 GCA_002492335.1 Lachnospiraceae bacterium UBA7109
ATTGGGAGCAGGCGCTTCCAGTACCGGAGACAGGTCCATCCCGTTTGCAAATCCCCATATTACCTCCCCATGCTTTTTCAAAATACTTCCAACCCATGCCGGATCCGCCGACGCAAGCTCCCCGATCGTGCGTATTCCCATGGAAAACAACTTCTTAGCCGTGGCCCGGCCCACAAAAATAAGCTCCGATACCGGAAGGGGCCACATCTTTTGCGGGATTTCTTCCGGATACAGGGTATGCACCCGGTCAGGCTTTTGAAAGTCCGAAGCCATCTTCGCCAACAGCTTATTGGAGGACACCCCGACATTCACCGTGAAACCCAGTTCATCCCGGATACGGTCCTTCAACTGCGTCGCCGCATTCTCCGGCGTTCCGAACAGGTGGCAGGCAGCCGTCATGTCAATAAACGCTTCATCGATGCTGTACTGCTCCACCACATCCGAATATTCCCGCAGAATATCCATGAACGCTCCGGAGCATTGTTCATACAGACTGTAGTTAGGCGGCACCAGCACCAAACCAGGGCATTTCCGTTTTGCTTCGGGAATGGTCTCTCCGGTCTTTATGCCGTAAGCTTTCGCAGGAATGGATTTTGCCAGGATGATACCGTGCCGCAGGCTTATATCCCCTCCCACAGCTGACGGAATCTCTCTGAGATCCAGCATTCCCCCTCTGTGAAACAGACGATAAACAGCCTCCCAGGAAAGGAAGGCTGAATTTACGTCAATATGAAAAATTACTTTTTGCAAACGTGTGTTCACCTCCTTAAGCAAATTCATTGTAGCAAACGCACGTTCTGGTTTCAACAGGTATTTATTGGAAAAATACCTTATATTAAATCAATGTCAAATGATGAAGCTCTTTCTCCCTCCAACTGATGATTTCCTGCTCCAGCTTTATATTCACCTGCAGCATATAGGACAGTTCCTTTTTATATAATATATGTTATCAAAAAGTTCCCTAAAAATACACACTTAATAAAAGCTTTCACTCCGGCAGACTTGAACTGACGCATAGCGCCCCAAAACCCACCCGATCATTAGGCACTTCCCGCTCCCCCCTAAGCGGCCTGGCCCCCTTCCGCAAATACGCTTTCACCTTTTCTCCGTATAAAAACGGGTCATTCCCCCGAACGATCCCCGCTGGTGTCAAGTTACTGCTACTTGCAATCCGTTCCTGCAAGTATGGCATAAATTTATACGTTTTTCCATTTCTGTTCCATGATTATTTCCCTGATCTGAATTGGCTCCTTTATTTATTTTCGTAGTATCGCAGATTTTTGGTTTTTCCTTTTTTTATCAGTATGCCATCATCAGTCAACTCCCGCAAAAGCAGAATTGCAGTAGCTTGGGACACATCAAGCTCCATTTCCACATCACTACGAACAATAGAACCTTTACTGCGACACAGTTCCAGGACAGCGTTCATTCGTTCTTCTTTTTTTGTCGCGCTGGTAAAACCACTCGTTTTAGGAATATTCGGAACTTTTTGCTTTTCTGCGTGGAAGTTGGTATTGGGAAGCGTAATCTTAAAAGCATTACATGTTGTTTCAATCACAGGCTTCACAGCATAATCATCGTAACACTCACTAATTTTAAGAATTCCTGTACCATATGCTTCAATCAGCCGCAGACGATAGAAGATATTAGCTAAATATTGATTGCGCAATACAGACACACCCAACTTCACGTCATCCAATGTAATACCCTTTACCAAACCACCAATAGACACGAAATCAATTCGGTCTTCAAAAATGCTGATCAGAGTGGCACTGCTGAAAGAATAGTCCCGATGAACGATAGCATTCAATAGTGCCTCACGTATTGCCTCTGGAGGATAATCCCGCATATCTAACCGGTCCAATCCGGAGAATTCTGCACGGGTACGATTGTAGCGATCAATATAATCGAAGGCCTCCTCCATCTGCTCCAAAAGAGACCCCGACAATTCCCGACGATCCTTGAATACAGATTTCTTACTGCCTTCAAATACAGCCAGTTTGATCATATGTGTACACTGCTCAGACAACAAAAAAGCCAGATTGGTGTACATATCATCCTCACCGATCAGGTGGAGCGTACGCATTTGGGCTTTTCCAAACTCTACCTTCCGTTTTTTAAAGAAGTCGGCAGACTTATGAAAAGAAAGATTCTGGTCGAGAGAACGGGCTGTCTCATAACTGTCACCACTTGTTTCCCTGATCATATTCAGGATAGCGGCATCTGTTGCCGGAACTGTCGATGCACCCTGACGAACATAAACACCCTCCGGGCGAATTCCTTTTTTATACAGATAATATGGTCTTGCTGTACCTCGTTGGACAATTACACACACAATGGACTTTTCGTCCATGACATCATTACGGCATTCCACAAACATAGTAATATCTGGACGCACTGCATCTCTAATCGCATTGGTTACACGCAGCATAGTATCATCAACGTCGTCAATACCACAAACTGTTCCATCGTCGTTCACTCCGATATAAAGTGTACCACCATCACAGTTTGCAAAGGCAACGATCGTGTTTTTAATATCTTCAACGTATTCTCGCTTAAATTCAGTTGTTTTGTTTTCAACAAGCATGAAGTATCCCCCATACAATTCCAATCACATTCTATTCTAACAATTATTATAATCATTTTTTCTATTATTAACAAGAAGAATCTTCTTTTTTGAAAAAGTAGATCAATCTACCCCTGCAGACTCTCCCGCCTCAAGACGGCAGACTTGAACTGACGCATAGCGCCCCAAACCCCTCTTATGTCAAGTTAATGTCACAAATTTTTTTGAGTCAAAATAGCTGAAAGCCGCATAACCGTAAACGTCAAATTCTCCGCCCCCTGATAAACTAAGCGCCGCTTACTTGCGGCGCTTACTGTAGCAATCGGCTGGAAGTGTTTCCGACCACGGCATGAGCGGCTCCAGAATGGATCGTTTTATTTTTCCATTCTCATCGATAAATTGCGGCAGTTCTGTCAGCAGATGCCTGATGTAATAATAAACATTCAGATCGTTCGCACGGGCTGTTTCTGTGATACTGTAGATTACTGCGCTCGCCTGGGCACCTCGGATCGTATTTATCGTTACCCAGTTTTTGCGGCCGATCGTAAAATTTCTCAGCGCACGTTCCGAGGCTGAATCATCAATCGGGACTTCTCCGTCTGTCAGGAACACTTTGAGATATTCTTCCTGATTGATACTATACGCAAGCCCTTTTGCGGTTTCACTTTTGGGGAGGACCACTCCTTGCCTGAAAATATCCTTTATCCACGTAAAGTATTCCTCCACCAACGGCTTGATCGAAGACTGCCGTTCTTTCAGACGTGCTTCGGGGGACAGGCCTTTCAGGGCTCCTTCCAGGTCGTAAATGGCTCCGATACGCACCAGCGCTTTATACGCTACGGAAGCTTTGACTGCTTCCCCATTCCCTTTGCCCATTGCCTTGATGGCATTGGCAAAATGGCGTCTGGCATGGGCAAGACAGTTTGCGTTTATCAGCCCTTCCTGCTCTCTGGCAAGCTTGTGGTACTGCTCCAGCCCATCCGTCATAAGGATCCCTTTAAAATACTTATAGTATTCCTTCGGGTGGTCGCTGTGCCGCGTCTTTTGATACTCGTACACAACGATCTTCGGACCAGGGCTCAGTTCCCCGGTGAGATGTACCCACATGTAACTGTTACTGCCCGCAGGTCTGCCATCATGGATCACCTCCAGCGGTGTTTCATCACATTGATTCACATGTGCTTCCAGCTGTCTCTTTTTCATCAGGTCATATACCGGAAGAAAATATCTCTCTGCTGACCATACCGTCCAGTTAGACATGGTCTGTTTGGAAAGATTTATTCCGTTTGTCTGAAAATCACGGGCAATACGGTCCAGCGGATTGCTGTTGACATACTTTGCATTGATGACCGCTGCTTCCAGCGAGGGGGTTGCAATGCTTCCGCGGAACAATGTGGCGGGATGATCCCCGCGGAGGAATTCATCCTGATGCAGCCCGTCTGTGCCAACATACACTTTGACCACATGTTTTTCGGCGATCCACCTGGCCGGTTCAAAACGAAGCTGCCAGAAGACCTCATCCGGCATGCTTTTCCAGTTCCCCTCGCCAAATGCGCGGGTAAGTTCTTCACGCGGGACATCATGTTCCACTTCTTCCTGCGGAAAATCCTTCAGATCCTCCACACGCTGTCCCTTCTTCTTTGGCTTACGGGGTGGCTTCATTGCAGCAGCGACCGTCTCATCGATAGTCGGCTCCGGACTGCTTTCATCACAGTTTCCTTCGGCTTCATTAAAAAAGGAGAGCTGTCCCGCGATCTCATCCAGCTTTTCCGTGTGGCGGCCAAACCGCTGCTGGTCTGCAAGGCGTACCTGCTCTATGAGATTTTCGTAATCGTGTTCAAGTTTATCAAGACGATCCTGCATCTGATAGATGACATCATTCTTGGCCTCATGACCCATGGTATTGAGTTCATCCGGTGTAAATCTTCTGCACATACTGACCGCCTTTCTGATAGATCAAGTATAGCACAAAGTCCGAAAAATAGCGAATCCTGACGGAAACCGGGATCGTCATTCTGCCACCATGCCAGACGCTTTCAGACGACCTTCCCGCGGTCTGGGAATATAAAGTTTTCAAAGTTCAATCTTTCATGGCAGAGGGCATCCCGGGCATCAGCGCCTCTTTTTGTCTGCGCCATTTCTGCTCCGGGGATACCCTCCTTCATACGCAAAAAACAGGGGAATATTTTCTCTGTTTTGCACAAATATCAGTATATTCTTTCCGGATCCACATCCTTGATCTTAGGATCCAGCGGGTTTAATCCCAGCATAAGGTAACGGTATTGTTCCTCTGTCAGTTCCGCCGCTTCCGAACTGGTTCTCGGCCATGACATCCGCCCGTCCTCAAACCGCTTGTAAAGAAGCAGGAAGCCTGTCCCCATCCACAAAAGTCCTTTACAGCGGTCCGAGCGTTTCCCGCAGAACAGGAAGAGAGTTCCTTTCTCAAAGGGATTCTGCTTATATTTATCCCCTATGATCATTGCCAGGCCGTCAATTCCCTTTCTGAGATCAACCGTACCGCAGGCAAGCACTACACGACGGATACCAGCAGCATCTTCAAGCATGGGGAACCTCCTTGAGTATCCGGGTAAGAACAGGATCCGAGATGCCATTGGTGATCTCTATCCTTATGCAGGATGTCTGAATCACAGCAACACAGGGAAAAGCTTTCCCTGTATCCGTCGGCACCGGCTGGGTGTAAGGAACCTCCACAAATGTAATGTCTGTCTTTTCCGGCACTGCTGGGACAGCAGCACTTTCTTTTATCAGGCCATAAGCCTGTTCTCGGAGTTTTCGCTGCCAATAATAGTAACTCTGTTCACATATACCATTTTCGTCCATCCAGCATTTAGCCGACTGGCCTGCAGGGCGCTGCCCGCAGGCTTTGATGATACCTTTCCAATACTCGGCACGTACTTCATGAGTACACTGATCCATAGTTGATAGTCCTCCTTGAAAAAATCTATTGTTTTTTCAAGTATGGACTAAAAATGGGTTTAGCGAAAGGCGGGGAATTTGACGCTTACTCTATAAGAGCAAGCAGCAGACTTATTACTTGATGCATTTGCGTATGCCGCAAATATTTGGGGTTTATGTTCTCTTCAATTGCTTGATGGATTTCTTCATTATTTGTCATAATAAGTACTGATGCAGGTCCAGGTAATGTTTTATGCGTTCCACCCAGCAAAACAACATTAGACGATATTTTAAGAGGATTACTAATTTGTTTTCCGGCAATCAATCCCATAATCTGGCTTATATCATACAACAAAACGCTGTTATCAAGCATTAAGTTTTGTATATCCATAGGTTTAATTATATCTGATGGAGCCAATAAAATATAGTGTATTTTTTCCATTTCTATAATATAGTTTGTTTCTTCGTAATTTAAATCAAAATTGATATAATCATAGGGTAACTCAAATACATGCAAACCTAATCTTTCACAAACAGGTATAATAGATGGATGTCCGCCACTTGCAGGGGATAAAATAGCAATTTTGTCACCACTATTAGTAAGGGACATAAGCAGTGTTGTTACACAATTCATACCACTTAACGTCCTCGCATCTGTATATCTTGTATCAAATAGAAGCTTGCATACATTATGAATTTGTTCATATATGGGAACAAGATATTGGCTTCCAATAAAATTATTTTTTTCAGAATATGTATAGTAATTTCCCATAATATATCGTTCTTGAATATCTCCATCTAGTGGCAACTTGCAAAAATTTGAAATGACATTTTCAGCAGCACATAGTGGAATTCTTGATTTCTGAAACTTATTTAAATTATCTAATATGGAAAATATTTTTTCAAAATTGTATAATTCATTCATAATTCAATTCTATTTTAACCTTTCCATCCACTAAAACTTTACATACTTTTGGCATGATTTCATCATTAGAAACAATAATTATATCTGCCTTTTTTCCAGTGACAATAGAACCATATTCATCCTGAATTCCTAATGCAATGGCAGGATTAAGAGTTGAATATTTCACAGATTCATATAGAGGTATATTTGTATTTTGCGCTACTGTAAATATACTTTGCAATAAGGCAGGGGTATAGTAATCCGAACATATTATATGTGCATATCCTGCCTTAATTAAATCTAACGCAGAAACATTTTTATTGTGAGATCCATTTTTCATAATATTGGGAGCACCAACAAGATTATAGAATCCCTGTTCATGAGCTTTTTTTGCAATGTCAAAATTTAAAGGAAATTCGCAAATACAAATCCCATTTTCTTTCATAAATTTAAGTTGTGATTCTTGCTCAACATCATGAAATGCTATTGGAATATTGCTTTTTTGCGCAGTTTTTAAGAGATTTTGTATTTGACATTGACAAAATAAAGGTTTATTTTGACATTTGTATATAATTTCATTTATTTTTTTAGGGGATATGTCTCCATATTGTTTCCT